>NZ_JAHYSG010000004.1 GCF_022095675.1 Dactylosporangium sp. AC04546 | reverse complement strand
GCCGCCTTGGGGGCCGCCGCCCCCGCGGCTGCGGCCCCCAAGGCGGCGGCCCCGAAGGCGGCGCCGAGCCCGCTGCGCGGCCAGACCCAGAAGCTGACCCGCATGCGCGCGCTCATCGCCCGCCGCATGGTCGAGTCGCTGCAGATCTCGGCCCAGCTGACGACCGTCGTCGAGGTCGACGTGACCCGGGTCGCGAAGCTGCGGGCGCAGGCCAAGGACCAGTTCCTGGCCACCCACGGCGTGAAGCTGTCGTTCCTGCCGTTCTTCGCCCTGGCCGCGGTCGAGGCCCTGCGGGTGCACCCGTCGGTGAACTCCTCGATCGACCTGGAGGCCGGTACGGTCACGTACCACGACGCCGAGCACCTGGGCATGGCGGTCGACACCGAAAAGGGCCTGATCGTCCCGGTCATCAAGCACGCGGGTGACCTCAACCTCGGCGGCCTGGCCAAGCGCATCGCCGACGTGGCCGACCGCACCCGCAACAACAAGCTCAACCCGGACGACATCACCGGCGGCACGTTCACGCTGACCAACACCGGCAGCCGCGGCGCGCTGTTCGACACGCCGATCATCAACCAGCCGCAGGTGGCCATCCTGGGCACCGGCGCGGTCGTGAAGCGCGCGGTCGTCGTCAACGACCCCGACCTGGGCGAGATCATCGCGCCGCGGTCGATGGTGTACCTCGCCCTGTCGTACGACCACCGCATCGTCGACGGCGCCGACGCCGCCCGCTTCCTGACCACGGTCAAGGAGCGGCTGGAGGCCGGCAACTTCGAGGCCGACCTGGGCCTGTAGGCCCGCACGCCCGATCGAAGGGACGTTCCGCCGGGTGCGGGGCGTCCCTTCGGCTTTTCCGGGAATGATGGGACCCATGCAGATCGTGATCGCGGGAGCGTCCGGGTTCCTCGGCAAGCGGCTGGTGCCGCACCTGCGCCGGTCCGGCCACGAGGTGACCCGGCTCGTCCGCCGGCCGCCGGGCGCCGCCGACGAGGTGGAGTGGGACCCGGTCGCCGAGGTCGTCGACGCGGCACTGCTCCAGCGGGCCGACGCGGTGATCAACCTGGCCGGCGCCGGGGTCGGCGACCGGCGGTGGACCGCGCAGTACAAGCGGGCCCTGGTGGACAGCCGGGTCGACAGCACCGGGACCCTCGCGCGGGCGATCGCGGCCGCCGAGCCGCGCCCGCGGGTGCTGCTCAACGCGTCGGGCGTCGGCTACTACGGCGACACCGGCGACGAGGCCGTGGACGAGCGCGCCCCGGCCGGCGACACCTTCCTCGCGGACCTGTGCAAGGTGTGGGAGGCCGCGACCGAGCCCGCCGAGACGGCCGGGACGCGGGTCGCGGTGCTGCGCACGGGCCTGCCGCTGGCACGCGAGGGCGGGCTGCTGCAACCGTTGTACCTGCAGTTCCAGCTGTTCGGGGGCGGCCGGATGGGCAGCGGCCGGCAGTACTGGCCGTGGATCTCGCTCCCGGACTGGCTGGAGGCCGTGCTGTTCCTGCTCGACCACGACGTCTCCGGGCCGGTCAACCTCACCGGCCCGGAGCCCGTGCGCAACGACGAGTTCGCCGCCGCCCTCGCCGCCGAGCTGCACCGCCCGCACCTGCTCCCGGTGCCGGGCTTCGCGCTGCACGCCGTCGCGGGCGAGTTCGCGGGCGAGGCCCTGGCCAGCCAGCGGGTCCTGCCGGGAGTGCTCACCGAGCGCGGCTTCGTCTTCCGCCACCCGACGGTCCGGCAGGCCCTGGCCTGGGCGGTCCGCTCCTAGCGCCTGTTTCACAACTGAGGCCGGGCTGCGGCGGGCCCAGATTTCGTCTGGCGCCACCCCGCGGAAGCCCGGTTACAACACCGGTAGCCTGGCTTCCGCGGGGCGACGCCAGACGAAATCTGGACTCCGCCTCGCTCCGACCCCAGTCGTGAAACAGGCGCTAGCAGAGCGCGTCGGCGATCACCCAGTAGTTCGCCCCGGTCTGCTGCAGGCCGTGCGTGGTGAACACGTTGTAGAGGCCCATGCTCTGGTTGGAGCCGTTGGCGTAGACGTAGCCGCCGCTCATGTGGGCCCGGCCGGCGGTGACGTGCGCGTAGTTCGAGGCGCGGACACAGGGGCCGGCGGTCTGGGTCGGGGTCGCGGTCGGGGAGGCCGAGGCGGTCGGCGACGCGGTGGGCGACGCCGTGCCGTTGTCGAGGCCCCAGTCCTTGGCCTGGTAGTACGACGAGCAGATGGTGTCCTTGTAGTAGGTCCCGGCGGTGCCGCACTGCTCCGTCGCGCTGCCCGGGTCGACGGGTGTGGCGTGGGTCATGCCGGACACGAGGTACACCCTCACCTTGTCGCCGTAGTCGGACAGCGACGTGCCGCCGGGCAGCGACGCCGTCGAGGTCGGGGTCTGGGAGACGCCGAGCACGTTGGTCCACTGGTCGCGCAGCTCGGTGGCGTTGGCCGGGGCGACGGTGGTGTCCGAGGTGCCGTGCCAGATCGCGACCCGCGGGCGGGCGCCCGAGTAGCCGGAGTACGCGGCGCGGACCAGGTCGCCCCACGCCGCCGGGGTCTTGTCGACGCCGGGGTTCATGCAGCTGTACGCGTTGAGCGTCGACGTCGCGCAGCGGTACGCGATGCCGGCCATGATGGCGCCGCCGGCGAACACGTCGGGGTACGTGGCGAGCATCACGGCGGTCATCGCGCCGCCGGCGGAGAGGCCGGTGACGTAGACCCGGGAGGCGTTCACGCCGTAGTTGGCGACGGCGTAGTCGACCATCTGCTTGATCGACAGCGCCTCGCCGCCGCCGCGGGCCGTGTCGCCCGTCTCGAACCAGTTGAAGCAGCTGGTGGAGTTGTTGGCCGACTTCTGCTCGGGCAGGACGAGGGCGAACTTCCACAGGTCGGCGTACTTGCGCCAGCCCGCGTTGGTGAAGTAGTCGGTGGCGTTCTGGGTGCAGCCGTGCATCGCCACCACGAGCGGCGCGCCGCTGGGCATGCCGTCCGGGCGATAGCTGTACATCGTGAGGTTGCCGGGATTCGAGCCGAAGCTCGCGACGCTGGTCAGGCTGGCGGCGTAGGCGGGCGAGGCGGCGACGGTGAGGCCGGTGGCGGCTGCGACCACCGCGAGCAACGGCAGGATCAGGCGCAACATCCTGGGCATGGCGGTGCCCTTCTTTCCGGAGGAGAGCTGTGGGGAGCACCACGCTAGGTGTGAACTTCGACGCATCACTATGTCCGGAAGCCACACATTCCTGCCCTGGCCAGTTGGCCGGGCCGCGGGGTTAGGCTGCATTCGTGACCAGCACTCTTGGGCTACAGATCGTCAGGGCGGGGCTCGTCGACTATGAGGCCGCCCTGGCCGAACAGCGGCGCATCCACGAGTCCGTCGCCGACGGTGCGCAATCCGACACGGTGCTGCTGCTGGAGCACCCGAGCGTCTACACGGCCGGCAAGCGGACCGAGCCGGCCGACCGGCCGTTCGACGGCACGCCGGTGATCGACGTCGACCGCGGCGGGAAGATCACCTGGCACGGGCCGGGCCAGCTGGTGGGCTACCCGATCATCCGGCTCGCCGACCCGGTCGACGTGGTCGCCTACGTGCGGCGGATGGAGCAGCTGCTCATCGACGTCTGCGCCGAGTTCGGGCTGGCGACGGTCCGCGTCGAGGGCCGCAGCGGCGTGTGGGTGCCGGCCGACGAGCGCGGCCCCGACCGCAAGGTCGCCGCGATCGGGATCCGGGTGGCGCGCGGGGTGACCCTGCACGGGTTCGCGCTGAACGCCGACTGCGACCTCTCGCGGTACGACATCTTCGTCCCCTGTGGCATCCGGGACGCCGGCGTGACCTCGCTCTCCGCCGAGCTCGGCCGCGACGTGACCATCGACGAGGTCCTGCCGGTCGTGGAGCGGCACCTCACGACGCTGTACTGACGCGGTAGGCCACGACCGGGATCACCTCCGGGTCGACGTCGTCGATGCGGTCCTCGTCCTCGTCGCACCGGAAGCCGAACAGCGCGTGCATCGAGCGGCAGGTCAGGTCCGCGTCGTCGCCGGCCCGCTCGAACGGCAGCGGCTCACCCTCGTCCTCGCTGACCGCCGGGTCGGGGCAGACGCTGCGCAGGCGCACCCGGGTGCCGTCGCGCCACAGGCCGTAGCTGCACCACTCGGCGGCGCCGTGCGCGGCGTGGAGGTACACGTTGCGCCGCCCGGTCGCGTCGAGGACCACCGGGTCGAGCTCGGACGGCCGCCGGGGCGTCAGGTGCCAGCTGCAGACCAGGTCGAGGCCGGCGAAGCAGCCGACGTACACCACGCCGGCCGGCGGGTTCAGCGCGTCGCGCAGCAGCTCGTCGCCGATCTCCTCGACGTCGGCCGCGGGGAAGAGCCGCTCGGCGAGGGCTCTCGTGGCGGGCTTGTCCAGCACCGGGCAGGCCCGCAGCACATCGATCGGGTTGCCGTCGGCGAAGACCACCAACGTGTCGTTCAGCGCCACGCCTGAGGTGGTTTCCGGACCGGAGTATTCAGAAACCTCGCGAACGTGACGTCAATCGCGTTCCCAGCGCGTGGGCAAGCACCCGGCGTAGTCTTCGTCAGGTGACCGCCGTTGTTCCCGAAGGTCGTCGTCTGCTGCGCATCGAGGCGCGCAACGCGGAGACGCCGATTGAGCGCAAGCCACCGTGGATCAAGGTCTCGGCGAAGATGGGGCCTGAATACACGCATCTGCGGGGCCTCGTCCAGCGCGAGGGCCTCCACACGGTCTGCCAGGAAGCCGGCTGTCCCAACATCTACGAGTGCTGGGAAGACCGCGAGGCGACGTTCCTCATCGGCGGCGACCAATGCACCCGCCGGTGTGACTTCTGCCAGATCGACACCGGGAAGCCGGCCGAGTTCGACGCGGACGAGCCGCGCCGGGTGGCCGAGTCGGTGGCGACGATGGGTCTGCGGTATGCCACCGTGACCGGCGTCGCGCGCGACGACCTGCCCGACGGCGGTGCTTGGCTCTACGCGGAGACCGTCCGGCAGATCCACGGGCTGGTCGAGGGCTGCGGCGTCGAGCTGCTGATCCCGGACTTCAACGGCGACCCGAAGCTGCTCGCCGAGGTGTTCGCCGCGCGGCCCGAGGTGCTCGCGCACAACGTCGAGACGGTGCCGCGGATCTTCAAGCGGATCCGGCCCGCGTTCCGCTACGAGCGCTCGCTCGACGTGATCACGCAGGCGCGTGCCGCCGGGCTGGTCACCAAGTCGAACCTGATCCTGGGGCTCGGCGAGGAGCGGGCCGAGGTGACCCAGGCGCTGCGGGACCTCTACGAGGCCGGGTGCGAGCTGGTGACGATCACGCAGTACCTCCGGCCGACGCCCCGCCACCACCCGGTCGAGCGCTGGGTGAAGCCCGAGGAGTTCGTCGAGCTGCGCGAGGAGGCCGAGCAGATCGGCTTCGCGGGCGTGCTCAGCGGGCCTCTGGTGCGCTCCTCCTACCGGGCCGGGCGGCTGTATCGCCAGGCGCTGGACAGCCGGGCGCTGAAGGCTTGACCGCATCCCACTAGACTCGGTGGTATGGCAAAGGCCCAGGAGCCGGAGAAGGTCGGGTTCTTCACCCGGCTGAAGCAGATCGGCATGGTGTTCTCGTTCACCGCGAAGCGCGACAAGGCGTTCCTCCCGCTGGTGATCACGGTGATCGCGGTGCCGCTCATCGCGGTCGGTGTCCTGTTCGGCATCGGCGTGCTGTCCTGGATCTGGCTGCCGATGGGCATCCTGCTGGCCCTGCTGGGCACGGTCATCGTGCTCAACCTCCGCTCGCAGAAGGCGATGATGAAAGAGGCTGAGGGCCAGCCCGGCGCGGCCGCCTCGATCATCGAGAACATGCGCGGCGACTGGCGGGTGACCCCCGCCGTGGCGTCCACGACGCAGTTCGACATGGTGCACCTGGTCATCGGGCGGCCCGGCGTCATCCTCCTCGGCGAGGGCAACCCGAGCCGGGTCAAGGGCCTGATCAACCAGGAGCGCCGCCGGCTGGTCAAGGTGATCGGCAACGCCGAGCTGCGCGACTTCATGATCGGCAACGAGGAGGGGCAGCTGCCCCTGGCCAAGCTGCGCAGCACGCTCATCCGGCTGCCGCGCACGGTCACCGGCAAGGACGTCAACGCCCTCGACAAGCGGCTCAAGGCCCTCTCGGCCCGCCCGCAGATGCCGCGGGGCGCCATGCCGAAGAACATGAAGCCCCCGAAGGGCGCCTTCAAGGCGATGCGCGGCCGCTGAGGCCCGCCTCAGGCCGCGACGACGACGGAGCCCGCGGCCTTGTCGTGCAGGCCGCGCTGGTCCGAGTCCATGATCAGCGCGGTGACCAGCGGCAGCATCACCACGCCGCGCAGCAGCGCCCGCGGCACGCCCAGCGCGGTGCCTGTGGCCAGCGACACACAGCGGATGCGCATCAGCTTCATGCCGACGGTCTGCGTGAAGAAGCCGACGAACAGCGCGTACTCGACCACGAGGATGCCGGGCGCGAGCCACGGCTCCCGGACCGGGTCGGCGAACGCGCCCGCGATGAGCAGGCACAGCAGCCAGTCGATGAGCAGGGCACCGAAGCGCCGCGAGAGTGCGGCCTGGACGTGTTCCACGGCGGCCCAGACTACCGAACCGCTGTTGGTCTCCTCACGCCCTGCTCACGGTTGGCGAAACACAGCGGAAACAAATGGGACACGCATGGGCAATCGCACGGTTCTACGGTCGCGACCAACCAGCCACCTTCACACTGAAGTGATCATCAGACTGGTTATGCCTGCGACCTGGAGGACGAGTGTTCGCCAATTCTGACGAGCTGCTGCGATACGTGAAGGACGAGGGCGTCCGCTTCGTCGACGTGCGCTTCTGTGACCTGCCGGGCGTCATGCAGCACTTCAATGTCCCGGTGGAGTCGTTCGACGAGTCGGTGTTCAGCGACGGTCTGGCGTTCGACGGCTCGTCGATCCGCGGCTTCCAGGCGATCCACGAGTCGGACATGCTGCTGCTGCCGGACCCGACGTCGGCCTTCATCGACCCGTTCCGGGTGGAGAAGACCCTGGCGCTGAACTTCTTCATCCACGACCCGTTCACCCGCGAGGCCTACTCGCGTGACCCGCGCAACGTGGCGAAGAAGGCCGAGGCGTACCTCAAGGCGAGCGGCATCGCCGACACCGCCTACTTCGGCCCCGAGGCCGAGTTCTACATCTTCGACTCGATCCGGCACGAGACGTCGGCGAACCAGGCCTACTACTACATCGACTCGATCGAGGGCTGGTGGAACTCCGGCAAGGACGAGCCGGGTGGCAACCGCGGTTACAAGACCGCCTACAAGGGCGGCTACTTCCCGGTCCCGCCGGTCGACCACTACGCCGACCTGCGTGACCAGATCGTGCAGAAGCTGCTGGGCGCCGGCTTCGTCGTCGAGCGCTCGCACCACGAGGTCGGCACCGCCGGCCAGGCCGAGATCAACTACAAGTTCTCGACCCTGCTGCACGCGGGCGACCAGCTCCAGCTGTTCAAGTACATCGTGAAGAACACGGCGTGGGCCGCCGGCAAGACGGCGACCTTCATGCCGAAGCCGCTCTTCGGCGACAACGGCTCGGGCATGCACACCCACCAGTCGCTGTGGCTGGGTGGCGAGCCGCTGTTCTACGACGAGGCCGGCTACGGCGGCCTGTCGGACACGGCCCGCTGGTACATCGGCGGCCTGCTGCACCACGCCCCGTCGCTGCTCGCCTTCACCAACCCGACGGTCAACTCGTACCGCCGCCTGGTGCCGGGCTACGAGGCGCCGGTCAACCTGGTGTACTCGCAGCGCAACCGCTCGGCCTGCACGCGTATCCCGGTCACGGGCACCAACGCGAAGGCCAAGCGCGTCGAGTTCCGCGTGCCGGACCCGTCGGCCAACGTCTACCTGGCGTTCGCGTCGATGCTGATGGCCGGCCTGGACGGCATCAAGAACAAGATCGAGCCGCCGGCCCCGATCGACAAGGACCTGTACGACCTCCCGCCGGAGGAGGTCGCCAACGTCAAGCAGGTCCCGGGCTCGCTGCCCGAGGTGCTGGACTCGCTGGAGGCCGACCACGGCTTCCTCCTCGAGGGCGGCGTGTTCACCCAGGACCTGGTGGACACCTGGGTCTCGTACAAGCGCGCCAACGAGGTCGACCCGGTCCGCCTGCGCCCGACCCCGCACGAGTTCGCGATGTACTACGACGTGTGACCTGCCCGGTCCCACAGGTTCTGGCACGAGCGGCCCGCCCCGATCCCGGGGCGGGCCGCTCCGCGTTCAGGGTCAGGGGTGGTAAATGCGCTCGACGGCCTGGCGGGCGTGGCGGGCCACACGGAGGTACTCGTCCAGGAACTCCTGGGGCTCCACGCCGTGGCCCAGGACGCGGGCCGCGGCAGCCAGGTCCGGGCCCTGGCGCGGGAGCTGGTCCGAGGCACGGCCGCGGACCAGCGTCATCAGGTTGCGGACCTGGGACGCCTGGCGCCAGGCCGCGCGCAGGGCGGCGGCGTCGGGCTCCGTGACCAGGTCCGCCGCGGCGGCGGCCGACAGGGCCTCCAGGGTGCGGGTGGTACGCAGAGGCGGGACCGTCGAGCCGTGGCGGAGCTGGAGCAGCTGGACCGTCCACTCCACGTCGGTCAGGCCGCCCCGGCCCAGCTTCGTGTGCGTGGCGGGGTCGGCGCCGCGCGGGAGGCGTTCGCTGTCGACGCGGGCCTTCAGGCGGCGGATCTCGTGGATCTGCTCGCGGGTCAGGCCGCCGTCGGGGAAGCGCTTCGTGTCGGCGATGGCCAGGAAGCGGGCGGCCAGGTCCTCGTCGCCGGCCACGTAGCGGGCCCGGAGCAGGGCCTGCGCCTCCCAGACCGACGACCAGCGGGTGTAGTACTGGCGGTACGCACCGAGGCTGCGCACCAGCGGGCCCTGGCGGCCCTCCGGGCGCAGGTCGGCGTCCACGCCCAGGGGCGGGTCGTGGGCCGGGCGGGCCAGCAGGCGGCGCAGTTCCTCGGCCACCGTCAGGGCGGCGCCGCTGGCGGCGTCGTCGGCCATGCCCGGGGGCGGCTCGTAGACGAACAGGACGTCGGCGTCGGAGGGGTAGCTGGTCTCGTGGCCGCCCAGCCGGCCCATGCCGATGATCGCGAACGGCAGCGGGGCGGCGAGGGCGGCGGTGACGCCGAGGGTGGCCCGGAGGGTGGCGTCGATCACGGCGGACAGGGCCGTGCCGACCTCGGTGACGTCGAGCTGGCCGAGCAGGTCGGCGGCGGCGATCCGGAACAGCTCACGGCGGCGCAGGGCGCGGACCGCGTTGATCGCCGTCTCCGGGTCGGGGTGGCGGGCGGCCGCGGCCGCGAAGCCCTCGGTGAGGGTCTCGGCGGAGCGCGGGACGAGCTCGGTGTCGTCGGCGAGCAGCCGCAGCGCCTCCGGGTCGTGGACGAGCAGCTCGGTCACGTAGCGGGACAGCGCCAGCAGGCGGGCCAGGCGCAGCGCCACCGGGCCCTCGTCGCGCAGCAGCCGCAGGTACCACGGCGTGTTCCCGACCTTCTCCGACACCTGCCGGTAGGCCAGCAGGCCACGGTCCGGCTCGGGGGCGTCGGCGAACTCGCTGAGCAGCGCCGGCAGCAGCTGCCGCTGGATGGCCGCCGTGCGCGAGACCCCGCCGGTGAGGGCCTGCAGGTGGCGCAGCGCGCCGGCCGGGTCGGCGAAGCCGAGCACCTCCAGGCGGGCGCGGGCCGCGTCGGGGGTGAGGCGCAGCTGCTCGCTGGGCACCCGGGCGACCGCCTCCAGCAGCGGCCGGTAGAACAGCTTGGCGTGCAGCCGGCGGACCTCGCCGGCGTGGCGGACCCAGTCGGCGCGGAACGACTCGACCGCGTCGCGGGCGGCGCTCGGGCGGTAGCCGAGGGCGTGCGCGAGCCAGCGCAGCGCGTCCGGGTCGTCGGGCACGGTGTGGGTGCGGCGCAGGCGCTGCAGCTGGAGCCGGTGCTCGACGACGCGCAGGAAGCGGTACGCGCGCAGCAGCGCCTCGCCGTCGGCCAGCCCGACGTAGCCGCCCTCGATGAGCGCCCGCAGCCCGGCGAGGGTGGTGGGCGTGCGCAGCGACTCGTCGGCCCGGCCGTGGACGAGCTGGAGCAGCTGGACGGCGAACTCGATGTCGCGCAGCCCGCCCGGGCCGCGCTTGATCTCGCGCTCGACCTCGGCCCGCGGGATGGACTCGATGATCCGCCGGCGCATCGCGCGCACCTCGTCGACCGCCTCGGGGCGCTCGGCGGCGGCCCAGATGAGCGGCTGGAGCTCGGCCAGCCACTGCTCCCCCAGGGCCTGGTCGCCGGCGGCCGGCCGGGCCTTGAGCAGGGCCTGGAACTCCCAGGTCTTCGCCCACTTCTTGTAGTACGCGAGGTGGGAGGCGACGGTGCGCACCAGCGCGCCGCGGCTGCCCTCGGGGCGCAGGGCGGCGTCGACCGGCCAGGCGACGAACCCGCAGATCTCCATCATCCGGGCGGCGAGCGCGCTGCCGGCCCGCATCGCCACCTCGACCTCGACGTCGTCGGAGGCCGGCTCGGCGACGAAGACCACGTCGACGTCGCTGACGTAGTTGAGCTCCTGGCCGCCGCACTTGCCCATGGCGATCACGGCCAGCCGGCAGGCGGCGGCGTGGTCGGGGGCCTCGGCGACCGCGATGCCGAGCGCGGCCACCAGCGTGGCGTCGGCGAGCTCGGTGAGGCGCCGCATGGTCACCTCGACGTCGGCCGCCGCCGTCAGGTCGGCCGCCACGATCCGCAGGAGTTCCCGGCGGTACCCCTGACGCAGCGACGGCACGGTCGACACCTCGCGGGTCGCGTAGCCGGCCGCGCGGTGGTTCTGCTCGCCCTGCAGCTCCCGCCACTCGCCGGGGTTGGCGACGAGCAGGTCGCCGAGCGTGGCCGACACGCCGAGGACGCCGATGAGCCGGCGGCGCAGCGCCCGGTCGGTGAGGACCTCGGTGCGCAGCTCCTCGCCGGCCGACTCGTAGAGCCGGTGCAGCTGGAAGAGGGCGAGGTCGGGGTCGGCCGCGAAGTACAGGGTGTCGAGGATCGACGCGGCGTCCTCGTCGACCGGCTTGCCCGCCGCCGGGTCCCACAGCCGCAGGCCGTCCGGCCCGGTCATCAGCTCGGCGCGGTCACCGTCGGTGAAGCCGAACCGCGCGAGGTGCGTCGCCATCAACGCGGCCCGAGCAGCGGCAGCGAGCGCAGGCCGCCCTCGCCGTGCGGGGCGCGGCCGAGCGCGACCGCCGCGAACCGCTCGGCGAACGGCCGCCAGACCTCGGCCAGGTCGTCCTGGGCGGCGTCGACGGACTCCAGCAGCTCGACGGCGTCGATGCCGAGCTCGCCGAGCGTGCCGACGCCCTCCATCGCCCACGCCGCGAACATCTCGGTGTCGCACTCGATGTGGAACTGCAGGCCCCAGGCCGAGCCGCCGATCCGGAACGCCTGGACCGGGTAGTGCGTCGACGCGGCGAGCAGGACGGCGTTGACGGGCAGCTCGACGATCTCGTCGACGTGCCACTGCAGGACGTCGGGCGCGAACGGCACCGCGGCGAAGATCGGGTCGTTGTCGGCGACGTCGCGGCGGGCCACGAGGTGCACGCCGATCTCGGGCCCGGCGGAGCTGCGCTCGACCGTGCCGCCGTGGGCCTGCGCAAGCAGCTGCGCCCCGAGACAGACCGCCAGCGTCGGTACCTTGTGCCGGACCGCCTTGCGCAGCAGCCCGTCGAGGGCCGCGAACCAGGGGGACGCCCGCTCGCCGGCCTCGTCGGGGAAGGCGTCCTGCTCGCCGCCCATCACCACGAGCGCCGCGTAGCCGTCCAGGTCGGCCGGGAGGGGCTCACCGGCGTGCGGGCGGACCACGTCGAGCGTGAGACCGCCGCCGGTCAGCCAGTCCCCGAGCCGGCGCGCGTCGTCGGTCGGGTCGTTCTCGACCACCAGCGCCACGTTGCCCCGCGGAGAACCTTCGATCGTCACGCACCGACAATAACGACCGTGCGAGCGCTGGAGCCCGGAGACGTCGTCCGGCTGGTGTCCCCGTCCGGCCCGACCCGGCCCGACCGGGTGGCCCGCGGCGTCGAGCTGCTGGAGGCCTGGGGGCTGCGGGTCGAGCTCGGCCGGCATGTGTTCGCCGAGCACGGGTACCTGGCCGGCCGCGACGCCGACCGGCTCGACGACCTCAACGCCGCCCTCGCCGACCCGCGGGTCCGGGCGGTGATCTGCACCCGCGGCGGCTACGGCGCCCAGCGCATCGCCGACGGGGTGCGGTGGGGTGCGCCGAAGCACCTGGTCGGCTTCTCGGACATCACGGCGCTGCAGCTGGCGCTGTGGCGCGTGTCCCGGCGGCCCTCGGTGCACGGTCCGGGCGCCGCGTGGTTCGAGGACCGCCTGCCCGACACCTCGGAGATGTCGCTCAGATCCGCGCTCATGACGGTGGACGAGCTGGTCGTCCCGCGGCTTGAGGAGGGCCCGCTCATCGAGGGCCCTCCGGTGACCGGCCCGCTGCTCGGCGGCAACCTCACGATGCTGGCCACGACGCTCGGTACCGCGGACATGCCGGATCTGTCGGGCGCGATCCTGCTCCTCGAAGACGTCGGCGAGGCCCCCTATCGCCTCGACCGGATGCTCACCCAGCTCATCCGGGCGGGCGCCCTGGACGGCGTGGCCGGCGTGGCGGTCGGGCAGTTCACGCAGTGCGCCGACCACCGGCCGGTCACCGCGTTCGACGTGCTGGAGGAGCGCCTGGCGATCCTGGGCTGCCCGGTGCTGGGCGGGCTGCCGATCGGGCACGGCTTCGGCCAGCTCACGGTCGTCGTCGGGGCCCCTGCGACGCTCGACACAGCGACAGGCGTACTGCGCAGTCGCCCGGCGGAGGCAGGATTGCGGCTATGAGTTTCGTGACACCGGGCTTCGGCGGTCTGCGCCGCAAACAGCAGCCGGACCTGCCGCCCGGCCAGTACCTCGCCCACGACTTCCCGGTCCTGTCCGCCGGCCCGACGCCGCGGGTGCGCACCGACCGGTGGGAGTTCGTGATCACCACCGAGACCGGCGGCCAGCACAAGTGGACGTGGGGCGAGTTCACCGCATTGCCGTACGAGGACGTGACGGTCGACATCCACTGCGTCACGAAGTGGTCGAAGCTGCAGACCGGCTGGCGGGGCGTGCCGATCGACACGCTGCTGGAGGACGTGGAGACCGCCGCCGACTACGTCATGGCACACTCCTACGACGGCTACACCACCAACCTGCCGCTGGAGGACCTCCTCGACGGCAAGGCCTGGGTGGCGTACCGCTACGACGACGAGCCGCTGGAGCCCGAGCACGGCGGGCCGGCCCGCCTGCTGGTGCCCCACCTGTACTTCTGGAAGTCCGCGAAGTGGGTGCACGGCCTGCGGATGATGCTCGAGGACGAGCCGGGCTTCTGGGAAGAGGCCGGCTACCACAACTACGGAGATCCATGGCGCGAGCAGCGGTACCAGGGAGACTGAATGGTCCGGAGCGAAGCGGAGGGGCCGCTCAGCATGGATAACAGCTCGAAGGTCAGGCGACCGGAGCGAAGCGGAGGGCGACTGACCTGGCGGAAGGCTGTCCTCAAAGAGGCGCGGCAGGAGACCGCCACCGCGCGCACGCTCGTGCTCGACGTCGAGGACTGGCCGGGCCACCTGCCCGGCCAGCACGTCGACCTGCGGCTCACCGCCGAGGACGGGTACACGGCGCAGCGCAACTACTCGATCGCGTCCGCGAGCGGCCTGGAGATCACCGTCCAGCGGCTCGACGACGGCGAGGTCTCGCCGTACCTCACCGACGTGTGGGAGGTCGGCCAGCCGATCGAGCTGCGCGGCCCGATCGGCGGCTGGTTCGTCTGGCGGCCCACCGATCCGGCCCCGGTGCAGCTCATGGCCGGCGGCTCGGGCGTGGTCCCGCTCATGGCGATGATCCGCAGCCGGGCCGAGCACGGCGTGAAGACCCCGTTCCGCCTGCTCTACTCGGTGCGCACGCCCGAGGACGTGATCTACGCCGACGAGCTGCGCCGGCGGGCCCGCGACGACCGCGGCCTCGACGTGCAGTACGTCTACACGCGGGTGCGCGGCAGCCGGGTCGGCCTGGCCGACGTCAACACGCACGCCTGGCCGGCCGACTTCAAGCCGAACGTGTTCGTGTGCGGGCCGACCGGCTTCGTGGAGACGGTGGCGGACATCATGGTGGCGCTCGGCCATGACGCCCGCGGCGTCAAGACCGAGCGCTACGGCTGACCGGCCCTACATGATCCCCAGGTAGCGCTCGCGCTCGTAGGGGGTCACGACCCGCCGGTACTCCTCCCACTCCGTGCGCTTGTTCTTCAGGAAGTAGTCGAAGACGTGCTCGCCGAGGGTCTCGGCGACCAGCTCGGAGCCGGCCATGACGTCGATCGCCTGGGACAGGTTCTCCGGCAGCGACTCGTAGCCGGCCGCGCGGCGCTCCGCGTCGGTGAGGGCCCACACGTCGTCCTCGGCGCCCGGGGGCAGCTCGTAGCCCTGCTCGATGCCGCGCAGGCCGGCGGCCAGCATCACCGCGTACGCCAGGTAGGGGTTGCAGGCCGAGTCGAGCGAGCGGACCTCGACCCGCGCCGAGTTCGGCTTGCCGTAGGCCGGCACGCGGACCAGGGCGGAGCGGTTGGTGTGGCCCCAGCAGACGTACGCCGGGGACTCCGTGATCCGGTTCGGCACCGACTGCGGGAAGAGCCGCTTGTAGGAGTTGACCCACTGGCTGGTGATCGCCGTGTACTCCCGGGCGTGCACCAGCAGGCCCGCGATGAAGGCCTGGCCGACCTTGGAGAGCTTCATCGGGTCGCTGGCGTCGTGGAACGCGTTGCGCTCGCCCTCGAACAGCGACAGGTGCGTGTGCATGCCGCTGCCCGGCTGGTCGGTGAACGGCTTCGGCATGAAGGTGGCGTGCACCCCGTGGGAGAGCGCGACCTCCTTGATGACGTGCCGGAACGTCATGATGTTGTCGGCCGTGGTCAGCGCGTCGGCGTAGCGCAGGTCGATCTCCTGCTGGCCCGGCGCGACCTCGTGGTGGCTGAACTCGACGGAGATGCCGATCCGCTCCAGGGCGAGCACCGCCTGGCGGCGGAAGTCGCGGGCGACGGCGTGGGTGGTGTGGTCGAAGTAGCCGCCGGTGTCGACCGGGACCGGCACCGAGCCCTTGTCCCCCAGCGACTCCAGCAGGAAGAACTCGATCTCGGGGTGCGTGTAGAAGGTGAAGCCCTTCTCGGCCGCCCGCGACAGGGCCCGGCGCAGCACGTGGCGCGGGTCGGCCCAGGACGGCGAGCCGTCGGGCAGCGTGATGTCGCAGAACATGCGGGCGCTCTCGCCCGACATGCCACCCTCGAACGGGAAGACCTGGAAGGTCGTCGGGTCCGGCATGGCGACCATGTCCGACTCGTAGACCCGGGCGAAGCCCTCGATGGCCGAGCCGTCGAAGCCGATGCCCTCCTCGAACGCCGACTCCAGCTCGGCCGGCGCCACCGAGACGCTCTTCAGCGTGCCCAGCACGTCGGTGAACCACAGCCTGACGAACCGGATGTCCCGCTCCTCCAGGGTGCGGAGCACGAACTCCTGTTGACGGTCCACGGCGTTCCCCCACGAGCTGTCGGTCGGTGGCCAATTTCGGGCAAGTCTTGCCCGGCGGTGTTACGCACAAGTTACCGGACCTGCCCATCTCGCCCGGCACTGGAGTGAACGTCACAGGAGCACCGTCTGACGGGTTGGTCCACACTTGAGGCATGCCCCGGTTGCGACTCGCTCTCGCCCAGATCGACCCGACGGTCGGCGACCTCCCCGGCAACGCGGCCCTGGTCCACGGCTGGACCGCCAAGGCCGCCGGCGCCGGCGCGCATGTGGTCGCCTTCCCGGAGATGATGCTCACCGGCTACCCGGTCGAGGACCTCGTCTTCCGCGAGTCCTTCGTCGCGGCGTCCAAGCGGGCGGTCGACGACCTGGCGGTCCGCCTCCAGGACGACGGCCTCGGTGAGACCGTCGTGATCGCCGGCTACCTCGACGCCGACGCCGTGGGCCCGCGCAACGCCCTCGCGGTGCTGCACCGCGGCACGCAGGTCGCCACGTACTTCAAGCACCACCTGCCCAACTACGGCGTCTTCGACGAGGACCGGTACTTCGAGCCCGGCGACACGCTGACCGTCCTGCGCGTCGGCGGGGTCGACGTCGCGCTCACCATCTGCGAGGACCTGTGGCAGGAGGGCGGCCCGTTCGCGGTCGCCGCCGACGCCAGGGTCGGCCTGGTCGTGAACATCAACGGCTCGCCCTACGAGCTGAACAAGGACGACACCCGCCTCGCCCTGGTCGCCCGCCGGGCGGCCGAGGCGCGGGCCGCGGTGGCCTACGTCAACATGGTCGGCGCCCAGGACGAGCTGGTCTTCGACGGCGACTCGATGGTCGTGCGCCCCGACGGCTCGCTCATCGCCCGCGCGCCGCAGTTCGCCGAGCACCTCATGGTCCTCGACCTCGACCTGCCCGCGGCCGAGCCGGTCCCGCCGGTCGTCGACCACGCCGAGATGCGGGTGGTCAACGTCCACATCTCCGACACCGTGCCGGCCAACGAGCAGCCCGCGCCGGCCCCGGAGATCGCCGCCCGGGTCACCGACGAGGCCGAGATCTGGCAGGCCCTGGTGCTGGGCCTGCGCGACTACGTGCGCAAGAACGGCTTCCGCAGCGTGGCGCTGGGCCTGTCGGGCGGCATCGACTCGGCGGTCGTCGCGACGATCGCCTGCGACGCGCTCGGCCCGGCCGGCGTGGTCGGCGTCTCGATGCCCAGCGGCCACTCCTCGGAGCACTCCCGCGACGACGCCGCCGACCTGGCCCGGCGCACCGGCCTCGACTACCGCACCGAGCCGATCCAGCCGATGGTCGACGGATTCCTGGCCAACATGGCGCTGTCGGGCATCGCGGTCGAGAACCTCCAGGCCCGCGTCCGCGGCGTGATCCTCATGGCACTGTCGAACCAGGAGGGTCACCTCGTGCTCACCACGGGCAACAAGAGCGAGCTCGCGGTGGGCTACTCCACCCTCTACGGCGACTCGGTCGGCGGCTTCAACCCGATCAAGGACGTGCCGAAGACGCTGGTCTGGCGGCTGGCGAAGTGGCGCAACGAGGAGGCCGGTCGGCGCGGCGACACCCCGCCGATCCCGGAGAACTCCATCACCAAGCCGCCGAGCGCGGAGCTGCGTCCGGGCCAGCTCGACACCGACTCGCTGCCCGACTACGAGGTGCTCGACCCGATCCTGGCCGGCTACGTGGACGGTGACCTGGGCCGTGACGACCTGGTCGCCGCCGGTTACGACGCCGCGCTCGTCGACCGCACCCTGCGGATGGTCGACCTCGCCGAGTACAAGCGCCGCCAGAGCGCACCCGGGACCAAGATCTCCATCAAGGCGTTCGGCCGCGACCGGCGCCTGCCGATCACCAACCGCTTCCGGGAGGCTCCCCGGCAGTAGGCATGTGAAATATCGCATTGGTCCGGTCCGCGCCGACCGGGCCGGTGCGACGATCGGAGGAACAGCCCGGGGACCCCAGTGCGGGGCCTCGAGGAGCACATGAGGAGGACATCGATGTCCGAGATCCAGTCCCTCTACGGCGGTGCCGTCAACCGACGGGTACGCACCAGGGACCTGCTGGCCGCCAAGGAGCGCGGCGAGAAGTGGCCCATGCTCACCTCGTACGACCAGTACACGGCCGGCATCTTCGACGCGGCCGGGGTCCCGGTCCTGCTCGTCGGCGACTCGGCCGCCAACAACGTCTTCGGCTACGAGTCCACGGTCCCGGTGACCGAGGACGAGCTGCTGCCGCTGGTGCGGGCCGTGGTCCGCTCGACCCGGCGCTCGCTCATCGTGGGTGACCTGCCGTTCGGCTCCTACGAGGAGGGCCCAACGCAGGCGCTGCGCACCGCCGTGCGGTTCATGAAGGAGGGCGGCTGCCACGCGGTGAAGCTCGAGGGCGGCGCCCGGATGGCCCCGCAGGTCGAGGCGATCACCGGCGCCGGCATCCCGGTCATGGCGCACATCGGCTTCACCCCGCAGCGGGAGCACGCCATCGGCGGCTACCGGGTGCAGGGCCGCGGCGACGCGGCCGAGGCGGTCGTCGAGGACGCCCACGCGGTCGCCGGCGCGGGCGCGTTCGCGGTGGTCCTGGAGATGGTGCCTGGCGACGTGGCCAAGCGCATCACCCACGAGCTGGCGATCCCGACCGTCGGCATCGGCGCCGGCCCGGACACCGACGCCCAGGTGCTGGTCTGGCAGGACATGGCCGGCCTGCGCACCGGCAGGACGCCGCGCTTCGTCAAGCGCTACGCCGACCTGGCCGGCGCGCTGACCGAGGCCACCCAGGCGTTCTCCGACGAGGTCCGCTCCGGCGCCTTCCCGGCCCAGGAGCACACCTTCTAGTACCTCAAGTCCTTCTAGTACCTGAAGTGCGAGACCAGCTGGCGCAGGTCCTGCGACATCTGCGCCAGCTCGGCCGCCGAGCCCTGCGCCCGCGAGACGCCCCGCGTCGTGGTCGTCTGCGCGTCGGCGACGCCCTGGATGTTGCCGGCGATGCGCTCGGCGCCCTCGGCGGCCTCGGCCACCGAACGGCTCATCTCGGCGGTCGTCGCGGACTGCTCCTCGACCGCGGAGGCGATCGTCGCCTGGTACTGGTTGATCTCCTCGACGACCTCGCCCATCCGCCGGATCGCCCCGGCCGCCGCGCCGGTGTCCTGCTGGATGTTGGTGATCTGCTGGCGGATGTCCTCGGTGGCCCTCGCGGTCTCCTGGGCCAGGTCCTTGACCTCGTTGGCCACGACCGCGAAGCCCTTGCCGGCCTCCCCCGCGCGGGCCGCCTCGATGGTGGCGTTGAGGGCCAGCAGGTTGGTCTGCCCGGCGATCGACGTGATCAGCTTCAGTACCGCACCGATCTCGGTCGACGACCCGGCGAGCCGGTCGACCTTGTCGTTGTCGTCGTTCGCGTCGCGGACCGCGTTCGAGGCGACCCCGGCGGCCTCGGCGGCGTTGCGGGCGATCTCCTGGATCGACACGCCCATCTCCTCGGCGCCGGCCGCGATCATGTTGACGTGCCGGGACACCTCGTTGGAGGACGACGAGGCGTCGGTCGTCTGCCGGCTCGTGGTGGCCGCCGCGCCGGAGATGCCGTCGTTGACGTCGGACAGTTGCCGGGAGGCGTCGGAGCTGCGGCTGACCGCCGCGAGCGAGTTGCGGATGCTCTCCATGGCGTGGTCGAGCCGGGCCGCCATCTGGCCGATCTCGTCGCGGCCGCGCACCTCGGCCTTCTGCGTGAGGTCGCCGTTCGCGAGCGCCTCCAGCACGTTGCGCACCCGCCGGACCGGGCCGCTGATCGCCCGGATGACCGGGACCGACAACAGCAGGAAGAACACGATGCCGACGACGATCACGCCGACCGTGGCCCACCGCGCGGTGCTGCGGGTGGTCGCCATGTTGGACCGTTCGGCGGTGACCCGGGCGTCGATGAGGTCCTGCAGGGCGCCCAACTTGTCGTCGACCGCGTGGTTGCGCTCGGCGATCTCCGCCTCCCGCGCCCGCACCGAGGCCTGGTCGCGCTGGGCGTCGCGGACGAACGTGTCGATGAAGGTGTTGAACGCCAGGGCGTCGGCCTTGATGTCGTCGACGCCCGCGCGGACCGCGGTGGGCAGCCGCAGCGTGTCGAGCTCGGCGAGGGTGTCGGTGACCGACGCGAGGTCGCCGGGCAGGTCGTCGATGATGGGCTGGACGTCCTGCTCGGCGAGCGCCCGGTAGGCGTCGACCTTCAGCTCGGCCTCGCGGGTGTCGAGGTGGTGCATGAGCCCGCTTGCCGCCGACAGGTTGCGGACCACTTCGGCCTGGTCGCTGAGCTTGAGCTGGTTGTACACACCGGTCGCGCCCGTCGCGACCGACACGACGACACCCGCCCCGCACAGCAGACCGATCTTCTGGACGATGCCGAGATTGGCGAAGACGGCCATGAAGAGTCCCATCACGCGGTTCGTACGGTCCACCCGTGACATCGGCCACACCGGCGCGCCCTTGAACACTTCCCCTTAGGCCGACACCTCCAGCGCTTCGAGTCCGCGGATGACGTAACCGGGCTTCCACCTCGGCTCCCGGTCGAGGCGCAGGTCGGGGGCCTTGGCGAGGAGCGCGCCGAACGACGACGCCAGCTCGATACGGGCCAGCGGGGCGCCCAGGCAGTAGTGGATGCCGGCGCCGAAGGAGATGTGCGGGTTGTCCCGGCGGCCCAGGTCGAGCCGCTCCGGGTCGCTGAACACGGCCGGGTCGTGGTTGGCCGAGCCGAACAGCAGGGCCACCTCGCTGCCGCGCGGGATGGACACCCCGCGGACCTCGATGTCCTCCAGCACCCAGCGCTCGAACATCTGCAGCGGCGTGTCGAAGCGCATCAGCTCCTCGATCGCGCCGGGCAGCAGCTCCGGCTCGGCGCGCAGCCGGGCCAGCGCGTCCGGGTTGCGCAGCAGCGCCCACCAGCCGTTGCCGGTGACGTTGACGGTCGCCTCGTGGCCGGCGTTGAGCAGCAGCACGCACGTGCCGATGAGCTCGTCCTCGCTGAGCCCCTCGACGGCGGCGAGGGCCGAGACCAGGTCGTCCTGCGGCTCGGCCGCGCGCCGGCGGGCGAGGGAGCGCAGGTAGTCGGAGAACTCCTCGGAGGCCCGCACGGCCGCTTCGGCGCTCTCCCGGGAGGGATTCAGCTCATACATCCCGCAGATCGCGGCCGACCAGGGCCGCAGCAGGTGCCGGTCGGCCTCGGAGATGCCGAGCAGCTCGGCGATGACCGTCACCGGCAGCGGCTCGGCGACGGCCGCGATGAGGTCGCCGCCGCCCGCGGCCACGAACGCGTCGACGAGCCCGTCGGCCAGCCGCTGCACGACGGGCCGCAGGGCCTCCACCCGCCGCGGGGTGAAGGCCTGCGAGACGAGCCGCCGCAGCCGGGTGTGGTCGGGCGGCTCACGGTCGAGCATGCCGTTGTTGTTCAGCGTCCAGAACGGCTCCTCGTAGGCCGGGGGCGCCGACCGGCCCATCTCCTCGTGCGAGGCCACGGGCAGGTAGCTCCGGCCGAGCCGGCGGTCCCGCAGGAGCGCGTTGACGTCCTCGTGGCGGGAGATGAGGTACTGCCGGGACGGCTCGAACCAGTGCACCGGCGCGTGCTCGCGCAGCCAGGCATAGGCCGGGTAGGGCCGGGCGACGAACTCGGCCGACCACGGGTCGAACAGCTCGGCGCTCACAGGTCGGTCACCCTGATGCCGGCGTGGGCCTTGTAGCGGCGGTTGATGGCGATGAGGTTCGCGGTCAGCGCCTCGACCTGGCCCGCGTTGCGCAGCCGGCCGGCGAACACGCCCCGCATGCCCTCGATGCGCCCGGCCAGCGCCTGCACATGCTCGGCCGCCTCCCGGTCGTCGCCGAGCACCAGCACGTCGAGGTCGACGCCGTCCACCTCGGGGTCGGCCAGCAGCACCGCGCTGACGTGGTGGAACGCGGCGCACACCCGCGACTCGGGCAGCAGCGTCGCGGCCTGCTCGGCGGCGCTGCCCTCGGCCACCGGCAGCGGGAAGGCGCCCTGCTTGTCGAAGCCGAGGGGGTTGACGCAGTCGACCACGATCTTGCCGCCGAGCAGCGGCGCGAGCTCGGCGATGGTCGCCGCGTGGCCCTCCCACGGCACCGCCACGATCACCACGTCGGCGCCGCAGGCGAACGCGTTGTCGCCACCGCTGACGACGCCGGCCGGGACGCCGGGCATGGCGGCGAGCTCCTCGGCCGCCTGGGCACCGCGCTCCATCGAGCGGGAGCCCACCAGCACCCGCTGGCCCGCGCGGGCGAACCGGTAGGCGAGGCCGCGGCCCTGCGGGCCGGTGCCACCGAGGATGCCGACGGACAGTCCCGTCACGTCGGGCAGTGCGCTCTGGTCGTAGGTCATGACGTCCTTTCTACCTTCTCGCCCGGCGTCTCCTCGCCTGGAACTTCGTCACTCGTGGCCGCCTCGAAGAGCACCTTCCGGCGAGTCGGGTCGGCCTCGGCCAGCCGCACCCGGATCCGCTCCCCCAGCGGGAGCCCGCCGGGAGCCGTGGTCGCGCAGCGTGCCCGCACCGGCGGCTCGTCGAGCGCGATGGCGCCGCGCTTGCCCTTGGGGTCGACGTCGAGCACCGCCGCGTCGAACTCCTCACCCACCCGGCCCTGGAGCAGGACCGCCTCGGTGAGGTCGACGGCGCCCCGGTCGGCCGCCCCGGCGACCCGGTCGGTGCGGCTCATGACGTCGGGCAGCTTCGGCAGGGCCTCCCGGGCCCACGAGGGCACCGCTGCGCCCGCGAACAGCGCCAGGCACACCTCGGTGACGTAACGGTCGGCCAGGCGGCGCAGCGGGGCTGTCACGTGTGCATACGACGCGGCCACGGCCGCGTGCCGGGGCTGCTCCGGCACGGCGCCGTCGAACGCCGTGTAGCCGGCGCCGCGCAGCATCTCGGCCGCCTGGTCGAGGAACGCCGCCGCCCGGGGCTGCGCGGGGTCGAGCGCGGCGATCACCCGGCCGGGCGAGGCGCCGTCGGGCCACGGCACGTCCAGGGCCCGGGCCGCCACCCGCAGCGCCTCGACGACCTCGTGCGGCGGCTCCGGCATCGTCCGCAGCAGGCCGGCCTTCCCGTCGAGCATGATGCGCGCGGCGGCCATCCCGGTCAGCAGCGAGATCTGCGCATTCCACTCCTCGACAGGCACCGGCGCGCGCAGCGTGAGCCGCCAGCCGTCGCCGTCGGGCTCGACCTCCTGCTCCGGCAGCGGCAGGTTGACCGCGCCGCGCTCCAGGCTCCGCTCGACGAGCAGCTTGCCCACCTCGGGCAGCAGCGCGACCGACGGGTGCGGCGTGCCGGCGTCGACGTCGTGCTGGACCTGCTCGTAGTTGAGCTTCGCGCGGCTGCGCACGAGCGCCCGCCCGACGTGTGCCGCGACCGTGCGGCCCTCGGCGTCCAGGTCGATCGTCCAGAGCACGACCGGCCGGTCGCAATCGGGCAGCAGGCTCGCGGCGCCCTCGCTGAGCACCGGCGGGTGCAGCGGAACCTTGCCGTCGGGCAGGTAGACGGTCTGGCCCCGCTCCCACGTCTCGCGCTCAAGCTGCCCGCCCGGCGTCACGAACGCGGCGACGTCGGCGATGGCGTAATGCACCCGATAGCCGCCGCCGTCGCTGCGCAGCAGCAGCAGGGCCTGGTCGAGGTCTCGCGACGTGGGCGGGTCGATCGTCACGAACTCCAGCTCGGTCCGGTCGGGCCGGTCACCGAACGTCTTCGTTGCGGCCTCGGCCGCCTCCCGCCCGGCCTCGTCGGAGAACCGGGCGGGCAGGCCGAGCTCCTCGCGGAGCGCGGCGAAGTCGATGCGCGGGGCGTACACACGGCGGGTGGTCACGGGTCAGTCTTACCAGCCCGGTACGACAACCCCCGGACGCGCCGGAGGCGCGGCCCGTGTGTCGGGCCGCGCCTCCGGTTGTCGTTCCGTGTCAGGGACGGGCCAGGCTGGCCCAGTCCTCGGGCGTCATGTTCGCCGCCTCTTCGGGGTTGTTGCCGTTCTCCCGGCCAGGGATGGCCTCGGTCTCGGCGCCCGATGTCGACGCGGCCGAGGCCGCCTCGACCGAAGACGTTCCGCCCGCGTCGAGGCCGCCTTCGGCGACGACCGCCGGGGTGGCGGGCTCGGCCGGGGCGACCGACTCGACGGGGGCGGAGCTGGCGGGCGTCGCCTCGGTGGCCGGAGCCGCCTTGGCCGCGGTCTTCCGCGCCGGGGTGGACTTGGCGGCCGTCTTCGCCGGCGCCTTCTTGGCCGGAGCCGCCTTCGCCGTCGACTTCGCCGCGGTCTTCGCCGGCGCCGCCTTCGCGGTGGCGGCCTTGGCCGTCGTGGCCTTCGCCGTCGTGGCCTTGGCGGTCTTCACCGGGGTCGCCTTCGCCGTCTTGGCGGGGGCGGCCTTGGCCACCGACTTGGCCGCGGTGCTCTTCGCCGCGGTCTTCGCCGGGGTGGCCTTCGCGGTGGTGACCTTGGCCGTCGTCGTCTTGGCGGCCGTCTTCACGGCGGCCTTGGTGGCGGTCTTCGCCGCCGCCTTCGTGGCCGTCTTCGCCGGCGCCGCCTTGGTCGCGGCCTTCTTCGCCGGGGCGGCCTTCGCCGCGGCCGTCTTCTTCGCCGCCGCCGTCCTGGCCGGCGCCGCCTTCGCCGCGGCCGTCTTCGCCGCGGTCCTGGCGGGGGCCTTCTTGGCCGGGGCCGCCTTCGCCGTCGCCTTCGCCGCGGTCTTCGCCGGCGCCGCCTTCGCCGCGGCCGTCTTCGCCGCCGTCTTGGCGGGGGCCTTCTTGGCCGGCGCCGCCTTCGCCGCCGCCGTCTTCTTCGCCGCCGCCGTCTTGGCCGGCGCCGCCTTGGCGGTGGTCGCCTTCGCAGTCGTCGCCTTGGTGGTGGTCGCCTTGGCCGCGGTGGTCTTCGCCGCCGCCTTGGTGGCCGTCTTCGCCGGGGCCTTCTTGGCCGGGGCCGCCTTGGCCGTCGACTTCGCCGCGGTCTTCGCCGGCGCCGCCTTCGCGGTCGTCTTCGCGGCGGCCTTGGTGGCCGTCGTCTTGGTGGCCGCCGTCGTCTTCTTCGCCGCCGCGGTCTTCGCCGGCGTCGCCTTCGCGGTCACCTTCTTGGCCGGCGCCGCCTTGGTGGCCGCCGCCGTCGCCTTCGCGGCCGACTTCGTGGCCTTGGCCGTCGTGGCCTTCGCCGCGGTCGACTTCGCCGCGGTCGACTTGGTCGCGGTGGCCTTCGCCGCCGGGGTCGCCGTCTTCGCGGCCGCGGCCGACTTCGCGGCGGGCCGCGCCGACTTCGCCGCCGTCGTGGTCTTCGCCGCCGGCTTCGCGGCCGACTTCGCGGCGGACGCCGCCTTCGCGGCCGGAGCCGCGGCCGCCTTCGCCGCCGTGGCGCGAGCCGTGGCGGTCTTGCGGGCGGTGGTGCCCGACGACGGCGTCACCGTCGTCGTCGCCGTCCGGCGCGGAGCCGAGGCGGCGACCGTCTTCGCGGCCCTGGCGGGGGCCGACGTGTCGGCGGCCGAGGTGGTTGCGGCCGCACGCGTTGCGGCCGATCTCGTGGTGGCCTTCTTAGCTGCGGCCATCGTGGTCCTCCTGGAGGAGTTCTCCCGCGTCCTGCGGGATGTTCGCGGTTGGGTTGTGCGGGTGGATCGGGTTGTTGCCAGCCGATGCTGCCCGGGCGGTTCGCGGTCGCCCCGGCTCCGGCGTCTTGCTCAGTGCCTGCCTTCCCACCGTTCGTCTTCGGCTTCCCACGCCTCGTTGCGTTCCCTGACTTTGGCGAGTGCCTGTTCGGCATCTGTCGCCGAATCATAGGGGCCGAGTCGATCCCGCCCGGCGCACATCTCGGCCTCGGTCTCGACCCGTTGGTGAGAAAGGCACCAGTAGTACCGCTCAGCACCGCTGCTGCTCATGACATCACTGTGCACCGCAAATGAAACATGCGCCACCGAAACCGGCAAATAGCTGGTTGGGATTCCACAGTAGACGCAACCGTCCACCGACCGCCGAAGACACGCACAACCCGGTCGGAAGTGCTGTGCGGCAGTATCGGCATTGACGGGAATCCGTTGCGCCGCAACGCTTCCACGATCATGGGTGACCGCCGAAATCCCACCGAAAGCCGGGATTTCCCGCCCCGATCCTGTGGCCGGAGTCACCCGCGGGTGAGCCGAACGGTGGATCCACATTCGAGTCGTCCGGTCGACCCACCGAGCCCTCATTCGGAGTCGAACGAGGAGCGTCCACCGTGGACGACCGCGCCGCTACGATGCCCGGCATGACGCTGGAGACCCCCGTGACCCTCGCGATCGGCGGCCCGGCCGTCACGGGCGCGCAGGCACTCGCCGACCGGGCCGGCCCCCGCCAGCTGTGGCTGTCCGAAGCGGTCCGCGCGAGCCTCGGCGGTACCGGGGTCGAGCCCACCGGCGACGGCACGTACCGGCTGTCGGGAACCGGGTGAGGCCGCGCCGCCGCCGGGAATCCGGCTGCGGGACAATCGGGTGGTGAGCCTGCATGCCGACGACCTGCCCGCCGCCCTGACCGTCACGCCGCTGACGGCGCCGCCCGACGTCTCGCTGCGCCCGCCCGGCTCGAAGAGCATCACCAACCGCGCGCTCATCTGCGCCGCGCTCGCCCCCGGCCGCAGCACGCTGACGGGGGTGCTGTTCGCCGACGACACCCACGCGATGCTCGGTGCGGTGCGCGGCCTCGGCGCCGAGCTGACGGTGGACGAGGCCGCGCACACGGTCGTCGTCGACGGCGTCGACCCGCGCACGGCGACCGGCGAGGTGTCGGTCGACGCCCGGCAGTCCGGCACCACCGGGCGGTTCATCCTGCCGGCGGTCGCGCTACGCCCGGCGCACGGCGTCGTCGACGGCTCGCCGCAGTTGCGGGCGCGGCCGTTCGGCCCGCTCGTCGACGCGCTGCGCGAGCTCGGCGCCACCGTCGAGGAGCTCGGCGCCCCCGGGTTCCTGCCGCTCGCGGCGACCGGCCCGGTGGCCGGCGGCAAGGTGGCACTGCCGGGTCACATCTCCAGCCAGTACCTCAGCGGCCTGCTCATGGCCGGCCCGCTCATGACCGACGGGCTCTCCGTCGAGCTGACCTCACAGCTCGTCTCGGTGCCCTACGTCGAGGCGACCAAGGCGGTCATGGCCGCGTTCGGCGTGAGCGTCGACGGCCTGCGGGTCGCCCCGGGCGCGTACCGGCCGGCCGACTACGACATCGAACCCGACGCGAGCGCCGCCTCGTACCTGCTGGCCGCCGCCGCGGTCGGCAACGGGCGGGTCACCGTCGAGGGGCTCGGCGAGCACAGCCTGCAGGGCGACGTGCGCTTCGCGGACCTGCTGGAGCAGATGGGCGCGCGGGTCGAGCGGACCGCCGCCGGCATCACCGTCACCGGCACCGGCACGCTGCACGGCATCGACGTCGACATGGCCGACATCTCCGACACCGCGCAGACCCTCGCCGCCGTCGCCGTGTTCGCCGACTCCCCCACCCGCGTGCGGGGCATCGGCTTCATCCGCAAGAAGGAGACCGACCGGATCGGCGCTGTGGTCACCGAGCTGCGCCGCGCCGGCATCGACGCGGTCGAGGACGCCGACGGGTTCACCGTCAACCCGGGCACCCCGGCGCCGACGGCCTTCGAGACCTACGACGACCACCGCATGGCGATGAGCCTGGCGCTGCTCGGGCTGCGGGTCCCCGGCATCACCATCAAGGACCCGAAGTGCGTGGCGAAGACCTACCCGGGGTACTTCGTCGACCTGAACCGTCTCTGACGCACGACTGAGGGGTCCCGTCGCCGGGACCCCTCAAGTACACCCTGGATCAGACCGCCTCGAAGCGGAGCGCCTCCCAGCTGCCGCCGCTCGCGCCGGAGCCCTTCATCATGTTGTAGACGCTGCCGGTGTAGTCGCGCCGGCAGGTCCAGAACGTCCCGCGGGCCACGTTGCGCAGGAAGTACGACGTCCCGTCCTGCCAGACGTCGAACGTCTCCCAGGTGGCGATCGACTGCGAGCGGCCGCGCAGAGCGGCGAAGCTGGTGCCGGTGTACCCGTACTCCGCGGCGACGACGGCCCCGGACGGCGCGATCACGTAGACCACCCCGCCGCCGTTCTCCGAGCAGATGTTGAAGATCTCCCAGCCGCCGACCGACTCGCCGGGCGTGCGGGCGCGCAGCACGTTGTGCAGCGAGCCGCCGTAGTTCTGCTCTTCGGCGATGTAGCGGTTGGCGCTGATGCTCAGGATGCGGTACCTCCGGCAGATCGTCAGGCCCGGCAGCGTGGTCGGCACCGCGTTGGCGGCCAGCTGCTGCTCCCCGCCGCTGCCGCCGAGGGCGGGCGCGGGCGACCCGCCGCTCAGGTCGATCCTGCCGGGCGTGAGGGTCCCGAGGTCAGCCGCGCCGGGCGGCGTCTGCTGCTCCTCGGCCTGGGCCATGGCCAGCGGCGTGGCCACCGCGGCGACGGCGACGAGACTCAGGACGATGGCGAGACGGCCCTTAATCCGTGGCACTGCAAGGCTCCCCGAAGACATGGCGGACGATCGCAACTCCGGTCATGTTTCCGAGCCCCATTGATACCGGTCAAGCGGGGAAAGCTGTTCTTAATGCCGATCTGCGGCATCCTTAGCGGTCGCGCCGGCGCTGTGAAAGTTTCGGCAACCAGCGGGACGGCGGCGGTGCGGGGAATCGACAACGGCTGAGCCTCACGCCGGGGCGGGGCCGAGGTTCGTCATGGACAGTTGCACGCCGACGGCCGCGCCGTCCGGTTCGGTCGTCATCGTGACGCAGAGAACGGTCGGGGTCAGCTGGCCGAACCGGCTCACCGGCTGGCAGGAATCCGTCCCCCACCCCTTGTCCTCGCGCAGGTGCCGCCACAGGCGCTCGGTGAGGGCGGTGGCGGACTCGCCGGGTGCCGGTGACGCGGTGGTACGACCAGCAGGAGTGGCCCGTCCGGTCGCACCCGTTCGCGCCGTCCGGCCCGGTCGCGCCGACGGCCTCCATCCCGGCCGGCAGCGGGAAGAGCTCGTCGGACGACGGCACGCTCGGCTCGTCGAAGAAGAGCAACGCCATCTGCCCGCTGTCGGCCCGCCACGCATAGCCGCGAGAGTAAGGCCGGCGACGGACGAGTCGACCTGTACGCCGGGTTCTGTCCCCGCCTTGCGGCAGGGGGCGGCCATCCATCTCGGCCTGCCGTCGCCGGCAGGCTCCAGCGGTCTACCCGCAGGCATCGGGCGGGCCGCCCTCAAGCACCTGCGCAGGCCGTCACCCCGAAGGGATCGGACCCTTTTGACCTTGCTCCGGGTGGGGTTTACCTAGCCGCCCCGGTCACCCGGAGCGCTGGTGGGCTCTTACCCCACCGTTTCACCCTTACCCAAACTGGGCGGTCTGTTCTCTGTGGCACTGTCCCGCGGGTCACCCCGGGTTGCCGTTAACAACCACCCTGCCCTGTGGAGCCCGGACGTTCCTCGGCGACGCCACCCCGCTGGGGAAGCGCCGACGCGGCCGCCCGGTCGACTCGTCCGTTCCCATCTATCCTAAGCCGACCATGAACCTCCCAGACATCGCGCTCCTGGCCGTCGCCGGGCTCGCCGCCGGCACCGTCAACGCGATCGCCGGCGGCGGGTCGCTCATCACGTTTCCAGCGCTCATCGCGACCGGGCTCGGGTCGGTGCCGGCCAACGTCACGAACTCCGTGTCCGTGTTCCCGGGGTACGCGGCCGCCGTGTACGGCAGCCGGACCGACCTCGCCGACCTCGCACGGGACCAGACCGGCAAGCGGACGCTGATCGGGCTGGTGCCGACCTCCATCGTCGCGGCCAGCCTCGGGTGCGCGCTGCTGCTGGCCACCCCGCAGAAGGCGTTCGACCTGCTCGTGCCGTTCCTGGTGCTGGCCGCGGCCGGGGTGCTCGCGTTCCAGGACCGGCTGCGGCGGCTGGTCGGGCACCCGCGCCACCTGTCGCCGCGGCGGCGGGTGCTCAGCCTGCACGCGATGGTGTTCGTCGGGTCGCTGTACGGCGGGTACTTCGGCGCCGCGCTCGGCGTCATGCTCGTCGCCGCGATCGGGCTGGTGCTCGACGCGTCGATGGCCCGCGTGAGCGCGCTCAAGAACGTCATCTCGGCGCTCGGCGGGCTGGTGACGGTCGTCGCGTTCGGGCTGTTCGGGCCGGTCGACTGGGCCGACGTGGCGATCGTCGCGCCGGCCGCGATCGTCGGTGGCTACGTCGGGGCGCGGGTGGCCCGGCGGCTGCCCGGCGCGGTGCTCAAGGGGCTGATCGTGGCCTTCGGCGTGACGGTGGGCCTGATCCTGCTCTACCGCGCGCTGAGCTGAGCTCAGAGCTGGGCGAGGTGGGCGGTCTCGTTCACCGCGCGGACCGCCACCCCGCCGTCGGGCCAGGAGTCCACGAGCGACAGCCCGGCCGGGTCGAGGTACAGCCGGTGGAGGAAGGAGTCACCGGCCGCGAGCGCGTCGCGGAGGAGCAGCTTGATCGGCGTCACGTGGCTCACGACCGCGATCTGGCGTCCCTCGTACCGCTGCTGCAGCCGCCGGACGGCCCGCCGCACGCGCATCGAGACCTGCTGGAAGCTCTCGCCGCCGGGTGGCGCGACGGCGGTGGAGGCGAGCCAGCGGTCGAGCTCGGCGGGGTAGCGCTCCCGCACCTCGCCGAACGTCAGCCCCTCCCACTCGCCGAAGTCGCACTCCACCAGGTCGTCGTCGACCTCGACGGGCAGGCCGGCGAACGCGGCGGCGCTGTCGCGGCAGCGGATCAGCGGGGAGCAGACGACGGCCTCGACCGCCGGCGCGAGCTCCAGGGCCCGCGCGGCGGCCCGGGCGGCCTGCTCCCGGCCGCGGTCGGAGAGCGGCACGTCGCCGCGGCCGGAGTACCGCTTCTCGGCCGTGAACGGCGTCTCCCCGTGCCGCACGAGCACCATCCGCAGCGGCGACCCGGTGGTGGGGGGAGCCCATGACCGGGGGGACGGCGTTGGAGCAGGCGTGACGTCCCCGTCCATCGCCGCGTTGGCCAGGCGGTCCGCGTCGCGGTTCTGCTCGCGGGGGATCCAGCCGTACCGGACGGAACGGAACCGCCCGGCCAGCGAGGACGCCTCCGCCGCGAGCGGCCGCAGCCCCGGATGCTTGATCTGCCAGCGCCCCGACATCTGCTCGACGACCAGCTTGGAGTCCATCCGGACCTCGACCTCGGTCGCGCCGAGCTCCAGCGCGGCCCGGAGGCCTTCGATCAGCCCGGTGTACTCGGCGACGTTGTTCGTGGTGACGCCGAGCGCACCGAGCCGCTCGGCCAGCACCTCGCCCGTCTCGGCGCGGACCACGGCGCCGTAGCCGGCCGGCCCCGGGTTGCCGCGGGACCCGCCGTCCGCCTCGACCGTGACCCGCACCGCGCTACAGCCCCGACTCCGCCGTGCGGACCAGGATGCGGCGGCACTCCTCGCACCGCACGACCTCGTCCGCGGGCGCGGCCCTGACCCGGGCCCGGTCACCGCCGGACAGCTCGAGGCGGCAGCCCTCGCAGCGGCCCTGGCGCAGCATGGCGGCGCCGATGCCCCCGCTGCTCTCCCGGATCTTGTCGTACAGCGAGACGAGGTCGGCCGGCAGGTCCGCGGCGAGCGGCCGGCGGCCGGCCTGGCGGAACTCCTCGTCCTTGGCGATGGCGGCCAGGGCCTCGTCGCGGCGGCGCTCCGCCGCGGCGCGGGTGCCGCGGGACGTCTCCAGGCGGCCGACGACCTCGTCGAGGGCGGCCTGCGCGGTCTCCCGCTGCTCCATCAGCTCCAGCTCGGCGTCCTCCAGCTCGCTCTGCCGGCGGTTGAGGGTGCCGATCTCGTGCTGGAGGGCCTCCAGCTCGCGGGACGGGCCGGTGCCGGCGTCGAGCCGGGCCTGGTCCTTGTCCTTGCGGCCGCGCACCTGCTCGACGTCGCGCTCCAGCCGCTCGATGTCGCGGTCGAGGTCGTCGACGGCGACCTGGGCCCGGATCCGCTGGTCCTCCAGCTTCGAAAGCTCGAGGGCCAGCTTGTCGAGCTCGGCGTGCTCGGGCAGCGACTTGCGCTTGTGCGCGAGCTGGGTCAGCGCGATGTCGATCGCCTGAAGGTCGAGCAGCCGACGCTGAGCCGACGGGTCAGCATTCACGGGTGGGAGTCCTCCACAGGGTCCAGGGCGACGTGTCCACATCGGACACGATCGTCTCCACGCCGGCCTCCGCGCGCAGGAACGCCGCGACGTCGTCGAGCCACGGCCGCTCCGACGCCCAGTGGCTGACGTCGAGAAGGGCCGGACCGCCGTTCGCCAGGTGCTCCTGGGCCGGGTGGTGGCGCAGGTCCGCGGTCAAGTATGCGTCAACGCCCGCCCGGGCGGCGTCGCCGAGGAACGCGTCGCCGGAGCCGCCGGACACCGCCACCGTAGTGACCGGCGTGGATGGCGGGCCGGCCGCCCGGATACCTCCGGCGAACAGCGGCGCGGCGAGCCCGGCGAACTCCTCCAGCGTGGTGGGCTGCGGCAGCCGGCCGATGCGCCCGTGCCCCCGGGCCGGGTCGTCACGGGACGGCCGCAGCGGCCGGACGTCGAGCAGCCCGAGGCGGGCGGCGAGCACGTCCGACACCCCCGGGTTGGCCACGTCGCCGTTGGTGTGGGCGGTGTACAGCGAGACGCCCGCCCGGATCAGCCGGTGGACGATGCGCCCCTTGTAGGTGCTCGGCGCGAGCGTCGAAACGCCCCGCAGCAGCAGCGGATGGTGGGTGAACAGGAACTCGGCCCCGGCGGCCACGGCCTCCTCGACCGTCGCCGGGTCGCAGTCGACGGCGAGGAGGACCTTCGTGACCGGCGCGTCGGGCTCGCCGAGGACGAACCCGACGCGGTCCCAGTCCTCGGCCCAGGACGTTGGGTAGCGCTGCTCCAGCAGCCGCACCAGATCGGCGACGCGCACGGCGTGACGTTACTCCACCCCGCCGGTGTCGGCGATGTGCTGGGCCTGCAGGGACGGGTGCTCGTCGAGGGCGTTCAGCGCCAGCTCCCACGGGAACTGGTCGATGAACTGGTCGCCGGTGCCCGGCGGATGCAGGCGGAGGACGTCGTCGCCGTAGAGGATGGTGGCGCCCCACGAGCGCAGCCGCTCGATGGACTGGCCGAACGCCGGGTGCGCGGCCATCGCCGCGTTGGTGAACGGCATCGCCACGATCGGCAGGCCAATCCCCAGACCCTCGACGATGAGGCCCAGGGCGAGCGTGTCGGCGATGCCGGCCGCCCACTTGTTGACGGTGTTGACGGTGGCCGGGGCGACGATCATCGCCTCGGCTGCGGGCAGGACGTCGGGTTCCCCGGGGTACTTGTAGCGGTGCCGCACCGGATGCCCCGTCTGGGCGACGATCCGGGGGATGTCGACCCATTTGAGGGCATCCGGTGTGGCGACCACGCAGACTTCCCAGCCCCGCTCCTGGGCGAGCGAGACCAGCTTGCCGGCACCCTGGGTGCACGGCGAACCGCACACGATGACGTACAGGACACGTCCGGACATGCCGGCATTGTGCACTGCTGCTACACGCCGACGCTCATGTGTTCGGCAAGTTCGGCCACAGAAGCCGACGGTGTACCCCGGGTGCGGCGCAGGACGTCGCTGAGCACCTCCCGGGCCAGCGGCCGGCAGCGGATCTCCGAGGGGGCGAGCCGGTCGCCCTCCAGGAGCATCTCGCTGGCCAGCTCGATGTCGCCGATGAGGGCCCGGGCGCGGGCCTGGTCGAGGTAGTGGTGGGCCCGCCGCTCGGGCAGCAGCGCGCTGAACCCCTCCGGATCCAGCTGCTCGTGTACCTCCACCGCCAGCCGTCCCTCACCGAGCTCGACGGCGGCCGCGGCCCGGTGCAGCTGGACGTTCGTCGGGCCGAAGCACGTCCAGTAGTAGTTGGCGTCGCAGTCGAGCCCGCGGGCCGCCTCCTCGGCGCCGTTGAGCAGGTCGCGCACGGTGGCGCTGTCGCCGATCCGGGCGGCTGCCATCGCGCCCTGCATGAGCAGCTGGCCGTAGACCGACAGCCGCTCGGGCGAGTCGTCGTTGCCGTTGGTCCCCGGCGCGAGCCGGTTGGCGATGTTGACGTTGATCTCCAGCGACGGGCGGGCCCGGCCGAGCGCGAGCAGGGCCTGGGCGACCCGCACGGTCGCGGTGCCGGCCAGCAGCTGGTCGCCGGCCCGCTGGGACACCGCGATGGACCGGTCGGCGGCCAGCCAGGACAGCTCGTGCTCGCCCAGCTTGCGCAGCACCGAGGACGAGATCTGGTACACCTGGCCCAGCAGGTGGGCGGCCTCGTCGGCCTGCGTGCCGTCGTTGAACGCCGTGTCGGCCGCCTGGGCCTCGCGCAGCAGCCGGGGCATGGTGCGGGCGAGCATGCCGTACTTCGCGTGCTGGTACGTCAGCCAGGCGTGGGTGACCGCCTTGCGCAGCTCGGTCAGCGGCGGCGGCTCGGGCGGGGCGTAGAAGAACGCGCTGATCTGGTCGTAGCGCTCCAGCGCCGCCCGGATCTCCTCGACCTCGACCTGGTCGACGCAGTTGACGCTGTCCGGCCGCCGTTCGGGGTCGCGGCCGAGCAGGATCTGCACGTCGAGCTGGAGGACGTCGGCGATCTCGTAGACCACGGAGAACTTGTCGAGGCGCCGGACACCCCGCTCCACCTTGTCCACCCAGCTCTTCGACTTGCCGAGGCGGTCGGCGAAGACCTGCTGGGACATCTTGCGGCGGTTCCGCCAGTACGCCACGCGGCGGCCGATGGGCAGCTCATCCACGTCGCTCACCTCCGGAGGTCACCCATTCGGTCGATATCGCACGAAGTGTGCGGTCCGCCCATGTTGCCGGCTCGTATGTTCGGTCGTGCAAGTTGCAGCCCCCGTCGCCAATGTCAACGACGCACACCGCGTCCGGTGACGCGACGTGGTGCTGTGCGCACTTTCGTGTGATCTCGGCTGGCAGGAGGCGTTCATGCTTGCGTGGGAACGGTTCAAGCTCCGCCGGGCGGCCGCCGGGTACGCGGCGCACGGCTGGCCCGTGCGGCCGGGCTCGTTCCTGGTGGGCCAGCCCACCGGCCGGCACTCCCGGGAGCGCCGCTTCGACTGCGGCGAGCCCGGCTGCCGGACCGTGGCCTGCCACCCGACACGGCTGCCGCCGGCCACGGAGGCCGGCGCGGTGGCCGGCTACTGGCGCGTCCGCCCGTACACGGTGCTGCTGCCTACCGGCGGGGCGTTCGACGTGCTGGAGGTGCCGGCCAACCTCGGGCGTGCGGCACTGCTCGGCGACGGGTTCGTCGCGGCGCGGGGGCCGGTGGCGGTGGCCCCCGGCGATCGCTGGATGTTTCTGGTGCTGCCGGGCCACGGCGTCCTGCCGGAGCTCGCGCAGCAGGCCGGTGTGGTCCTGCACGGTCAGGGGTCGTGGGTTCCCGCCCCGCCCAGCCCGCAGTTCGGGGGCCGGGTGCGCTGGGAACTGCCGCCGGAGGCACACGGCTGGCGACCCGCCGAGCCGTACGCGGTCCAGGCGATCATGCTCGACGCCATCGGCGCCGGTCCGTCGTTCTCGTCCCGCCAGCGGGCCACGTGGCGCGCGGCGGCGTAACCGGAAATCCATGACGGGGCTTCCTGTGGGTCTCGTCCTGCGGTGGCCTGTGCTGCTGCGAAGCCGCACGGCATGATCCACAGGGCGATCGTGCACAAACATTCACGTGCAGAATTCATGCCGATGCCCAACGTAGCGTTGTGGTGGCCCTACGTCGACCCCCGGGCACGGCCCGAGATACTCAACGATTCCGCATTGATCTACTTAACATTGAGTGATGATCTACTCTATTGATCATCTTCATGCTGAAATCGGTCGCGGTTACGCGCGGACCGCCACGTCGACCGTCGCGACCACCCGCTGGACGTCACCGGCCTGCCGGTCGGGGATGTCGATCGGCTCGGCCGCCGGGTCGGCCCGCACGATCCGGCCGCCGACGGGCATCCGCACGTCGCGGGCCGCCACCAGCGCGGTGAGCGCACCGCGGGCGATGCCGGTCGCCTCGCCGTCGGCCGCCCAAACCTGCAGGCCCAGGTGCCAGTGCACCCGCCGGGCCCAGGGCATCCGCGACGCCGCGGGCGCCCCGACCGCCTCGACGAGCAGCACCGGGACGCGGCCGGCGACGTTGTCGGGCCGCGCGGTCACGACGGCGACGTCGGCCAGGTGCTCCTGGGCGCGCAGATAAGCGACCACCAGCGCGACGGCGTCCGGTTGCATCGGCGTGCTGCGCCTTTCACTGGATGCGGATGCGTCGGTCGTTGCGGTCAACTCCGGCCGTGCCACCCGGTCGCGGCGGTACAGAAACATTTCATGGTCCCCAAAGAATGACTTCAGGGTCTTCGGCAAATACGGCGTGTCCCACGGCATGGTTCGGCAATTCGGTGAGGATGGCTGTCGGCAGCTCGACATCACCTTCAACCATGCGTCATACGTACAGATCTTGCAGCATCTCGACATCGGCGCGGGCCGATCATCGGCATTCCACGAATCGGCAGGTAACGGACGCAGCCGATCAACTCGCCCCGATGCCCCGTTCGGCCGGTCGGTTCCGGCTTTTCGGGCGCGTCCCGCCCGCCTTGTACCGAATCGGGCGGGTCCGGCTGCCCCGCCGGCACCTTCCCCGCTCGTACGGCACCTGACCAGCGTACGACCGCCCCGGGCCGGTCCGGCGACGGCGCGCCGTCCTTTTCGCCGGGGCGCGGGAAACACCGGATGCCAATTGACGGGCGATTCGCGAATTCGCCTCCGAAACGGGCCAGGGCCGCATCCCGGTGTGCGGGACGCGGCCCTGGGCCGTGGTGTGCGGTGGTTAGGAGTCGCCGCCGGTCTCGCCGACCGGGGCGGCGTTGACGTCGTCGATCGCGTACTTCTTGGCCGCCTCGGCCGGGGCCGACGCCGGCACCTCGCCGCGGCGGGCGAGCTGGCGCAGCGTGGCGACCACGATCGACTCGGCGTCGACGTGGAAGTGGCGGCGCAGGGCGTGGCGGGTGTCGGAGAGGCCGAAGCCGTCCGTGCCGAGCGAGGTGTAGTCGTTCGGCACCCACCGGGCGACGAGGTCCGGCACCGCCCGCATGAAGTCGCTGACCGCGATCACCGGGCCGGCCGTGCCTTCGAGGGCCTGCGTCACATACGGCACGCGGGGCTCCTCGGCCGGGTGCAGCAGGTTGTGCTCCTCGGCCTGGATCGCGTCGCGGCGCAGCTCCGTCCACGACGTCGCCGACCACACGTCGGCGGCCACGCCCCACTCCTCGGCGAGCAGCTTCTGCGCCTTGAGGGCCCACTGCATGCCCGTGCCGGACGCCAGCAGCTGCGCCTTGGGACCCTCGGCCGCCGGGGCCGCCTGGTAGCGGTACAGGCCGCGCAGGAGGCCCTGCACGTCGAGGTTCTCCGGCTCGGCCGGTTGGAAGATCGGCTCGTTGTAGACCGTCAGGTAGTAGATGAGGTCCTCGGGGGCCTCGCCGTACATCCGGTTGACCGCGTTCTCGGTGATGTGCGCGATCTCGTAGCCGAACGCCGGGTCGTAGGCGACGACGGCCGGGTTGGTCGCAGCGATGAGCAGCGAGTGCCCGTCCTCGTGCTGGAGACCCTCGCCGTTGAGCGTGGTGCGGCCGGCGGTGGCGCCGAGCAGGAAGCCGCGCGACATCTGGTCGGCGGCCGCCCAGATCCCGTCGGCCGTGCGCTGGAAGCCGAACATCGAGTAGAAGATGTACACCGGGATGATCGGCTGGCCGTGGGTCGCGTAGCTGGTCGCGGCGGCGGTGAACGAGGCGACCGAGCCGGCCTCGTTGATGCCCTCGTGCAGGATCTGGCCGCTGGTCGACTCGCGGTAGGACAGGAAGAGCTCGCGGTCGACGGGCGTGTAGTTCTGCCCGTGCGGCGAGTAGATCTTGGCCGTCGGGAAGAGCGAGTCCATGCCGAAGGTGCGCGCCTCGTCGGGGATGACCGGCACCCAGCGCTTGCCCATGCCCTTGTCACGCATCAGGTCCTTGAGCATGCGGACGAACGCCATGGTCGTGGCGACCTTCTGCTTGCCCGAGCCGCGCTTGATGTCGCCGTAGACCGACGACTCGGGCAGCTGCAGCGGGATGTGGGTGGTGCGCCGCTGCGGCACCGCGCCGCCCAGCGTCGCCCGCCGCTCGCGCATGTACTGCATCTCGTCGGTGTCCTCGGCGGGCCTGTAGTACGGCACCGCGTAGGGGTTCTCGCCGATCGCGCTGTCGGGGATGTCGAGGTACAACCGGTCCCGGAAGTCCTTGACGTCCTGCAGCGTCAGCTTCTTCATCTGGTGGGTCGCGTTGCGGCCCTCGAAGTGCGAGCCGAGCGTCCAGCCCTTGATCGTCTTGGCCAGGATGACCGTCGGCTGGCCGGTGTGCTCGGTGGCCGCCTTGTACGCCGCGTAGAGCTTGCGGTAGTCGTGGCCGCCGCGCTTGAGGTTCCAGATCTCGTCGTCGGAGAGGTGCTCGACCATCTTGCGGGTGCGCGGGTCACGGCCGAAGAAGTGCTCGCGGACGTAGGCACCGGACTCGGCCTTGTACGTCTGGTAGTCACCGTCGGGCGTGACGTTCATGAGGTTGACCAGGGCACCGTCGGTGTCGGCGGCGAGCAGCGGGTCCCACTCGCGGCCCCAGACGACCTTGATCACGTTCCAGCCGGCGCCCCGGAAGAACGCCTCCAGCTCCTGCATGACCTTGCCGTTGCCGCGGACCGGGCCGTCGAGCCGCTGCAGGTTGCAGTTGATCACGAAGGTGAGGTTGTCGAGCTCCTCGCGGGCCGCCACCCCGATCGCGCCGATCGACTCCGGCTCGTCCATCTCGCCGTCGCCCAGGAAGGCCCATACGTGCTGGTCGGAGGTGTCCTTGAAGCCCCGGTTGTGCAGGTACCGGTTGAAGCGCGCCTGGTAGATGGCGTTGATGCCGCCGAGGCCCATCGAGACCGTCGGGAACTCCCAGAAGCTCGGCATGAGCCGGGGGTGCGGGTAGCTGGGCAGGCCGCCGCCGAGGCCGCGGTGCGACAGCTCCTGGCGGAAGCCGTCGAGCTGCTGCTCGCTGAGCCGGCCCTCCATGAACGCCCGCGCGTACATGCCCGGGGAGGCGTGGCCCTGGAAAAAGACCTGGTCCCCGCCGCCGGGGTGGTCCTTGCCGCGGAAGAAGTGGTTGAAGCCGACCTCGTAGAGGCTCGCGGCGCTCGCGAACGTCGAGATGTGGCCGCCGACACCGACGTCGGGGCGCTGCGCCCGCTGCACCAGCATCGCGGCGTTCCACCGGATGTAGGCGCGGATGCGCCGCTCGATGTGCTCGTCACCCGGGAACCAGGGCTCACGCTCCGGCGGGATGGTGTTGATGTAGTCGGTGGTCGTGAGCGGCGGGACGCCGACCTGTCGCTCCCGGGCACGCTCCAGCAGTCGCAGCATCACGTATCGGGCGCGCTTGGTGCCGCGCTCGTCGATCACTCCGTCCAGCGACTCGACCCACTCGGTGGTCTCCTCGGGGTCGATGTCCGGCAGTTGGCTCGGTAGGCCGTCGCTGATCACCGGGCGCTTGCGTTCGGTGGACACAGGCGTTCCTTCTCAAACGTCGCGACCGGACGGCGGGTGCGACAAATCGCTGCGACCGGTCTGGGTGGCCGATGGGGTGTGGCTCGATGGTTCATGGCCGTTGTGTGAGCCCATGTCCCATCCTGCCCGTCCCCGGCGCCGTCCGTCACGTCTACTGACCGCCAACTGCGACGCTCGACACGATACCGGCGAGTAACTACTGTGGCGTTTCACTATTGACGGGACGGCGACTCTTTGAGTATCCCAGGCCCGCCCGTCGGCTACGGTGCCGCCCGTGTCCGATAACTCCGCCTGGTGGCTGCTTCTCCCCTGCGGCATCGTCACGGTGGCCGTGATCGTCGCCGTGGTCGTCGTGGTGACCGTCGTGCGCAAGGCCACCCGGCCGATGCGCGGCACGTTCACCGGCTCCTCCGGTGGTGGCAGTCATGATCTCGGGCCGAACTGGACGCCCGACAACTACCACCACCAGACCTGGTCCTCGTCGTCCTCGTCGTCCTCGTCCTCCGGGGACTCCAGCCCGGGGTACCACACCTATGGCCACACCATCCATCACGACCATCACTCGGGTTGGTCGTCCTCGGACTCCGGCTCGTCCTCGTCGGACTCCGGCTGGTCTTCCTCGGATTCCGGGTCCAGTTCCAGCTCCGACTCCGGCTCGTCGAGCTCGGACTCGGGCTCCTCGAGTTCCAGCTCCAGCGACTGATTTCACCCGGCCGCCTGCTTAACTGTGCCGATGCAGACCGAGGTCATCACCGTCCGGACCGGATCCCGGCCGGTCGTGCGCGACATCACCGACGAGGCGAGCCGGTTCGTGGCCGGCCTCGGCGACGGCCTGCTGCACGTCTTCGTCCCGCACGCCACGGCGGGGGTCGCCATTATCGAGACCGGCGCCGGCAGTGACGACGACCTGCTCCGGGCCCTCGACGACGTGCTGCCGGCCGACGGGCGCTGGCAGCACCGCCACGGCTCCCCCGGCCACGGCCGCGACCACGTCATGCCGGCGTTCGTCGCCCCCTACGCGACGCTGCCGGTGATCGGCGGCCGGCTCGCGCTCGGCACCTGGCAGTCCGTCTGCCTGGTGGACCCCAACGGCGACAACGCCACCCGTCAGGTCCGCTTCTCGTTCCTGTCCGGATGAATGCCTGGCCGGATGAATGCCTGGGAGGAAGGCTGAATGAACCGGGTTTCTGCGCGGCCTGAGCGCCGCCACGCGTGAGGATTGATGCCGTGATCGAGCGCCGCGTCGCCGTCGTGTTCCTGGTCGACCCCGAGGGCCGAATCCTCATGCAGCACCGCGACCAGCACGCCAAGGTCTCGCCGAACCAGTGGGCGATGCCCGGCGGCAAGATCGAGGAGGGCGAGGAGCCGATCGAGGCGGCCCGCCGTGAGGTGCTGGAGGAGACCGGCCTGACCGCCGCGGCCCTGGAGCACTACTTCACCGGCACCCGCCCGTCCGTGTCCACCGTGGACGGGCTGGTCGAGATGCACGTCTTCTACGGCCCCACCGACGCCACCCAGGACGACGTCGTCCTCGGCGAGGGGCAGGCCATGGTCTTCCTCACACCCGGCGAGATACTCGCCCTCGACCTGGGCGTCACCGCCCTTCGCCTGGTGCCCGGATTCCTCGCTTCGGAGCAGTACAAGGCCCTCGCCGAGCGCCGGAACGGCTGACCGGACCGACGCCGCGACGGTCGGGATCCCGGTCGGGAGTGGCATCCGATGACCGTTTTCGGCCATGCTGTCGAGCGTGACCACCCCTCAGGATCTCGACGAGCGCTTTCGCGCGGAGCTTGCCGGGCTCGTCACCACCACGGTCATCCGGGCCGTCGACGAGCCGGTGCGGGACGACACCGCGCTCACCGGCGCGCAGGCCCGGGCGCTCTACGACGCCCAGTCGACGAGCCGGCACCTCGACCTGGCGGCCCGCTGGCTGCGCAGCTTCGACGCCGGCTACTACACGATCGGGTCGTCGGGCCACGAGGGGAACGCGGCGGTCGCGGCGGCCTTGCGCCCGACCGACCCGGCGCTGCTGCACTACCGCTCGGGCGGCTTCTACTGCATGCGCGCGGGCCAGGTGGCGGGCAGCGACCCGATCCGTGACGTGCTGCGCGGCGTCGTGGCCTCGGCCCGGGAGCCGATCGCCGGCGGCCGGCACAAGGTCTTCGGCCACGCCGACCTGCACGTCATCCCGACCACGTCGACGATCGCCTCGCACCTGCCGCGGGCGGTCGGCATCGCGTACGCCCTCGGCCGCGGCCGCCGCCTCAACCCGCCCGCCAACGGGCACGGCTGGCCGGCCGACGCGGTCGTCGTGTGCTCCTTCGGCGACGCCTCGATCAACCACGCCGCCGCCACCGCCGCGTTCAACACCGCGGGCTGGTGCGACCACGTCGGCATCAAGCTGCCGCTGCTCTTCGTCTGCGAGGACAACGGGCTGGGCATCAGCGTCCGCTCGCCCGAGGGCTGGGTCACCGCGGCCCTGCAGAGCCGCCCCGGCCTGCGGTACTACGCCGCCGACGGCACCGACAGCGCGGCCACCTACGACAAGACCGCCGAGGCCGCGGCCTGGGTCCGGCGGTACCGCCGCCCGGCCATCCTGCACCTCACCACGGTCCGGCTGATGGGCCACGCGGGGGCCGACGCCGAGATGGCGTACCGCTCCCCCGTCGAGATCGCCGCCGACCTCGCCCGCGACCCCCTCGTCCACACCGCCCGCCTGCTGGTCGACGCCGGCGTGGCCACCCCGGCCGAGCTCATGGCCCGCTACGACGAGCTGGGCTGGGACGTGCGCCGGGTGGCCGAGGAGGTGCTCGGCGAGCCCCGCCTGGCGAACGCCTCGGAGGTGACCGCTCCGCTGGCCCCGCGCCGCCCCGTCCGCGTCTCCCGCGCGGTGAGCGACTCGGCGACGGCACTGATGGACGACGAGGACGGCGACGTCGCGGCGATCGGCGACGACCTGGAGTTCACCCGGGCGGGCGGGGCGGCACCGCGGATGACCGCCGGCCAGCCGCTGTGGGCGTCCTCCGGGGCCGCCGCCGGGCCGGCTTCGCCTTCGTCCGCCCCCGAGCTCCCGGGCGGCCGTCACAGCGCGCCCCCGTCGCACCCGACCGCGGAAGTTTCGCCGACGTCCGGTGGCGGGCCTGGCGGCGGCTACGCCGGACCGGCGTCAGCTCCCCCCGCTGCCGACGGTTCGCCGACGGCCGCGCTTCCGGCCACGCCCGGTTCGCCGACGTCCGGTCCGCCGGCCGCCCTCCCGGCTACGCATGGTTCGCCGACCTCTGGTCCGCCCGCCGCGCTCCCGGCTACGCACGGTTCGCCGACGTCCGCTCCGCCGGTCGCACTCGGTTCGCCGACGTCCGGTCCGCCGGCCGCTGACGGTTCGGCCGCGGCCGGTCCGTCCGTCTCCCAGACTTCGACCTCGTCCGCCCTGGTCCCGGCCGGCTCCGCCGAGGCCCTCCCGCACGTTTCCGACATTTCGGATTCGTCGGACAACTCCGCCTCCGCCGCCGACTCCGCCGCCGACTCCGCCGCCGACTCCGCTGCGGACGAGGAGTGGCCGGACCCGGAGCCGGTGTCGCCGGCCGGGGCCGCGCGGCCCGACCGGGACGCTCCCGAGCCCGCGCGGGACAGCCGGCTCAACGGGAACGGGCAGCCGCCCACCCGGGCCGCCGCCTTCAACGGCCGGCTCCCGGAGCGGGCCGGGCCGCTGACCCTGGCCCAGACGATCAACGCGACGCTGACGGACGCGATGCTGGCGTACCCCCAGATGGTCGTCTTCGGCGAGGACGTGGCCGCGAAGGGCGGCGTCTACGGGGTGACCAAGGGCCTGCGGGACCGCTTCGGCGCGACCCGCGTCTTCGACACCCTGCTCGACGAGACCAGCATCCTCGGGCTCGGGCTCGGGGCGGGGATCGCGGGCCTGCTCCCAGTACCGGAGATTCAGTATCTCGCCTATCTCCACAACGCCGAGGACCAGCTGCGCGGCGAGGCGGCCACGATGCAGTTCTTCTCGCAGGGCGCGTTCCACAACCCGATGGTGGTGCGGGTCGCCGGGCTGGCCTACCAGCTGGGCTTCGGCGGCCACTTCCACAACGACAACGCCCTGGCCGTGCTCCGGGACATCCCCGGCCTGGTGGTGGCGGCCCCGGCCCGGGCCGAGGACGCCGCGCCGATGCTGCGGACGTGCCTGGCCAGCGCCGTCGTCGACGGGAGCGTGTGCGTCTTCCTCGAGCCGATCGCGCTGTACCACACCCGGGACCTGCACACCGAGACCGACAACTGGTGGCTGTCCGACTACGCCCCGCCGAGCGAGTGGTCGGCCATCCACGTGCCGATCGGCCGGGCCCGCACGTACGCCAGCGGGCCCAACGACGACCTGACGATCATCACCTTCGGCAACGGGGTGCGGCTGTCGCTGCGGGCGGCCGCGCGGCTCGCCGGCGAGGGCATCGCCTGCCGGGTCGTCGACCTGCGGTGGCTGTCCCCGCTGCCGGTCGGCGACATCATCAAGCAGTCCTCCGACACGGGCCGGGTGCTGGTCGTGGACGAGACCCGCCGCTCCGGCGGCGTGGGCGAGGGCATCATCGCCGCCCTGGTCGACGCCGGCTACGTCGGGGTCGCCCGCCGGGTCGCCGCCGTGGACTCGTTCGTGCCGCTCGGCCCGGCCGCCAACCACGTCCTCGTCTCCGAGGAACAGATCGTCCAGGGGGCGAGATCACTGTTGGCCCGGTAGTTTAGACCGATAGTTTTTCGATCGCATCGGTGCGCCACTTGCGTTGACGGCCCGTACTGTGTGGACTACGCGCTAACAAGTGGTGTGTTGCGACAGGAGGCAGTGGACAGTGAACGCGACCGCGGGTCAGGCCGAGGTGAAGAGCCTGGCGGACCGGTTCGGCGTCGAACCGGGCATGGTCGTTATGGAGATGGGGTACGACGACGACGTCGACCAGGATCTCCGCGACGTCCTGATCGACCGGTGCGGGGACCTGGTTGACGAGGAGACCGACGAGGTCGTCGACGTGGTGCTGCTCTGGTGGCGCGACGAGGACGGCGACCTGGTCGAGACGCTCATCGACGCCTTGGGCCCCCTGGCGGACAATGGCGTGGTGTGGCTGCTCACGCCCAAGGCCGGCCGCCCCGGGCACGTCGAGCCGAGCGAGATCAACGAGTCGGCGCCCACCGCCGGACTGCAGCAGACCTCGACGGTCAACGCGGGCAAGGACTGGACCGCCGCGCGCCTGGTGGCGCCCCGGGCGGCCCGCTCCCGCCGCTAACCGCCGGTAGGGGGCGCGGCCCGCGGCGACCCGCCCTCACCGTCACCCCACGGGGGATGCCGGCGCGCGCCCCGCTGCGCCGTCAGTGGTCGCGGTGCGCTCGCCGAGAACCGCCGGTCGCAATGCCGTCGGTCGCTTCGCCACGCCCCCGACACTCGGTTGTGCCAGCGCTGGCACGCGCAAGAGCCCGGCACGGGTCCGGCGGGGGCTGTGCGGCCATTCGAACCACTGCTCCCGCGCTCTACAGCCGGCCGCCCCCTGCTCAGCCCGACCCGCCCTTGCTTGGCGCGGACCCGCCCCCTGCTCAGCGGCGTCCCGGCTCTGCTCAGCGCCGACCCGCCCTCGGCTCAGCTCGACCCGCCTCTGCTCAGCGCCGACCGCCTCCTGCTCCGTTCCGGCAGCATCCGCGCGGCTCGGAGCTGCCCGGTCAGTCGCTGGTGGGCGTCGCGCTCGTCGACGGCTTCTTCGAGTTGCTCGCGGAGGCCGACGGCGAGCCCGAGCCCCACCAGCCGGAGCGGGTGGGCGCCGGCGAGTTCTTCTGGGTGTTGGTGGCAGTCGGCTGGGGCGTGAACACCCGCACGTCCGAGAACGTCACGTCGGCCGCGTCGCCCGTCGTGCTGAACGCGCCCAGGTTGGTCCGCCCGTCCCGGATCTCCTGGTCGGAGACCCGGCCGACCTGCTCGCCGCCGGCGTAGATGACCAGCGCGTCCCCGGCGACGGCGAAGGCGACGTAGGTGTCCTCGCTCGCCTTGACGTACCACTCCTCGATCAGGTTGTTCTTGCCCGGGCCGCTGTCGGCCAGCCGGTGCAGACGCACGTAGCCGTTGGCGCAGTAGCCCAGCGTGTACCCCCGGCTGCCGGTCCGCAGCCACATGCCCGCGCAGCCGCTGGTCACGTGCACCTTGGCCTCGATGCCCGAGTCGGCCAGCTTCACGTCGAGCGGCTTCTGCAGGGTGCAGCCGGTGAGCCCGTTGACCTTGGTCGTGACGTGTAACTCGTCCGTCGTGGCCGTGCATTTGCCGCCGGCCTCCTCGTCCTGGGTATACCAGATCTTGTCGATCGACGGCAGCGACATCCGCTTCCAGCCGTCGGGCACCCAGCCGGGCCGCTCCTCCCGCTGGTACGCGGGGATGACCTGCGGCGTCGTGGTCGGCGCCGGCGCCGAGGCGGGCGCGCTGGACGACTGGGTCGCCCCGGGGCCGTTCGCGGACTTGTTCGCCCGGTCCTGGAAGACCACGTATCCGGCGAGGCCGAGCGCGAGCACCAGCACCACGACCAGCACCGGCACGGCGATGTTGCGCCGCGGGCGCGGTGCCGGCGCCGGGATCTCCTCCCGGGGCGGCTGGGCGTAGTCGACCTTCATCGCGGACGGCGACTGGTAGTTGGGGATGGCCGGCACGGCGTGCACGGTGCGGGGCGGCAGGGGCTGGGTCGACTCCGCGTCGTTGCCCCGGTACACGCCGCCCTGGTAGCTCTGGCCGGCCGCGGGGCGCACCGTCGGGTACACCGGCGGCTGCGGGGGGCGTGGCGGCTGCGGCGGGCTCACGGGCACGGCACTGATCGGGGCGCCGCTGCCGGGGATGCCGCTCACCGGGGTGCCGGGGACGCCACTCACGGGCGCGTGCGGGACGCCGCTGACGGGGGCCTGGGGGACGCCGCTGACCGGGGCCTGCGGGTACGCCTGCTGGTAGCCCGGCGGCGGCCCCTGGAGCGGCTGAGGCACCTGTGGTTGGACCGGTGGCGGGAAGCCTGGCCCGGGCTGCTGGACCTGAGGCTGGCCCGGCTGTTGGAAGGCGCCGGGCTGACTCTGGGGCTGCCCCTGTGGCTGGCCCGGCTGTTGGAACATGCCGGGCTGACCCTGCGGCTGGCCTTGCGGCTGGACCTGGGGCTGGCCGGGCTGCTGGAACGCGCCGGGCTGACCCTGTGGCTGGCCGGGCTGTTGGAACACCCCGGGCTGGCCCTGCGGATGGCCCGGCTGCTGGAAGGCGGCCGGCTGGGGCTGCTGCTGGCCCGGCTGGAACGTGCCGGGCGGCGCGCTGACGGGCGGCGGGAACGTCCCCGGGGGCGAGCTGACCGGGGGCTGGAAGGTGCCGGGCGGCGCGCTGACCGGCGGTGCGCCGGCGGCGGCGCCCACGGCGCCCGCGGCCAGTCCGCCGGCTGCGGCCAGGCCGGGACCGGCGGCCAGGCCTGCGCCCGGACCTCCGCTCGCGGGTGCGGGGCCGCCGTTGGGCTGGTCGGCGGGCTGTCCGGTGGACGGGGCGACGCTGACCCAGGCGCGGAGGCTGCCCTCGGCCACGACGAGCTCGGGCTGCTCGATCATCGTGGGGGCCATGCCGAGCTCGCGCTCGAGCAGGGTCGCGACGAGCGGGATGCGGCTGGAGCCGCCGACGAGGAAGATGCCGGCGAGGCGGGCCTTGTCGAGGCCGGCCCAGCGGACCACCGCGGAGGTGGTGCGCACCGTCTGCTCGAGCAGCGGGCGGGCCCGCTCCTCGAAGGCGTCGCGGGTGATGTTGAGGTCGGCGGCGAGGATCGGCACGTGCAGCCCGGTCGCCGCCGTGCGCGACAGCATCTCCTTGGCGATGCGGGCGTCGTCCCAGAGCAGCCTGCGATACCGCCGGTCCTCGGTCGTCTGCGGGCCCTCGAGCCGGGCCCAGACGTCGGCGTCGGGCAGCTGCTGCTTCGCGTAGTCGACGATCAGCGCGTCGAGGTCGAGGCCGCCCAGGTCGTCGATGCCGTCGACCGCGCGCACGTCGAAGCCCTCGCCGGCGCGGGTGACGATGCTCGCGTCGAACGTGCCGCCGCCGAAGTCGTACACCAGCAGACCCTGGTCGGCTTCGAGGGGCTTCCGCAGTACACCTGCGAAGTAATGCGCAGCGGCAACCGGCTCGGGCATGAGCGAGGGCTGCGGCAGGCCGGCGAGCTTGGCCCCCTCCATGAGCGCGAGGCGTCGCGACACGCCCCAGGCCGCCGGGTGCGTCAGGGTCAGCGCGCTGACCGGACCGCCCGCGACCCGGGTCGCCTCCTGCGCGACGTGCGTGAGCACGGCGCCGATCAGCGCGGGGACGGTGACCTCCCGCTCGCCGAGCAGCACCGTGCCGTCGTCGATGCGCCGCTTGGGGCTGGCCTCGAAGCGGGCCGGCTCGACCCGCGCGGCGTGCACGGCGTCCCGCCCGACGAGGACGGCGCCGTCGACCTGCGCATAGACGCTCGACGGAAGGAGCGGCGACCCGTCGAACAGCAACGGACGGACCCTCCCATCCGGCCACGCGAGAAGCGCGACGGTGTGGGAGGTCCCGAAGTCGATGCCCAGACGTGGACCGGCTGCCATGCGGGCGAGTGTAGGCCTTGGGTACGACAACTGGCATGCTCGGTTCATGACCCTGGATGTCGGCAAACCGGCACTCGCCGTGGGCGCCTCAGCGCCGGACTTCACCCTGCGCGACCAGAACAACCAGGAGGTCAGCCTGCGCGACTTCCACTCCCGCCGAGCGGTATTGCTGGTCTTCTATCCGCTGGCGTTCACCGGCACCTGCCAGGGCGAACTGCACGCGGTACGGGACAACCTCTCGGCCTTCCAGAACCCCAGCGTCCAGGTGCTGACGGTGAGCGTCGACTCGCCGTACGCGCACAAGGTGTGGGCGGACCGGGAGGGCTACGACTTCCCGCTGCTGTCGGATTTCTGGCCGCACGGTGCTGTCGCGCGCGCGTACGGGGTGTTCAACGAGAAGGCGGGCTTCGCGAACCGCGGGACGTTCCTGGTGGACGCCTCCGGGGTGGTCCGGTTCGCCGAGGTCCAGCCGCCCGGGAAGGCTCGTGATCAGGCCGGATGGCTGGCGGCGATCGAGGCGCTGTGAACCGGGATGAGGAGGACGGGGGGTCTTGGGTAACATCTTGGTACCCAATCCCGGGATGACCGGGGAGGGGGCGCGTAGCTCAGTGGAAGAGCACCCGCCTTACAAGCGGGGGGTCGTTGGTTCGAACCCAACCGTGCCCACCAGCAAGTTCTGCCCGTCCGAGTGACCTCTAGCAGGTCATTTACGGCAAGCCTTACGGCAACGCAGGCTTACGACAGCCAGCCGTCGAGCTTGTCGAGCGCCTTACGCATCTCCTGAAGGTTGGAGTGTGCGTAGATCTTGAGGGTCAGCTTCACATCCGAGTGCCGGGCGATGGCCTGGACGATGTGCGGCGGCACGCCGAGTTCCATAAGCACCGTCACGACCGTATGCCGGAAGTCGTGGAGGCGGACATCGGTGATGCCGACCCGCTCCCGGAGGCCGGCGAAGTGCCGGGCCAGGTTGCGCGGCTCCATCGGTGTTCCGATCTCCGACGGGAAGACCAGGCCGTGCTCCCGCCACGCCTCGGCGAGGTTGACGCGCTCCTTGTCCTGGTCGTCGCGATGCCGCTGGAGCGTCGTGCGGGTGATCTCCGGGAGCGGAAGGACGCTTTCGGAACTTTCGGTCTTGGCGTCCTGAATGTGCAGCTTTCCGCCCGCCCGCTGGACCGTCTTCTCGATCGTTATCGTGCCGTTGTCGAGGTCGACGTCCTCCCAGCGCAGGCCAAGCAGTTCGCCGCGACGCAGCCCCATCGTGGCGGCGACGACGTACAGGGCGTACAGCCGATGCCCCTGCGCCGCCTTCAGGAGCGACTTCACCTGGTCAACCGGGAGTCCCTTGCCGACCTTGTAACGAGGAGTGGTGACCTTGACCAAGGTGGCGACGTTCCGAGCCAGCAGTTCCTCCCGCATGGCGTGCTGGAGGGCGTTGCGGAGCACGGCGTGGACGTACTGGACCTGGCGGACGCTCGGCAGGCGCTCACAGCACGTACCGGCCGAGCAGCAGCGGCGCTGCTTGTCCCACTCGTTCGCGCAGCAGAGGCACTTCTGCTTGAAGCCGTCGAGGAACGCCCGGACGTGCTGGACCTGGAGCCCGGTCAGCCGCCTGTTACCGAGGCCGGGGATGAGGTGCAGGCGGACGGCGCCCTCATAGCCCTCGGCAGTCTTGGGGCGGAGTTCGGAGACGTAGACCCGCAGCCAGTACCGCAGGTACTCGGCCACCTTCCAGGACCGGTCGGGCGCCGGGATGCCCCGGTGCGACTTCGCCTTCAGCTCGACCAGTTTCTCGTGCGCCTCCTCCCACGTCTTGCCGTAGACCGTCTTGCGCTTCCTGGTGCCGTCCGTCGTCAGCACGTGCGCCGTGCCGGCCCATGTGCCGTTGGATCGCTGATAGATCGAGCCCTCGCCGTTGGCATTCTTGTGGCCCTTCGATGGTTTGCTCAAGACTCCTCCTCCAGGAGCCGGGCGATCGCCTCATCGATCGCCGAACGGGGAACCAGTCGCCGGCTGCCGATCTTGATCGAGCGGAGCCGGCCGGTTCGGATGAGTTGGTAGGCCAGGGACCGGCCGATGCCGAGTTCCCTGGCGGCCTCGTCTACGCGGAGCAGCCGCTTCTCGCGTCGCGGTTCGGTGGTGCTCGTGCTCGCCTCCTCTCTCGTGGTCGGTGCGGGATGTCCGCGCGAACGTCCGTCCGTCGTCCGTCCGCGCGTTGACGTGCGCAGACGCGCGTGCGTGGCGGACGGACGTTCGCGCGGACGTTCAGTCCGGCGCCGCCCGCCAGCGGCCCCGGGCCACCTGAGCGGCCTGGCCGTCGTGGACGTACTGCTGCAACCGGTCGTAGATCCACGTGCGCCTCATTCCGGTGAAGTGCATGAGTTCGGGAACGCTCAGCCCGTCGGGCGGGGCGTCGTGGAGCACCATGCGGAGGGTGACCTCGGGGTCGCTGACGATTTCACCCTCGATGACGTCCTCGGCCTCGGTCGCCTTCTCGGAGAGAGGGTCGAGCGCCGGGCGTGCGTCGGCGTAGCGGGCTGCGGTGGCTTGGACGTCGTCGTCGGTGACGAGGTAGCCGCGTGCGCGCCTGGCTTGGGTGTGGCCGTCGGCGAGGAGGTAGAACTTGCCTGGCGCGTCGAGCGTGTGGGCGTGCCAGCCGGCGGTGAGCATGCCCTTGTCGAGGATGAGGTCGACGTCGCGCCGTTCGCGGACTCGTAGGCAGATGCGGATGCTCATCTGCGACCGCAGCGCTCCCCCACCCATGGACTTCTGGGTCGGCCGCTGGTTGGCGGCAAGAAGCGTTGTCGCGGTGGCTCGTCCACGCCGGGCGATGGACTCAGCCGCCTCCACGGCGGCTGGAGCCTGTTCGACCAGCTCGGCGTACTCGTCCACGACGATGACGAGGGCCGGCGTCTGCGGGCTGGGTTGCCAGACGCGGTCACCGCTGTGGCTCATAGCGTCGGCTCGGGCGTCAAGGACACGGACGCCGTCGCGGAGTATGGCGGTGGCTTCTGCGGGTGTGGTGGCGAGTCTGGCGAGGCACGATGCCCACGGGCGCAGTTCCATGCCGCCTTTGAGGTCGATGCCCCAGAGGACGACGTCGGGGCAGGCGGCGAGGTTGCCGAGGATGACGTTGAGGACGCCGCTCTTGCCTGCGTCGGTAGTGCCGCCGATGAGGATGTGCTTGCGCAGAAACGGGAGCCGGACCTTGGCGGCGTCCTCGAACACGCCGAGGTCGATCGGGTCGTTGATCGACTGCACGGTGGGGCCTGGCCAGGGGATGGCGCCCGCGTGCGGGTCGTCGGCGAGGACGCGCATGACGAACCGTCCGGCATGCGTCGGGTCGGCTTCGACGCGGACTGCGCCGGGTCGGGTGCCGAGGCCGGATTCGATGGCGGGGACTCGGGTGAGGACGTCGGCGACGGTTTGGCCGTTGGTGAGGTGGAGGCGCGCTCGCCAGCCCCAGACGTCGACCACGGCGGACATGACGCGGGAGCCGGCGAGGCCGATGTGTTCGGCGATGTCGGGCCAGGCTTGGATGACCCGGTCGACGCGGACCCTCGCTCGGCGGCGCCGATGCGTCCACCACGGCACGGCGAACGCCACCGTTGCAGCGGCCAGCAGCATCGGCAGCGGGTCGCTCGTCGGCCCGACGGCTGTCGCTGCGGCCAGCCACACGCCGGCCGCCGCGGTCGCGGTTCCCGCGTAGATACGTTCCTCGGCGCGGTCGATGTTCCACGGGATGCCGCGAGCGAGGGTCAGCGCCGCGACGACGGCAGCGGTGAGCAGGATCCACGGCCAGGCATCCGGGTGGCTGCTGTGCAGGATCGCGGCGCTGAGAAACAGCGTGAGTGCGGTGGCGAGCGGCGCGAGTTCGGATCGGTAGTGGAACAGGGCACGTGCCGCCGCCAGGGTCAGGCTCGGCCGGTCGGCGACCAGGAGGAGAGGCTGGCCGTGGTGGCGCTGCCAGGCGCGGTGCCTGCGGCCGTACGACCTCATCGCCGGACCTCCTCTCGGAGGTAGGTGAGTGGGTCGGGGTCGCCGTCGTGCGCGGCTGTGAGGGTGGCATTGGCGGCGGCGAGGAGGTTGGCGAACTCGGTGCGGGCGTTGGTGAGCAGGCTTGCCTGGCGTTCGATTTCGGCGAGCAGGATTGGGATGTCGGCGATGGCGGTCCAGAGTGCGACGCGGGTGCCTCGGGTGAGGGCGGCGTCCACGTGGGCGCGGACGGCGTCGCGGTCGACGGTGGGCTTGGGTGCCTCGGCCATCAGTTGGTATGTGCCTCCTCTCGTTCGGCCGCCAGGGTTCGGCGGAGGGCGGTGGCTTTCGGGCCGGAGATGCGCAGCGCCGTTCTGAGCGCGTCGCGGGTGATCGGGCGGCCGTTGTTCGCGGCCCGGTGTTCGGCGTCGGCTTGGCGTGCGGCTGTGAGCAGTTCGTCGTCGGTCCGGGACTGGGTCCGGATCGGTTCCGGGGCCGCGGGTGCCGGGTCTTCGGCGGTCCGGACCGCGTGGAGGTGGGCGGTGAGGCCGAGGACGGCGGCGGGTACGGCGCCGACGACCACGACGACGGGCCAGGTGATGTCGAGGATGCCGGCGGCTGCGGCGTGGTAGATGGCGTTGCCGACGATGCTGGCTGTGATGGCGCCGATGGCGTTGGCGCGGGCGAAGCGGATGGCACGGCGGGGGCTGACCCCGGCCAGCCACACTCTGGCCGAGGTCATCGCGTAGGCGTCGATGGTGACGGGGAGCAGGATGGCGAGCCGTTCCGGCCAGCCGCTCAGCAGCGCCAGGCCACGGAGGCCGGTGAAGCTGGCGACGGCTGCGGAGGTCGCGGCGATGAGCATGCCGGCCATGACCCATCCGTCGCGGCGTGCGGTCACAGGTCGAGACCAGCGACGTAGCGGGCGAGGGCGGTCAGCACGCGCCAGATCTGCGGGCCGACGGAGGAGGTGAAGAGGAAGTAGCCGAACAGGACGCAGACGGCGATCTGCCAGGTCGAAATGCGGGTGTACCGCCAGAGCAGGTAGACGAACACGCCGAGCAGCAGCACGGCGGAGACCGAGACGGTCAGTGGTTCCTCCTTTCCTAGAGGTCGGTCGGGGTCGAGTTGGGGCCGGGCCGGCGGTGGATGCGGCGGCCGGTGTGGCGGCGCTGCCAGCGCACGCGGGCGCGGCACTTGCGGCAGTACGTCGAGGTGTCCCGGTCGAGCTGCGCGCCGCAGGGGCAGCGGTCCTCACCGTCGATCGGGGCAGGCAGTGGCAACGAAGCGTCTCCTCTCGCTCGTTCACCGGCCCTCCTCGACAACTCTTGAACATGTTGTACATGTACGAGTTTAGGTGCCGCCGGGAGGGCGGTGAAGGTTCGGCGTTGTTCGATGCATCGAGAATCTGCGAAATGACGGGACGTGGTCAGGGCATGGCTGGACGTGTTGAAGATGTCTCGCCTAAGGTGGGCATCTGCCGGGACGTCCTGCGACGGGGAGCCATGCCGAACGAACGCCTGCGGACCGCCATGCTGGAACGCGGCATCACGCCCACCGGCCTCGCCGATGTCCTCGAAGTCGATCCCAAGAGCGTCGAACGCTGGATCAGCGGCCGGCTGCCATACCGCCGCCACCGCTACGCCGTAGCCGCCCACCTCGGCGTAGACGAGTCCTATCTGTGGCCAGACGCGCTGACCCGGGACCAGGTCGCGAATGCGTCCGAGAGCGAGATCATCAACATCTACCCAGCCCGCTGGACGGTCCCGTCAGACCTGTGGCGGACCTTCTTCGACAACGCCGAACGCGAGATCGGCATCCTGGCGTACAGCGGCCTGTTCATCCCGGAGGACACCGGCATCCTGCGGATCCTCCGCCGCAAAGCCTCCGACGGCGTACGCATCCGCATCCTGATCGGCGACCCGGACAGCGAAGAGGTCCGCCAACGCGGCATTGACGAGGGCATCGACATGGACATGGGCGCCCGCTGCCGCAACGCGATCGTCCTCTACCAGCCACTCCGCGACCTCGACGGAATCGAGTTCCGGCTGCACAGCACGATCCTCTACAACTCGATCTACCGCGCCGACGACCAGGTCCTCGTCAACACCCACATCTACGCCACGCCGGCCTCCAACGCCCCGGTGCTGCACCTGCGGCACGTCGCGGGCGGAGACATGGTCGGGACCTACGTCGAAAGCTTCGACCGGGTCTGGGCCACCGGCACCCCACTGGATTGAGGTACCGCCTTGGCCCGCCGCATCGACTACTACGACGACCCGGCCGCCCCGGCGGTCAACAGCGTTGTGCCGTCCGCGAACGTCGTTGTGGTAAACGGTGCCGGCGAGGTGCTGCTGATCCGACGGACGGATAACGACAACTGGGCGCTGCCCGGCGGGGCGATGGATCCGGGCGAGTCGATGACCGACTGCGCGGTGCGGGAAACCCTTGAGGAGACGGGGATTCAGGTCGAGGTGACCGGCCTGGTCGGCATCTTCACCGACCCTAAGCACGTCATCCTGTACACCTCGAACGGCGAGGCCCGCCAGGAGTTCTCCATCGTCTACACCGCCCACCCTGTTAGCGGTGAGCCGACGCCGAGCTCCGAGTCGCGCGAGGTGCACTGGGTCCCACCCGCCGACATCCCCGGGTTGCAGATGGACCGCTCGATGCGGCTGCGCATCACCCACTACCTCACCGGCAGCGGGGCGCTGCACCTTGGATAGCGACGCGATCAACGCCTTCGGCAGCGTCTTCTCCGCCCTCGGCACCGTGGGCGCCTTCCTCGTCGGGTTCGTCCTCCTCCGCCGCGAGCAGAACCGCGAGGCCGAACGCGCCGAGGACATGCGCCGCGGACAGGCCGCCCGGATCAGCGCATGGGTCGAGATGCACCGCAAACCCGACGGCGCCCGCGAACTGGCATTCCACATCCACAACGCCAGCGACATGCCGATCTACGAGGTCGAACTCCCGATGCCGGAAGGGGGCGACGCCGAGTTCGTCGGCCTCGTTCCGCCGGGCCAGACGATCCGTCGGCCGGCGCCGGCGTCGTGGCTGCGTTCGTACGTCGACCCGGAACCCGTAGAGATCGAGTTCCTGGACAGCGCCGGCCGCAGGTGGACGCGCAACGAGCAGGGCCGGCTGACGTCAGCGGCTATCGAGGGCGGCCCGCACGCGCTGAACTGATCCCTCCAGCAACGGCCGAGCCTCGGTCAGCGAGCGGGTCACGAGGTGGCCGTCGCCGTAGCGCTGGAACGCCTCTTCGAGCCGCTGGTCCAGGTCGACCCGTTGGCCGGTCGGACTGGTCGTCATGTCGCAGAACGTCAGCGCGTCGAGGACGAAGTCGGCCGGGCTCGGGAACTCACCCGCGAGGTCAGCCCCGAGGCCACGGTTACAGGCCTCGATCAGCGCGCACGAGTGGTTGGCGACCAGCCGGACTAGCCGTTCGTCGGCGTGCTCGACGTCGCGCAGATAACGAGCGCCATCAAGCGGGTGGAAACCGGCCTTGTTCAGGTCCGGTGCGTAGCCGATGTCGTGCAACCACGCCGCGCGGACCAGCAGCTCAGCATCATCACCGACGACATGGGCAATGTCCTCAGCCGTCTGCCCGACACCTTGGACGTGAGCCCAGCGAACCGGCAACGGCTCGGCAAGCAGACGGCCAGCGAGGTCACGAGCCCACGGGACATGTTCCACATGTCCGAGACTAAGGCCAGTCGATCACCGAGGCTTCACAAAGCGACCCTTGCCCTGCACCGACACCGTCAAGTCCTGAAGGGCCGCGAGCGCCTGCCGAGCCGTCCCTCTCGCGACCCCATACAACGCCACCAGCCCAGACTCACTCGGCAACTTCGCCCCCGCCGCGAGTTCCCCCGACTCGATCTGCGCCCGCAATTCAGCGGCGATCCGCTGATACTGCGGCTGTGCAGGCTGGCTCTGTTGATTGGGTGCGCTGACCAGCCGCCCTCGACCAGGCTGCGTGGTGATCAGCCCTTCCTCGGCAAGCTGGTCAAGCGCTCGACGCACGGTGTTCCGCGCGACGCCATACTCGGCGACCAGAGCGGCCTCCGACGGCAGCGCATCTCCCGGCTGAAACTCGCCACCGACGAGCCGGGCGCGCAACGCCTCCCTGATGCCCTTGTAGGCACCCCAGGCCGTGGACTGCATGACACCCTTCCTGGTTGGATCGCTGGTCAGTGTCCCAGGGTCGCCACCGTGATGCCGTTCCCGGCTGCCCGCGTCAGCAACTCGGCAAGCTGGACAGCGGTGGCCGGCTCCATCGGGCCGCTCTCGACCCGTGCCGCCCCTGTCTGGTCGATCGTCGTACGCAGCTCGGGGTAGGCTCGCCCGACGTCGAACCCGGCTTCCTCCAGCGCAACCGCAAGCGCATCAGTTGCACGCCGGGCCGCCTGATGTCCAGACATGCTCATCTCGCTCTCGTCCGCCCGACATCAAACTCGGGCGGGCCAATTCGCCGAGCCGTGCCGACACCCTGAGCCTTCCCCAGACGTCCCAAGCCCGGTACCACAGGCGAGGGACGTCTAGGGACTTCTTGACTAGAATCGGCTGCACTGAGCTCTTTTCATCCTGCGTAGCGGCTTGCCTCGACGTCGTGAAGGGCGAGGATCGCCCGCACGATGACGGTGGCGCGGCGGGGGCAGCAGCGCAGTTTCGTCAGGATCTTCCAGGTCTTGAGAGTGGCCACGGCGCGTTCGCCAATGGTGCGGATGCGGGCGTGTGAGCGGTTGGCCGCCTGCTGCCCGCGGGACAGTTTCGGACGCTGTCGGTGCCGCTTGAACGGCGTGCGGACACTGCCGCCGGCGCCCTGATAGCCCTTGTCGGCGAAGACCATGACGTCGGCGCCGGCCAACGCGTTGATCAGGCCGTGGCAGCGGGCGGCGGTCAGGTCGTGCACCGCGCCGGGCAGCGCCGGCGAGGCCCAGACGAGTCGGCCACGAGCATCGGCCAGGACCTGGACGTTGACGCCGTGGCGCTTGTGCTTACCGGAGTAGTAGGGCTTCTGGTCAGCGACCCGGTCTATCGGGATCAGGGTGCCGTCGAGGATCGCGTATGCCAGCCGGGCCGCACGAGCGATCGCGGCCTGCAGGTCGCCGGCGGTGGCGGCGAGCAGTTCGATGCCCTCACGCACGTAGCGCCAGGCGGTGCTGACACCCACGCCGAACCCGGCGCCGAGACGGGTGTAGGTGTCACCGTTGCGCAGGTGGGCCAGCACGAGCAGCGCCTGCTGGCCGGCGTCGAGGCGCCGCCATCTCGATCGACGCAGGTTGCGCTGCTGACGGATCAGGTTGGCGAGGTGGTTGAGGGTGCGGGTGGACAACGTGATCGCAGCGGGGTAGGACAGCACACGAGGCTCCCGGTTGGGGCATCGGATCTTGGTCGACTGCTGTCTTACCGGGAGCCTCCCTCCATGTCGACCCCACACCGCCCTGGCGGGGCATACCGAGTTGGACAAGGCTCGATGAGCGACTACTACGACCTCTTCTTCACGCTCGAGTTACGGCCGGACCTGTCAGAGGAGGTCCGGTACGAGATTCGATACCACTTCGGCCTGGAACCGCAGCCACCGGCGCGGTTTCGATCACTGCCGGATGACGGCTGGTACCTCGACGAGCCATACCCCTACTTCACAGGCATAGCCGCGAGCCACGCCTTCCCTGGCGCGGATGTCGCGGCGCTCGTCACCCAGGACGACCGGACCGTCCTGACCGTCCGCCAATGCATCCACGACGACGAGCTTGGCTGGGCCCTGGAGCTCACCCAGTGGCTCGCCGAGCAATCCATCGCGAACGGCTGGATAGGCTTCCTCGGTTTCAGCCCAGATCCGGACGCACCGAAGACGATGTACTACGAGGGTGGAGCGCTCGCATTCAGCGTTCCGGGACCGCCGACGCCGCGCTACTGACCGCTCGTGGTGCACACACGCCGACTGGTCAATACCGTCCCGCCAGTCGCAACGGCGCTTAAGGGATGCCGGTGACGAGCGGGCAGGACAGCGACGAAGCTGCCGTCACCGACACCATCACGATGAAAATGGCTCACTCAATGGCACGTGGGAAGGTCACCATGCGACACCCACTCACCCGAGCACTAGCGGGCGCCGGACTCACCGCCCTCGACGTCGCCACCCACCTCCAGGTCGACCCGAAGACCGTCGACCGCTGGCTCGGTGGTCGCTTGCCTTATCCGCGCCACCATGCCCGACTCTCCCGCCTCACCGGCTGGACGGTCATTGACCTCTGGCCGGAAACCGTCGGACGGCAACCGGCACCGACCGCAGACGAAATCCGGTCGACGTATGCGAACCGCGGCCTGGTCCCGCTCGATACATGGCGCTCGCTTTTCGGCCGTGCCACGTCGGCGATCGACATCGTGGCCTACAGCGCCCTATTCCTCCTGGAGGATTCGGCTATTCTTCGAACGCTCGCCAAAAGGGCCGAGGCGGGAGTGCCAGTACGGATCGCGTTGGGTGACGTAAGCAGCAAGCAAATTGCGCGCAGGGGCGACGAGGAACAGATCGGCGACCTCATGGCGGCCCGCATCCGCAACGCTCTGGTCCTCGTCAAACCACTGCGACGACTACCAAAAGTCACGATCCGAATCCACGACAGGGTCCTCTACAGCTCGATCTACCGAGCCGACAACGAGGCGCTCATCAACACTCACGTCCACGGCCTGCCAGCAGCCCACGCGCCAGTGTTGCACTTACGGCTTCAGCACTCAGACGGCTTGACGGCGAGCTACATAGACGCCATCGAGCGGGTCTGGGCGGTGGCCGCTATCGACCCCGGCTAAGCCTTCACGCGGCTCCGACGATGCCGCGACCGAAACTCCCTCTCACCGAGCATGGTGGCATGATCCGTCCAGACGCGTCGGTACTCGGTAATATGCTCGCCCGCCCGAATCATAGTGAGGTCCAAAGCACCCTCGACATGCTCTCGATAAACTTCGAAGAAGGCATCGAAATCAGGCTCGAGATCGCCGCGGTCCATCACGTATTGCGCGTACTCGGCTGACACGTGGTCAAGCACCCGTTGCCGAAGCGAAACGCTGACGATATGAAGGGTGAGATAGTAGCTCACACGAACGGCAACCAGCAGACGCATTTCCAAACCTTGGCAACGAGTGCACGGCTCTTCCACGACGGCGCTCATCATTCCCCCAGGTCATACCCAGCCGTGGCTACTTGACACGGAGACGGACGTAGACGCAAACAGCATCAGACACAACGGAGGACGTGCCATCCCCTCAGCGAGGACGTCTGCGGCCGACTTGACCGTCACGAGCTGTCCAACGAACACGCCTCACACCCAGCCGTGGAGCAGGGCGTGCGGCAGACATAAAGCACGGCAACCTCGCGGAGGCGATCCCACTAAGTCCGGACCGCGCCGCCCAAGGAGCGCACGTCGGCCGGTGCACGACACGAGCTGGGGCCGCATCCCAGGGCCGGGTCACGCCGCACGCAGACCACGCACCGCTACTACTCGATCACACAGCGCGCGAGTGAGGCGAACCTGCTAACTCTCGAGATGCGGCCACCACGTGGCACTTTCATGATCGACGACAGTTCGACTATCGTGTGAGCCTGTCTGCATCCAACTGAGAGCGAGGTACGGTGTCGCGCACTTCGGACGGCGCCGTACAGGAAAGCCTCTTCCCGGCAGACGGACTGCGCATCCGAAAGGTCAGCTCGCCGAAACGCAAGCCTGCAGACAGGTCCGTTTTGGCTGACCTATTCCCGTACTACGCCGGATTCTCATACAAGTTTGCGTGCGAGCTACTGCAAGACACTTGCTCGGGTGAGTCCGACTTAGTCCTTGATCCGTGGAACGGCAGCGGGACGACAACACTTGCCGCACAGGCAATTGGACTCAAGTCCGTTGGTGTGGATCTCAACCCAATCGCTAACCTAGTGGCGCAGTTCCGAGCGCAGACAGGTCCCGCCGCGGTACATCAGCCCCCCGTTAGGCATCGCAGAAAAATCAACTCTAACGATCCGCTACTCGATTGGCTTCACCCGACTACCACCGGCCGAATCAGAGACTGGACCGAAACGCTTCGAGAACGAAAGGATGGATCTGCTATCCTCGCGTTCTTGGCGCTATTCCGAGTCGTCCGGACTATAACCAAGAGGTTTGAGGGCAGTAATCCTACGTGGGTGAGGCGAGCGCGCAATGACGAGGAGATCGTCAAACTCGCGGCACGCCAACTGGACGAACTAATCGTAATCGAGCAACAGACCCTGCTCGACCGCCTCCGGGGAGAGGCACCAACGAGGGCGCCGGCACTCATCGCGACCGGATCCTCTACGAAGCTTCCGCTCGGGGACGCTTCGATTGATGTCATCCTCACATCACCCCCCTATCTGACACGAATCGATTATGCGGTTTCCTATGCTAGGGAACTCGCAGTTCTCGGCATAAACATAGCAAGCGACAGAACACTCAGATCTGCGCTCATGGGAACGACTTTGATACGCAAAGCCGACCCGTACCGCGAGCGACCTTACGGCACCAACGCCGCATCCTTAGTCGCTAGTGTGTCGCAACACCATAGTAAGGCATCTTCCGGATACTACCTGAAGCAAACGATCCAGTACTTGGACGATCTCATCGCCAGCTTGAAAGAGATTTCCCGGGTGACTAGAGCGGGCGGGGCCTTGACTATGGTAGTCCAAGACTCATACTACAAAGACATACATGTCAATCTGGCGGAGATCTGCGCCGAAGAGGCTGAACGTATGGACTGGCAGCTGACCGACTGGACACAGTTCGAGGTGGGCCGGTCCTGGACCACTGTCAACACTGCGGCACGAGCCTACCCGAAGGGAAAGGTCGCTGAGACAGTCATGACCTTGCGAAGGGGCAAAGATGAGTAAGCCCAAGCCGGCAACACCTGAGGTTCTCATACGGGCTGTCGATAGCAAGATCTCGTCAGTGCGCACACAGAGCATTGATTTCTCGTTCAATGAACTGGCAGACATGCACAGCGCAGGCGAAATGATCATCGACCCCGAGTTCCAGCGAATGTTCCGTTGGCCAGAAGGAGCTCGGTCTCGGTTCATTGAATCTCTGTTGCTTGAACTTCCGGTGCCCCCGATCTTCCTAATTGAGCGGGAGGACCGTGTTTACGAATTAATCGACGGCCTACAGCGGATATCGTCATACCTGCACTTTCGCGGCCAACTCACAATTGACGGAGAGAAGCTCGAGCCGTTGACGCTCGAAGACTGTGATATTGTTCCCGAACTAAATGGAGTTACGTACGACAAGCTCCCACGCGCTCTGGACATCAAACTTAAGCGTAGCTACATTCGAGCCGAGATTCTACGAAAAGAGAGTGACCCCCGGCTTCGTTACTACATGTTCAAACGCCTGAACACGGGGGGTGAGATACTTTCCGAGCAGGAAGTCCGGAACGCAACGATCCGTCTGCTATCTGATAGGTTTAACTCCTTCATCATCGACTTGAGCCAGGACGCCAACTTCGCCTATCTAGTCGACATAATTACCGACAACCAAAAACTTCGGAAGTTCGACCAAGAGCTGGTCCTGCGATTCTTTGCTTACAAGAATGACTTCGCTCGGTACAAGCACGACGTGGCGGACTTCCTCACGACCTACATGGAAGAGGTTTCAGATCCGGACGACGGGCTCCCGTTTGACTACGAAACCGAAGAGGAAACTTTTCGTCGAACGTTTTTGGTTCTGCGCCGGATCGCCGATCATTTGAGTATCGGTTCTAGAGTCTTCGGCACTATGGGCAGCGGGGAACCGAAGAGTCAATTTTCGGTTTACCATTACGAGGGTCTCGTCTTGGGGCTCCAATCGGTGGTCTCAAGAGTGAACCCAGACGACTCCGAGCAGATTGCTGCCCTTGCGAGCGTTGTCAAGACTGGCAAGAGTGACCGCGACTTTCTTAAGCACTGCGGTGCCGGGAAGAACTACAGGAACCCGATGAGAGAACGTGTGCGGTATTTTGGAACCCGGTTCGAGGCAGCACTGTGAACCCCCTCGATGTCCGAGAACAGCTAGAGGAAGACGTTACATGGCGGCTTGACGAGTTGCGACACCTGCGGAACCAACTCCTCGGAGAACTGGACCGAAAAGACTGGCCGGCGTCAGCCATGCGGGCAATCCTCGTAATGCAGTATGCACATCTCGAAGGCTTTGCGCGTAACGCGTTTTCAGTGTATGTAGCCGCGGTAAACGATTGCCAACTCAGCGCGAAAGAACTTCACGAACATTTATTCGCGTGCGCATTGGTTCCAGAATTTGATGCCTTGCGTCGTGGCGCTGTAGCAGAAGTTGAAGCCGAAGACGGGGCCTTCATGCGACGCGCGCGTCACCAAGTGCAATTTGTCAAGAGGATTCGAGCGCTGCACGAAGGACCCCTACTACTTGATCCCGACGCAGCCGTTAGTATGGAAATGAACTTCGGCGCCGACGTTTTTAGGAGAACGCTCTTCCGACTCGGCATTCAGGAGACGGAGGTAAGCCGCAGCTACTACCAATCACTCGAATTCGTTCGCAACATGAGGAATGACATCGCTCACGGTAGTAGAAAGAATAGGATCGCACCTGGCGAGTTCGAAGCCCATCGCCTCAAAAGCGAAAGATTTATGGCAGAACTAACCAGGCTCATCACTACGGCTGTCGAACATGAATGGTTTCGCGTTCCGAACTCGCATGCGTCATAGCGCTAAGATACTCAGATCCGAACCGGCAAAGTTCGGGGGCTCAAATCCTCGCTGGACCAATAACCACGCCTTTTTAAGATCCCGATGACGCTTTTCGATAAAGCGCGACGACACTCTGTTCCCGTATCTGAGAATCTCTGCTACTTGTCGTGGCTGCTCTCGAAGCGCGATCACCAAGATTGCGTAGGCAAGCGAAGCGCCTCGGCTGACTAGGACATGCTCATAGGCAACACTCGGCAGCCGTTCGCCTTCGTCCAGATAGAGTTCCCTAATCCAGACGTACGAGAAGCGAGCGATATCCTTTACGTTCCGCAGAATTGCTGCCTGCACCTGAGCGACAGTGTAGATCCCTAAAACGTTCAACTGATGCACGTAGGTATCTAGATCTGCAGTCGTTGCCGCATCGCATTCGGATGCGATATAGATTTGATCGGCGACGTACCGGTCAAGCTCGGCCACTAGCCTGTCTGATGCGAAGTTTCGCAAAGTCGTCTGGTCGAGATCACGCTCCGCCAGAGCATCCGACGCTAGTTCAGCGACCTCCTTCTCATAACTCCGAAGACTATCCCTGAGTCTCGTGAAGTCGTCGTCGGCCAACTCGAGCAGGCCCGAAAGCTGGACGAAGCGTCGTCGAATTGCCCGCGGAATGGCGCTCTCGCTCTTGTATCCCAGGTCGTGCTCAATCTCAGCCCACGCGTGCTGGAGTATCGAGCGTATTTGCAACTCAAACTGACGGCCACCGAAACGTTTGTACTCGGTCAGACCAAGGCGCACCTTGTCAAGTGCACCGACGTAGTGCAAGGAGGCGTACCCGAATGCATCGGCCTCTAGCAATTCACGCTTATCCACCGAATGATCATAGTCAATATCAAATTCCCTTTCGATGACATCTGCAACTCGGTCCACATCATCCGCGAAGTACGTGATGATTCGCACGCCCAGAAGATCTTTGAGGTCTTCAATGCCCCCGTAACGATTAGCTTTCGCCTCGACCTTCTTTTCAGCACTACTTCGAGACTTGATACGAAAATTGATGCTGTGGACGCCTACGCCCTCCTGCACTAAGAGCTCCGTGAGGACTTGTTGCAGCTTCAGGCCGAGCATCTCGAGTTCGCGCGCAAGATCTTCATAGGTCATAACGAACCTCATCCCCTTTACGACCGCTTGCCGCGCAAATTCAGCGCCTGGGGTCAGATTATCAACACCAACGCCCACGTTCTACTGATCGAGCCTGAATGATTTACGACTACCATTGCAGCACGCGATAATGGTTGACCTGACAGGCATCGTTGCGCACCGCTCGTCAGCTGTCTAGGCGAAGGAGTCAGCTTAAGGTAGCCGACTGCGTAAATGCGGCGGTCTATTAGCCAGGACCAATGAATTTGATCGGCTGACGCCGGCACTTGCCGCTCGCCAGACCCGCCGAGGTCGCCATACGGCAACGCTTACGGCAACAGCAACGAACGGGACTGGACTCTGTCGCACTGTGCTGGACCCTGTTCGCACGTCACGTACATGCACGCACAAGAACGTGAGGAACGGGCAGAACTTACAAGCGGGGGGTCGTTGGTTCGAACCCAACCGTGCCCACAGGTTTTTGATCTGGTTTCTCGCAGCTCAGCGCCGGTTTCGGCGCCTCCGTCGCTCGTCCCACGCCGCGGCCGGCTCGTCTTCGCGAATGGCTGTGGCAAGATCTCCGCAACATCGACGGGTCGGAGGTTCGTGTGGGTGCGTCAGGGTGGGACTACCTGGTCCCGTTCAACGGCAGTGCGGCCACCACGCTCGAACAACTTCGCGCCGAGGTCTTCGCCGCCGGTGACTACTACTGGCCGGGCGGGGACGATCGGCCGAAGCCGGCTACGGAGGATGAGCTGTGAGCCGACGAGTCGGTCCACGAAAGCATGACCCATTCGATCTTGGACATCTTCCAGGTGGGTACCGGCGATCCGGCGAGCGAGAACGCCTTCGGCAGCACGTTCGAGCTGACGGGGGCCGGGTGTGAACGGATATTCGGCACAACACAGGTGACAGCCGACGATTTGGCGCGCATGCCGCGCCCGGATGGCGACCCGACGGCGGTCCTCGACCCGCTCCTCACCCACCGTGGCGTTGGGCGGCATCTGATCGTCCATGCCGCCGGGGTACCCGATCAGATCTTGTTCTTCGGCTTCTCCGGAGACTGACCAAGGGCGCACAGACCCTGGGGCACGTCCCACCGCGGTCGTTGGCTCTCGGCTGGATGACTGAGCAGGCCGCCATGTCGGGCCCGACCGCCCGCGTCACATCCGTGCGGCGCTGCGCGAGGCACACTGAGCTTATGTCCCGTTATTCCGGGAAAGCAGCTTACGAGCGTTTACGCGCGGCGCACTTGGATGCGGTGCGGGCCTCGCTTGAGGACCACGTTGCGCGGCTCGAGTGGTCGCGCCGGCGTATCGAGGACTACCGGACCGAACGGCTGCGGTCGTTGCTCGTGTACGCGCGCGAGCGCTCGCCGTTTCACGCGGACCGGATGGGCGGCATCGACCCGGCTGCGGCGACCGTCGAGGACCTCGTGCGGGTGCCGCCCATGGTCAAGCAGGAGGCCCAGGACGAGTGGGACGCGATCATCACCACGCCCGACATCGACCGGGCCGGCGCCGAACAGGTGTTGGCTCAGCAGCGGTGGTTCTCGTACACGCCCGCGGGACTGCAGGTGTTCAGCTCGGGTGGATCGAGCGGCGTACGCGGCGTGTACGTCTGGGACTGGGAGCAGTTCACGACGCTCGCCTGTCTCGCCTGGCGATGGCAGGTGCGGGCCGAGCGCGCTTCCGGGTCGGGCCTGCGCCCGGCGCGGCTGGCCGTGCTGGAGGCCGGTGAGCCGCCGCACGCCAGCACGCCGTTGTTCGACGTCGCGACCGGGCCGTTCATGGAGACCGTCGTGATCCCGGCGGCGGCGCCGTTCGACCGGACGCTGCGGGCGGTGTCGGACGCGCGGCCGACCCATCTCGTCGGCTATGCCTCAGTGATCGGACGCCTCGCCCGGGCCGCGATCGCGGGTGAGCTCGACGTCCGGCCGGTTCGGGTGAGCACCAACTCCGAGCCGCTCAGCGAGGAGGACCGCGACGCGATCGACACCGCCTGGGGTGCGCCCGTCCACAACCTCTGGGGCTCGACCGAGGTCGGCGTCCAGGCGGTCGGCTGCGGCCACGGCGACGGCCTGCACATCTGCGAGGACGAGGTGATCATCGAGCGGGTCGATCCGAGCGGGCGCCCGGTGGGCCCCGGCGAGCCTGCCGCGCGCACGCTCGCGACCGGGCTCGCCGGCCGCACGTTTCCGTTCATCCGCTACGACCTCGGCGACGAGGTGACGCTGCTACCAGGAGACTGCGCGTGCGGCAGCACGATGCTGCGCGTCGCCGACATCGCCGGGCGGCGCGACGACGACTTCCGCTACGGCGAGCGAACGGTCCCGGCGAGCGCGTTCCGGCAGGTGCTGGGCACCGATCCGCTGATCTCGGAGTACCAGGTGCGGCAGACCGCGGGCGGAGCGGACGTGCTGGTGGTCGGGTCACCCGAGGTGTCCGCGGTGGCCGCGGCGCTGGCCGCCGCACTGTCACCGTATGGCCTTTCCGATCCCAGGATCAGCGTCAGCACCGTCGAGCAGATCCCGCGGCACGCCTCGACAGGCAAGCTCAAGCGGTTCATCGCACTGTGACGAGCGCCATGGACGGGCAGCCCGGCACCTAGCCACAAAGAACTTTGCGCCGTAAAGTTGTCTACGTGAACGAAGACGACGACGCGCCGTTGGAGTCGCCCGCTGAGTCGCTGGCGTTGATCAGTCGTGAGCGGGACGCGGTCAGCCGGAGCGTCCAGTTCAACCCCCTCGCCTACTACCTGCCGTGGGGGTTCGCCTGGCTCATCGGGTTCGGGCTGCTGTTCCTGCGCTACGGGCCCGACGGCCGGGTCTTCGTGCCGCTGCCCGACTGGCTGCCCCTGGTCACGCTCTTCTCGCTGATCGCGGCCGCTGCCATCGGTACCGTCGCCGTCTCGGCCGCCAAGGGACGCCATGTCCACGGCCGGTCCGCCTGGCAGGGGGCCGCCTACGGGTGGACCTGGTTCCTGGCGTTCGCCGGGGTCGGCAGCACCCTCGGCCGGTTCGCCAAGTATCTGCCGGAGAACGAGGTCGGCCTGCTCTGGGCGTCGGTCTCCGTCGGGGTGACCGCGATCATGTACCTCGCCGGTTCCGCGATCTGGCTCTCGCGCGAGATGTTCGTCCTCGGCGCCTGGGTGACCGTCGTGAACATCGCCGGTGTCGTCGCCGGGCCCGGCTGGCACTCCCTGCTCGTGGCGGTCGGAGGTGGCGGCGGGCTGATCCTGCTGGGGGTCGCGCTGTGGGTCCGGGGCCGGCCGCGGTGACCGACCTCGACCCGGTGATCCACGCGCAGGCCCGGCTGCGCATCATGGCCGCGCTGTCCGGTCTCGCCGACGGCGACCGCATGACGTTCCCCCGGCTCCAGCAGATCCTCGACATGACCGCGGGCAACCTGTCGGTCCACCTCACCAAGCTCGAACAGGCCGGCTACGTGGAGGTGGTCAAGTCCTTCCGCGGCCGGACGCCGACCACGTCGGCCGGCCTCACCCGCCGCGGCCGGGTCGCGTTCGAGGACTACACGGCCGCCCTCCGCGCACTGCTCGAACCTCCAAGAGAACGTCCCCTGAAGGAGGGGTAGATGCTCGCCCGCACCGTCGAGGTCACCAAGCGCTTCGGCGACACCCTCGCGCTCGACCACGTCTCGCTCGACATCCCCGAAGGCGGCGTCGTCGGCCTGCTCGGGCCCAACGGCGCCGGCAAGAGCACGCTGCTCAGCCTGTTCGTCGGCCTCCGCCGGCCCACGAGCGGGACCGTCGAGCTGCTCGGCGGCGACCCGCGCGCCCCGGCGAGCCGCCGCAGGATCGGCGTCACCCCGCAGGAGACCAGCCTGCCGGGCACGCTGCGGGTGCGCGAGTGCGTCGCGTTCGTCGCGGCCCACCACCCCGACCCGGTGCCGGCGGACGAACTGCTGGAGCGCTTCGGGCTGGCCGACCTCGCCAAGCGGCAGACCGGCGGGCTCTCCGGCGGCCAGCGGCGGCGGCTCGCCGTCGCGCTCGCCTTCGCCGGGCGGCCCAGGCTGGTCTTCCTCGACGAGCCGACGACCGGGCTCGACGTGCAGGCCCGGCGCGCCCTGTGGGACGCCGTCCGCGAGTTCGCGACCGAGAACACCGTCGTGCTCACGAGCCACTACCTGGAGGAGATCGAGGCGCTCGCCGACCGGGTCGTGGTGCTCGGCCACGGGCGGATTCTCGCCGACGACACGGTCGCCGCGATCCGTGGCATGGTCGGCATCCACCGCGTGAGCCTCGTCGCGGACGACCTGCCGCCCCTCAACGGCGTGGTCAGCATCGAGCACGCCGACGGCCGCACCTCGCTGCTCACCTCCGACGCCGACGAGCTGGTCCGCGAGCTCGTCCACAAGGACGTGCGGTTCCACGGCCTGCAGGTCCAGCCCACGACGCTCGAAGAGGCGTTCCTGACCCTGACCGGGAAGTGACGATCATGTCCCTCGTGCTCACGCACACGCGGTACCGAATCCTCGAAACCGTCCGCATTCCGGTCGCGGTGCTCGGAGGCGCGTTCTTCCCGGCCGCGTCGATGCTGTTCTTCGTCGTGCCGTTCGCGGGCGACGACCCGGTCGGCGCCACGTACGCGACGGCCTCGATGGTGATGTTCGCCGTCATGACCAGCTCGCTGTTCACCTACGGGGTCGGGGTCGCCGACGACCGCGCCCAGCCGTGGGGCACCTACGTGCGCACGCTGCCGGCCGGGCCGGGCGCCGCGTTCGCCGGGCGGATTCTCACCGGGCTGACGATGATGGGGATCTCGCTGGTACCGGTGGTGATCATCGGCTGGCTGTTCACCGCCGCCACGGCGAGTCCGCTCCAGCTGCTGGTCGCGCTGGGGGCGGTGGCGCTCGGCGCGCTGCCGTTCACCTTCATGGGGCTCGCGATCGGGTACTGGCTGCCCACCAAGGCCGCGCTCGCCGTCGCGCAGATCATCTTCTTCCCGCTGGCGTTCGGCGGCGGCCTGCTCTCGGCGCCGGGCAGCGCGCCGGGCTTCGTGGAGACCATCGCGCCGTACCTGCCGACGCGCGGCGCGGTCGAACTGGTCTGGGCGTCGGTCGGCGACTTCCCCGTGTCGGCGACGTCGATGGCCGCCCTGGTGGCGTGGACGGCCGCGATGGCGGCGCTGGCCGCCTGGGCGTACCGCCGCGACGAGGGCGAGCGGTTCCGCTGACGGCTCGCTGATCTTGAAGTCGTAGCGCCGACGGCCGACGACAGCTGAGCGACGTGTGCGCGAAGATGGCGCCGTGGAGAAATGGGTGGCGTTCCGGCGGTCGCGGATCGACCGCGTGGTCGCCATGGTCCGGGCCGTCGCCGAGGCCGCCGACCCGGGCGAGCACGGCGAGGGCGTCGAGGTCGTGGTCGAGGCGCCCCGCAAGAAGTGGTGGCAGGCGCTGTTCAACCGCGACGACACCCTGGCTCAGGCCCGCATCGTGGTGACCAGGGCCGGCGGCGAGGTGCGCTACCCGTTCGACATCCAGCTGGTCACGGCGTACGGCGGGAACGCGGCCCACCGCCTCGGCACGCGGCCGGGATGGGCGGTGAGCAACTCGGCCGGGATGGCGTTCGTCATCCAGAAGGGCACCCACCGCACCGCGTTCGACTTCGAGGAGCTCACGACGGGCGCGGTGGCCGCCCTGGCCAGGCTGCGCCGCAAGCCCCAGGAGCGGGGCTGGCGGGCCCGGGTGGACAGGGCGGTCCGCCGGTCCTAGCGGGACTGCAGGGCGTCGATCGTGGCGATCTCCTCGGCGGTCAGCTCGAAGCCGAGCACCGCGAGGTTCTCGCGCATGCGCGACTCGTGGGTGGACTTGGGGATGATGACGATGTCGTGGTGGAGCTGCCACCGCAGTACCACCTGGGGCACCGACGCGTCGTGGGACGCGGCGATCGCGACCAGGCGCGGGTCGTCGAGCGGCGTGTTCTTCAGCGAGCTGTACCCCTCGACCACGATCCGGCGCTGCCGCATCTCGTCGAGGAACTTCGGGTCGTGCTCGGACGGGCTCCAGGAGACCTGGTTGACGACCGGGGTCTCACCCGTCTCCCGGATCAGCTCGTCGATGAGCTCGGCGTCGTAGTTGCTCACCCCGAGCGAGCGGGCCCGGCCGGCGTCGCGCTGCTGGAGGAACGACACCCAGGTCGGCAGCGACTTGCCGCGGGACGGGGGCCAGTGGATGAGCCACAGGTCGACGTAGTCGACGCCGAGTGCGTGGAGGCTGGCCTCGATGGTCTGCCGCTCGCGGCCGGCCTGCGACGGCGGCAGCTTGGTGGTGATGAAGACGTCCGAGCGCTCGACGCCGCTGTCGCGCAGCGCGCGACCGATCTCGGCCTCGTTGCCGTACATGGTGGCCGTGTCGATGTGGCGGTAGCCCACGTCGAGCGCCGTGCGGGTCGACTCGTACGCGGACGTGCCGGTGATCTGCCAGGTGCCGAAGCCGACGACCGGGAGTGCGACGCCCGGCGCGAGCTCGGCGGTGGGGATCTCATGTGCCATTCCCCCATACTGCCCGCGCCTTGTCCGGACCGAGTAGCGTGCGCTCATGTTGGAGTTTCCGCCAGGGTTCCGCTTCGGAGTGTCCACCGCCTCCTACCAGATCGAGGGCGCCGTCGCCGAGGACGGTCGCGGACCGTCCATCTGGGACACCTTCGCGCACACGCCGGGCAAGGTGGCCCGTGGCGAGACCGGTGACGTGGCGTGCGACCACTACCACCGCTGGGAGTCCGACCTCGACCTGATCGCGGAGCTGGGCGCCAACGCCTACCGGTTCTCGGTGGCCTGGCCGCGCATCCAGCCCACCGGCGACGGCCCGGCGGTGACCGCCGGGCTGGACTTCTACGACCGGCTGGTCGACGGGCTGCTGGCCCGCGGCATCGACCCGGTCGCGACGCTGTTCCACTGGGACCTGCCGCAGGCGCTGCAGGACCAGGGCGGCTGGAGCAACCGGGACACCGCGATGCGCTTCGGCGAGTACGCGGAGCTGGTCGGCGAGCGCCTCGGCGACCGGGTGAAGCTGTGGTGCACGCTGAACGAGCCGTACATCCACTTCGCCCTCGGCCATGTGCAGGGCACCCACGCGCCCGGCCTGACCCTGCCGCCGGACGGCTACCCGTTCGTCGTGCACCACCTGCTGCTCGCCCACGGCCTGGCCGTGTCGGCGCTCCGGCGGCACTCGCGCGCCCCGATCACCCTGGCGAACAACTACTCCCCCGTCTGGCTCGCCGGTGAGACCGACGCCGACCGCGGCGCCGCCCTCTTCTACGACATGGTGCAGAACCACCTTTTCACGGATCCGGTACTGCTGGGTGCCTACCCGGCCGGCTTCGAGGCCCTGCTGGCGGGCGTCGACGTGGACGCCGTCGTCATGGAGGGCGACCTCGACGTCATCTCCCAGCCGATCGAGGCCCTCGGCGTGAACTACTACAACCCGAGCCTGATCGGCGCGCCCAGCGGCGAGGACGGGCTGCCGTTCAGCCGTCTGCAGATCGAGGGGTACCCCCAGTCGGCCTTCGGCTGGCCGGTCGTCCCCGACGGCTTGCGTGAGCTGCTCGTCGGCTTCAAGGAGCGCTACGGCGAGAAGCTGCCCCCGATCTGGATCACGGAGAGCGGCACCTCCTGGCCCGACGTCGACGACCAGTTCCGCATCGACTACATCTCCGGCCACCTGGAGGCGGTCCAGGCCGCGATGCGCGCCGGCGTCGAGGTCCACGGCTACTGCACGTGGTCGCTCATGGACAACTTCGAGTGGGCCGAGGGCTACGGCCAGCGGTTCGGCCTGGTGCACGTGGACTTCGAGACCCAGACCCGGACGAAGCGCCGCTCCTTCGACTGGTACCGGCAGGTTTGCACCACAGCTGCACCCCGGCCGGACTTGCAGGGCGAACCGACCGGATGACACGGTGGATGCGGGGCAGTCCGTAGCGTTGCGCGGGTCAGTGGTGCGCAGCGTTGGGAGTCGTCGTCGTGACCGAGCAATACGCCGGAGCCCTGCTCTACCTGGTCCCGGTCGTCGTCGCGGCCGTCGTGGCGTTCGTCGTGACCCGCCCGGCGAAGGACGACGTCGCGGCTGCTCCGGCCCCGCCCGCGCCGCCCCGCGTCCCTGTGCAGCGCAGTGTCGCGCCGGTCGTCAACCGCCGGATGCCGGCCCAGCCGCCGACGCTCCTGCACGCCGCCCTGTCGTCCCACCTGGCCGCGGTGTCCGGCGCCCCCGCGCCGGCGCCCGGCACGGCGCCGCCGGCCCCGGCGGTCCGCCGGGCCCGCCTGGTCTCGATCCGCCGCCCGGCACGCATCCCCCGCCGCCCGATCCACCGCTGCCCGCGCAGTTCCTGACCGCTACGCAGCGACTGCGAAGGTTGCGAAGGCCGACTTGTTGCCGGTCGCGTCGAACGCCCGGACCCGCAGGCTGAACGTGGTCTGGCCCGGGGCGCGCGGCTCGGTCCAGGTCGTGCCGGGCACGTCGGCGATCCAGTCGGCGTCCTTGAAAACCTGGTAGCCCGCCACCCCACGTTGTCGGTCGATGCGTCCCACGACCAGGTCACCGCGGTCGCCGACAGGCCGAAGCGCAGGTTCGCCGGTACCGTCGGCTGGCGCGCGTCCGACGCGGGGCCCGGGTCGATGGCGATGGCCACGGCGAGCGGCGGGGACTGCAGGCCGGCGCCGTCGATGGCGACCACCCGGAACGCGAACGTGCCGAAGCCGAGGCGAGGCACCGTGAGGCTGGTGCCGCTGGTGGGGCCGTAGTGCTCGCCGTTGACGTACACCGATGGATGCTAGGGTCGCGGCCACCCACCGTCAACGCGCGCCCACACTCCGGTCAGTCCCCGGAGTGCCCGAAGAACAGCATCCGGCCGGTGCCGACGACCAGGTGCCGGCCGACCCCGTAGCCGGTCAGCAGCCCGCCGAGGACCTCCGGCAGCCGGTCGCCCAGCCGCTCCAGGTCGTCCGTGGTCACCCGGGCCGTGCCGAACACCTGGACGCACTCGGCCTCCGTCACCGCGAAGGTCCGGCCGATGGCGTCGTCGCCGCCGGGGTCTCCCTCGCCGACCTCGGTCACGTCCAGGATCGAGTGCGCGGCGCCGTCCCGGATCCACCCGGTGGCCAGGAGCTCGTCCTCGGTGTCCGGTCGCGACCGTTCGCCGCCGTGCGGCCAGTAGTAGTCGTCGGGGTCGAACTCGGCGGCGCGCAGGGCCGCGAGCGTGGCGGCGACGTTCCCGTCGAACGCGGCCAGGTAGTGCCACTCGGAGGTGTCCACGCCGCGATGCTGCCACGACGAGGCCGGCCGTCATGGGACGGCCGGCCTCGGTTCGTGGCGAAACTTTCCTAGTGGGACGGGGCGGGCTCCAGCGGGTCGACCCGGTGACGGCCCTCGCCGTCCGGACCGTCCTCGGGGCCCTCGATCTCCGTCGCGGCGACCGGGGCCGCGTGGCGGCCCTCCTTCTTGAGCCGGCGGCGCTCCTTGCGGCCCTCGACCATCGTGTAGAGGGTCGGGACCAGCACCAGCGTGAGCAGGGTGGAGCTGATCAGGCCGCCGATCACCACGATCGCGAGGGGCTGGGAGATGAAGCCGCCCTCGCCGGTGAGGCCGATGGCCATCGGCAGCAGCGCGCAGATCGTCGCCACCGCGGTCATCAGGATCGGGCGCAGGCGGCGCCGGCCGCCCTCGATGACGGCCTGGCGGACCGGCATGCCGCCCTCGCGGTACTGGTTGATGAGGTCCATCAGCACGATCGCGTTGGTCACGACGATGCCGATGAGCATGAGCACGCCGATCATCGCCGGCAGGCCCAGCGGGGTGTTCGTCGCGAGCAGCAGCAGGATCGCGCCGGTCGCGGCGAACGGGATCGAGACGAGCAGGATCAGCGGCTGCGCCACACTGCGGAACGTCGCCACCATGATGATGAAGACGATCGCGATCGCCGCCAGCATGGCCAGGCCCAGCTGACCGAACGCCTCCTGCTGGTCCTGCGTGACGCCGCCGAGGGTGACCGTCGCGCCGGCCGGCAGGCTCAGCGCGTCGAGCTTCTTCTGCAGGGCGGTCGACACCTCGCCGAGGTTGTCGATCGTCGCGCGGCCGGTGACCGACGCGCTGCGGTTGCCGTCGATCCGGGTGATGGCGGCCGGGCCGGCACCCTCGCTGACGTCGGCGACCTGGTCGAGCCGCACGAACGGCGGGGTGGCCTGGACCGGGATCGGCAGCGCCTTGAGCTCGGCGAGCGTCGCCGGCGCCGGGCCGCTGCGCAGCACCAGGTCACGCGACTGGCCGTCGACGGTGAGCTCGGTGAGGGTCTGGCCGCGGTACGCGGCGCTGACGATGCCGCCGATGGCGGCGTCGGACAGCCCGTACCGCGCGGCGACGTCGCGCTTCACCTTGACGTCGACCCGCGGGTTGCTCGCCGACAGGTTGCTCTCGACATCGGCGATGTTCGGGGTCTCCGACATCGCCTTCTGGACCTGCTCCGCGGCCTTGGTGAGGTCGGCGGTGTTGTTCGCCTTGACGACGACCTCGAGCTGGTCGGTGGAGCCGCCACCACCGCCGCCGGCGGTGATCTTCACGGTGCCGATGCTCGTGCCGGCCGCCGCGACCTCGGTGCGCAGCTCCTCGATGACCTTGTCGACGTCGGTGTCGTCCTTGGCGGTGACCGAGAAGTTCGCCGTGTTCGTCGACTGGGCACCGGTGAAGCCGAAGCCGGACGAGGCGCCGATCGTGGCCTGGTAGGCCTCGATGTCGCCGCGCTTGGCCAGCATGTCCTCGACCTTCTTCGCGGCCGCGTCGGTCGTCGCCAGGCTGGCGCCCAGCGGCAGCTCCTGCGAGATGGAGAACTCGGTCTGACCCGACTGGTCGATGAAGTTGGTCTTCAGCAGGCTCGCCGAGCCGATCGTCAGGACGAACACCACCAGGCTGAGGCCGACGGTGATCCAGCGGGTCCCGGCGGAGCGGGTCACCCAGCTGATGATCGGCACGTAGCCGCGCTGCAGCGGGCTGCGGCGCTCCTTCGCCAGCGCCCTGGCCTCGATGGCCTCGCGCTCCTCGGCGCCGAGCTGCTTCGGCGGGCGCAGGAACCAGTACGCGAGCACCGGCACGACCGTCAGCGACACGAACAGCGAGGCGACCAGCGCGACCGCGATGGTGACCGCGAACGGCCGGAACAGCTCGCCGGCGAGCCCGCCGACGAGGCCGATCGGGAGGAACACGGCGACGGTGGTCAGCGTCGAGGCGACGACGGCGCTGGTGACCTCGCGGACGCCGGTGAGGATCGCGTGACGCTTCTCCTCGCCGTACTCCAGATGGCGTTTGATGTTCTCCAGGACCACGATCGAGTCGTCGACGACGCGCCCGACGGCGATCGTCAGGGCGCCCAGGGTCAGCAGGTTGAGCGAGTAGTCGCCGACCCACAGGCCGATCAGCGCGACGACCACCGACAGCGGGATCGACACGGCGGTGACCAGCGTCGAGCGGATCGACACCAGGAACACCAGGATCACGATCACCGCGAACAGCAGGCCGAGCGCGCCCTCGGTGGTGAGGCTCTTGATGGACGACTCGACGAACGGCGCCTGGTCGAAGATCGACGTGATCTTCGTGTCGCCGCCCAGCTGGGTCTGGAGCTCGGCCAGCTTGTCCTGGACCTCGTGGCTGATCCGCACGGGGTTGCCGTCGGGCGACGCGGTGACCGCGATGCCGAGGCTCGGCTTGCCGTTGGTGCGGGTGATCGAGGTGGCCTCGACGGTCTTCAGCTCGACCGTGGCGACGTCACCGAGCTTGGTGGTGGGCGTGACGTTGAGCGCCTTGAGCTCGTCGATCGTGCCGAGCGTGCCGCCGACCTGCACGGCGAGGGAGCGGTCGCCCTCGGTCAGCGTGCCGGCCGGGAACGAGACGCCGTTGGCCTTGAGGGCCGCGGTGAGCGTCTGCGAGTTGACGCCGGCGGACAGCGCCTTCTGGCTGAGCGTGATGAGCACGTTCTGCGTCTCGGCGCCGGTGACCTCGACGGTCCGGACGCCGTCGATGCCCTGCAGCGCGGGCACCACGATGGCGTTGAGCTGCTGCGCGAACGCGACCTGGTCGCCGGACTTGGACGCGGCGAGCACGATCGCGGGCAGGTCGTCGGTGGAGCCGGCGATCACCTGCGGCTCGACGGTCGACGGCAGCTGCGACCGGATCCGCGTGATCGACGTCTGGATCTTGTTGGTGATCTCGTCGATCGAGGTGCCGAACTCGAAGGAGACCTGGACCGTCGCGACGCCCTCACGGCTGGTCGACGTGATGTCGGTCAGTCCGGGCACGCCCTGCAGGGCGCTCTCGATGGGCTTGGCGACCTGCTCCTCGACGATCTCCGGCGACACACCCGGGTAGGGCGCGACCACGAAGGCGGCCGGGAACTCGATCGACGGGATGAGTTGCTGCTTGAGCGACGGAATGGCAATGGCGCCGAAGCCCAGGACGACGATCGCGATAATCGCGACCAGCCCCCGGTTCGCCAAACTGAGCCGGGCGAGGAACGACATGGTAGGAGTCTTCTTCCGATCGGCTAAGACAGACGTTAGTTCGTGCGATGCTAACGGTTAGGCTCGCACAAAATTTGTCCAGGGGGTAAAACATTCCTGTGAACACTCACAGGGAAGCCCTGCTGCAGCGGGTGATGATGGCCGAGCAGCGCATGCGCTCCCTGGTCGCGTACGACCGAACCAACCCGATCTTCTCAGTAAACCTCACGATGCAGCAGCTCAAGGTGCTGTTGCTGCTCTCGCGGCACGAAGGAATCGCCGGTCAGGAGTTGTCCCGGCTGCTCGGCGTGACGTTGGCCACGCTGTCCGGGATCATCGACCGGCTGGTCGGCCACGGTCTGGTCACACGCGTCGAGGACACCCACGACCGGCGCATCCGGCGCATCCACCTGTCTTCCGAGGGGCGCCGATTACTCGACGAGATCATGGACAGCGGCAACCGTGCCCAGCGGCGGCTGCTCGACCGGCTCGACGACGAGACCCTCGAGATGCTGCAGACCGTGCTGGCACGCATCGGCGACGCGGCGGTGGCCGAGGCGCTGGAGCAAGGGATAGCACTGCCGGAAAACGTGCTTCCGGAGCCCACTAGTCTGGAAGCGTGACTGTTCGCGTTCGCTTCGCCCCGTCCCCGACCGGCCTGTTCCACGTCGGCGGCGCCCGGTCCGCGCTGCAGAACTGGATCTACGCCAAGCAGCAGGGCGGCGTGTTCGTCCTGCGCATCGAGGACACCGACGCCGCCCGCAACCGTCCGGAGTGGACCGAGGGCATCCTCAACGCGCTCGGCTGGATCGGCATCGCCCGCGACACCTACGAGGGCCCCTACTTCCAGTCGACCTACGCAGAGCAGCACACCGCCGCCGCCCACCGGCTCTACCAGGAGGGCAAGGCCTACTACTGCGGCTGCACCCGCGAGATGGTGCAGGAGCGCTCCGGCGCGCAGTTCCGCGGGTATGACGGCTTCTGCCGCGACCGCTCGCTCGGCCCCGGCGAGGGCCGCGCGCTGCGCTTCCGCACGCCCGACGAGGGCAGCACGGTCGTGGTCGACCTGGTGCGCGGCGAGCCCACGTTCGAGAACAAGCTGCTCGAGGACTTCGTCATCGCCCGCGGCGACGGCTCGGCGGTGTTCCTGCTGGCCAACGTCGTCGACGACATGACGATGGGGATCACCCACGTCATCCGGGCCGAGGAGCACCTGCCCAACACGCCGAAGCAGCAGCTGCTGTGGTCGGCGCTGGGCCACACCCCGCCGGTCTGGGCGCACGTGCCCGTCGTGGTCAACGAGAAGCGCCAGAAGCTGTCGAAGCGCCGCGACAAGGTCGCCCTCGAGCAGTACCGCGACGAGGGCTACCTCAGCGACGCCATGCGCAACTACCTCATGCTGCTCGGGTGGGCCCCGTCGAACGACCGGGAGATCGTGCCCTGGTCGGTCATCGAGGACGAGTTCCGGCTGGAGGAGGTCAACCCGTCGCCGGCCTTCTTCGACGAGCGGAAGCTGCGGGCGTTCAACGGCGAGTACATCCGGGCCCTGTCGCTGCCGGACTTCGTCACGGCCTGCCAGCCGTGGCTGACCGGCACCCCGGTGGCGCCCGGCGGCACCTCCGTGCCCGCACCGCCGTGGGACCCGGCCGCCTTCGACCCGAAGGTGTTCGAGGCGCTCGCCCCGCACGCGCAGACCCGCATCGCGCTGCTGTCCGAGATCGTGGTCAACGTCGACTTCGCCTTCCTCGACGAGCCGGCGACCGACGAGGCGTCGTGGGCGAAGGCGATGAAGGACGGCGCGGCCGACCTGCTCGACGCGTCGATCGCGGCGTTCGAGGTGGCGTCGTGGGACGCGGAGGCGCTCAAGACGGCGCTGGAGACGGTCGGCGCCGAGCGCGGGCTGAAGCTCGGCAAGGCGCAGGCCCCGATCCGGGTCGCGGTGACCGGCCGGTCGGTCGGCCTGCCGCTGTTCGAGTCGCTGGAGATCCTGGGCCGCGACCGCACGCTGGCCCGCCTGCGCGCGGCCCGCGCCAAGCTCTAGGCCCGCCGGACTGCTCCACAGACGTCGATCGATCTACCGCGGTAGATCGACCGACGTCGGTCCGGCGGCGCCTCCAGGATCACCCCGTCGCGCGGGTAGGGCGGCCGGCGGCCGGGTAGCCGGACGGGCCGTGAGAGGCGTGCTGGTGGTCGCGATCATCCTGGCCGCGGTGGGGCTGGGCCCCGCGGCACCCGCGCGGGCCGCGGAGCGCGGTCCGGGGATACACGTGCGCGACGGGCGGATCGTCGAGGCCAACGGATCCGACCTGGTGCTGCGCGGGATGAACCACGACGTCATGTGGTACCCCGACAAGAGCGCCTCATTCGCCGGGATCAAGGCCGCCGGCGCCAACGCGGCCCGCCTCCCGCTGGGCATGGGCCACCAGTGGCGCGAGGCCAAGGCCCCCGAGGTCGCCAGCCTCGTGAAGCTCTGCGAGGTCAACCGGCTGATCTGCATCTTCGACGCGCACGACACGACCGGTTTCGGCCAGGACAAGAAGGCCGCGACGATGGCCCAGGCGGTGCGGTACTGGCTGGGCCTGCGCGACGTCCTCGTCGGCCACGAGGACCACGTCATCATCAACATCGCCAACGAGCCGTTCGGCAACGGCGCGACGATGCCGTGGGCCCAGCAGACCTCGGACGCGATCCGCACCCTGCGCGCCGCCGGCTTCCGGCACATGCTCATGGTCGGCGCGCCCGGCTGGGGCCAGGACGAGTCGTTCGTCATGCGCGACCAGGCCGAGCAGGTCGTCGCCGCCGACCCCGACAGCAACACCGCGTTCGACATCCACATGTACGGCCAGTTCAACAACGCCGCGAAGGTCAACAGCTACCTCAGCTCGTTCACGAAGCGCCGCCTGCCGATCCTGGTCGGCGAGTTCTCCGGCGAGCACCAGTGGGGCGACCCCGACGAGGACGCGATCATGGCCTACGCGGAGGCGCACGAGCTGGGGTACTTCGGCTGGTCCTGGAGCGGCAACGACAAGCAGTACAGCTACCTCGACCTGGTCCACAACTTCGACCCGGCCAGCCGCACCGCCTGGGGCCAGCGGTTCATCAGCGGGCCCAACGGCCTGGACACCGACACGCGTGAGGCGACGGTGTTCCGCAACGGTACCGCCGCCGCCGCCGACCGCCGCCGCCGCGCACCGCAGGGCCTGGTGGTCTCCGACGTGTCCAACGGCAGCGTGACGCTGCGCTGGCAGCGCCGCCCCGGCTCGATCGGCGGGACGACCTACCAGGTGGTCGCGCTGAGCGGCGCCACCGAGTCGCGCGTGGTGACGACCGGCCGGACCGAGGTGAAGCTGACCGGCCTGAAGGGCTCCACGGAGTACGCCTACGCCGTCTACTCCCGGGACCTGCTCGGCAAGCGCTCGCCGCGCTCGGCCCTGGTCTACGCGGTCACGCCGCCGGCGATGTGAGGAGCGTCGCCGCTTCGGTGTCCGAGTACCCGCTCAGCCGCGCGACCTCGAAGGCCCCGTCGTCGGCCCGAACGTGCCCTCGCATTGGAAACCGTGCTCCAGCGCCGCACAGTGCTCGACCGCGGCGACCTTTCCAGCGCATGCCGCCGAGGTCAGGGCGCCGGGTCCACCTGCGGGAGCAGGGTGCGGCTGCGCCCCGGCCGCGGGTACTCCTGGGCCGCCGCGGCCAGCCGGCTGGCGTGCTCGCGCTGCTTCTGCCAGTGCCCGTAGAGCGCTCCCTGCTGGGCGAGCCGCGACACGGCCCGGATCGTCTCGGGGTCGACGTCCCCGGCCGGCGCGTCGCGCCACGGGGTGCCGGGTAGCGGCATGAACACGTGCGAGTGGATCCGCGCCCCGAGCCCGGCCAGCTCCTCCGCGAGCCGCATCGACGCCTCGACGTCCTCCGGCCCCTCCCCCGGCATCCCGAAGATCATGTCGACGTTGATCCGGAACCCCTCGGCGATCCCGAGCCGCACCGCCCGCCGCACGGACTCGACGTCGTGCCCCCGCTTGGCCCGGTCGAGCACCTCCTCGGACCCGGACTGCGCCCCGACAATGAGGTTGTCGTTCGCGCAGTACCGCTTGACCAGCCGCAACGCGTCGACGCTCATGTGCTCGGGCCGGATCTCGCTGGGGAACGACCCGAAGAACACCCGCCCGTCGGGCCCGATGCCCTCCTTGCAGCTCGCGAGCAGCTCCTCGACGGCGGCCAGGTTCGGCTCCTCCCCGTCGGCACCGTAGGACAGCGAGGTGGGCGTGATGAACCGGACGTCCCGCTTCCCGAACTCCCGCATCCGGTCGACGTGCCACCGCACGTTCTCGACGCTACGGTGCCGGAACTTCGCGGAGAACATGAACGGCGTCTGACAGAACCGGCACCGGTTCTGACGTAGACTACTGCCTATGACGACTGCTGTCTATCTCCGCATCTCGGAGGACCGTCTGGGCGAGGGCCTCGGCGTCGAGCGCCAACGCGAGGACGCTCGCGCCCTGGCCGAGCGGCGCGGCTGGACCGTCCGCGAGTTCGTCGACAACGACATCTCCGCCACGAACGGGAAGCTGCGGCCGGGCTATGCCGCGCTGATGGCCGCCGTGAAGAGCGGCGAGGTCGAGCGGATCGTCGTGTTCCATACATCGCGGCTGTGGCGCAACCGGCGCGAGCGGGCGGACGGGATCGAGCTGCTGCGCGAGGCTCGGGTGAGCGTCGTGCCGGTCAAGGGGCCAGAGCTCGACATGACGACCGCCTACGGGCGCGGCATGGCGGGCATGATCGGCGAGTTCGACACCATGGAAGTCGAGGTCAAGTCGGAGCGCCAGCGCCGCGAGGCGCAGCAACGCGCCGAGCAGGGCAGGCCCGCGGGCGGACGCCGGGCGTTCGGCTACACGGCGGACGGCATGGCGCTCGTCGAGGCCGAGGCGGCAGCATTGCGCGATGCGTATCAGCGGCTGCTGGGCGGTCGAAGCCTGAGCGGCATCGCTCAGGACCTCAACGCCGCCGGGTTCATTACAACTGCTGGTGGCCCGTGGCGGCACAACGCGGTCCGGCTCATGATGGGCAACCTCCGCAACGCCGGCATCCGCACGCATCGCGGCCGGGAGGTCACCCAGGGCCTGTGGCCCGCAATCGTCTCCGAAGCCGCCGTGCGGGCCGCGATCGCGATGCTGTCGGAACCGAAGCGCCGGACCAACCACGTCGGGAGCGCTCGGCGGTGGCTCGGCACGAGGCTGTACCGGTGCGGACGCACCGACTGCGGCGCGCTTGTGGTGTCGACCTACCGCGAGAAGTACGCCGACGGCCGGGTGCGGCGCGTCTACCGCTGCCCGTCCTGCGGCCTGTCACGGCTGGCGGACCCAGCCGACAAATGGGTACGGCGGCTGGTGGCCGACCGCCTCGGCCGTGAGGATCTGGCGGACCTCCTCGTGAGCGGCCCTGACGAGGCGGCACTCGCGGACCTCCGGGCTCAGTCGATGGCGCTGCGCGAACGCAGGACGTCGGCCGTCAAGCTGTGGGCACGCCAGGTGCTGGACGACGACGAGTTGGAGATGGCCAAGCGGGAGATCGCCGAGGAGCTGGCCGCCATCGAGGCGAAGCTGGTGGAGGCGGGCCGGGAGAACGCCCTGGCGCCGCTGCTCGCCTCCGAGGATCCGGTCGCCGACTGGAAGAAGCTGGAGGGCCGGATCGATGAGGAGCAGGCGGTCGTTCGGGCGCTGACGACCGTGTGGCTGCTCCCTCCGCCGCCCGGTCGGCGCGAGTTCGATTCGAGCACCGTGCACCCCGACTGGAAGCCCGCCAATCCGGTCCGATGACCGACCTTGCCGGGCGCGGCGGTCGCCGCGCCCGGCAAGGGTTTAGTTCGTTCGCTTCCGGATGGGCCTGAGCAGCGCCACCAAACGAGCGCGCTGCTCCTGCGTCAAAGGTGGGGCTCGGTCAACAACCCGCCGAGCTTGCTCGGCAAGCGCTTCCTCTTCCTCCGACTCGGCTGCTGTCTCTCGGTGTGCACGTGATGACGTGCGACGGCGTGCGGCCATGCTCCTCCACGGGATGACGATCGGCTGAGGGCAAGTGGTCGCGACATGACGCTCCTTTCTGGACTCTTCAGATGTCGATCAGGCGGGTCAGCGGCCCTTCCCGCCGATGCCGCCACCAGACGGCGTCGGCGGGACTGCCGCTGACGTCAGCGGCCTCGCGAACGGTCGTCGCCACCGGATACCGGACGTCGTTGGCGGTGAGCTGGCGATGGAGGTTCGCCTCCCGGACCGACGAGTGCAGGGAGAACAGCACCGGCCAACGTTGGCTGGTGACGTCAGCAAGTTGGGCGTATCCAGCGAGTTTGGCGACCAGCACCGACAACGGTTCGGTGCCGGTGTCGTATTCGAGGAAGAACGGCAGTTCGCGCCCGGCCTCGACCCAGATGCCGTGCCCGTCCGGCCGGATGCGCGCCACGTAGGCGAGCTGTTGGGCGTCAGTCACCGCTGGTCCGGCGAACGCGCCGACGCCCTGACAGCGCTTTGCCGGCCACCAGCGGGCGAGTTCGGCACCGGGATGTGTCCGGGCGTAGCCGTTGAGCCGGATGAAGAAGTCGTTGACTCCCAACAGGTGCGGCAGGTTGGCTCGGTTGGTGAGTTGCCATCGGCGCTTCCGCGCGTGGTCCCGACGCGGCGGGTCGGCACCACGTTGGGCGCTGACGACGTCGGCGCCGAGCTGCCCGAGGACGTAGTGGTACGGGTGGGAGCCGCCGTCCTGGCGCTGCGGCCGGAAACGGTCGACGAGGTCGTCGTTCATGAGCGAGCGGAGACGTCGTTGGGCGAAGTTGACGGACGGAAAGAGCGCGTGGGCGATCTGGAAGCTGGTCAGCACACCGTGGTCTTCGAGCCAGCCGAGCAGCGTGAGATCGCGGGCGGTGAGCTTGGCTTGGACACGCATGAGCTTCTCGGTCATAGGCGGCTCCCTCTCCTTGGGGAGACCTTCTCCAGATGGTCTGTCGCGACTCGGCTCAGACCATGCACGGGCATTGTGGGCTGCGGTGTTGGGTGATTGCGGAGGTCCCGCTCGGGGTCCCGTTCAAGGAGGACCCCCGACCGACCGGCGGGACGGTGCCCCAACAGGACACTGAGCTGTCGGGGTTGTGTGATCATTCGTTGCCTCCTGGGCAGGGTTCAGTAAGGCGGCATCCAGCGACCCGCCTGCGGTCTTGTTGAGAGCCGGGATGGAGTTGCCAACCAACGCGCCGGTGTACCGGGCAGAGGACGGCCGCCTGTTAGACGTTCATGGTGCGGGCGTCCGTGAGGAGCAGGGCGCCGGCGCACGAGGACACACGACATCTACCGATGACGTCGCGTGCGCATGCGACACGTGACGCACCGGTGGTGCGCGTGTCCGCGTGTGCCGGACACCGGGGCTCAACTCACCGGTGTGGGTGCCTGATTGGGGGTATGCCCGATCACCGGCGCCGCCCGATGCCAACCGGCCGTCGGTTCCTCAGGCCCGTGAACCCGGCTCTGCACACTTAAGGCTGCTCAGGCACGGACCCCAGCGGAAGACGACCAGCCACACGGGGATCGGAACCATTGAGCATGATCGGCTGGCTCCGAGCCATAGCCGAGCGATGTTTTGGCACGTGATGAACACTTTCGATGTCGCGCGTTCGGCCATCTTGCCACTGTTGTCCAACAGCGCCCGGCGTCAGCCAGACGCTGTTGGGTCCTGTTGGGTGTTGTCAGACCAACTCGGCCATGGCGCGCCAAGCGGCATCGGCCGACGCACGCGGAAGGCACATCCCTCGAACGGGCTCACGCAGGTGCCAAGGCTGTTGGTCGTCTCGCTCCAGGGCTGTGATCTCGATGTACTCGTTCGTGCCGTCGGGGTCGGCCACCTTCGAGATGAACAGGTCGACGCGCGGGTCGTCGGTCCGGACGACGATCGGCTCGGACCGGTGGTACTCGTCCGCGGCCGGGCCGTAGGCGGTGCACACCGCCCGGGAGCACCAGTTGGGATGCAGCTCTTCGCTCATGATCGCTCCTGGCTCGCCGATGCAACTGGGCGAGCGAGACGACCCGCACGCTGGGCCTTCGGACCGCCGCGCTCATGGCCAACCTACATCACATAGTGATGTAGGTGGTACCTGGTGATGTAGGTTTTGCGGACTGCAGGGCAGGGTGCGTTTGTGCCTCTGAAGAACGACGGGACGCCGTACTACCGCCAGGTGGCGGCCGACCTCCGTGCGCAGATCGATGCAGGCACGCTGAAGCCGGGCGACAAGCTCCCGAGCACCCAACAGCTCCGCGACATCTACGGCGTCAGCGGGACGGTCATCCAGTTCGCCATGGTCGAGCTGAAGGCGCAGGGCCTGGTCGTCGGCCAGCCCGGACGCGGCGTGTTCGTCACCGACCGATCGGCTTGACCCGACGGCCGCCCTGGCAGGATGTGGTGGTGAGCTCCGTCGACCTCGTCTTGGTGCTGCGTTACCGCAAGGCCGTCACGTACGGCTTCCATGTGTTGCTCGGCGCGCTCGAAGAACACGAGACCACCACCTCGTACGAGGTGGTCTTCGCCGAGACCCCGGAGGCGACGATCGCTTCAATCGAGGCGGGGTTGAACCGCGCGAGGCGGGTGCTCGTGCTGTGGTCGTTCTACTCCCCCGACGCCGAAGCACTCGCGGCCGAACTGGCGACCATCAAGGCAGGCGCGCCCGGCGCACTCCACGTCGCCGGTGGAGTACACGCGACGGCGGAGCCGGTGCAGACGCTGGACGCCGGCTGGGATGTCGCGGCCATCGGCGAGGGCGAGACGACGCTGCTGAAGCTGGTCGACGCGGGCGGCGACCCGGTCGGCGTGACCGGCCTGGCGTACCGCGACGCCACCGGCAAGGTGGTCAAGACCGGCCGCCCAGAGCGCCTGCCGCTGGACACGTTCCGCGGGTTCTCGTTGCGCTGGCACCGGTTCAACGCCCTTGAGATCACTCGGGGATGTGCGTTTTCCTGCCGCTTCTGTCAAACCCCCTTCATGTTCTCGGCCCGCTTCCGCCACCGCAGCGTCGAGAACGTCCGCTGGCACGTCGACGAGATGCGTTCACGCGGGTTGCGGGACGTCCGCTTCATCACGCCGACCGCGCTCTCCTACGGCAGCCAGGACGAGTCGCCGAACCTCGACGCCGTCGAGGAACTGCTCGCGACGTGCAAGGAGGGCATCGGCACGGACGGGCGGGTCTTCTTCGGCTCGTTCCCCAGCGAGATCCGCCCCGAACATGTCACCCGCGAGGCGCTGCAGCTGGTAAAGAAGTACTGCTCGAACAACAACATCATCGTTGGCGCCCAGTCCGGCTCCGACCGCGTCCTCGATGCAGCGAAGCGTGGCCACGGCGTCGAGGAGGTCAAGCGAGCGGCCCGCCTCGGCGTCGAGGAGGGCTTCCGCATCAACGTCGACATGATCTTCGGAATGCCCGGCGAGGACCAGGCCGACGTCGAGGCTTCCATAAGTCTGGCCCGCGAGTTGGCCGAGATGGGCGCCCGCATCCATGCCCACACCTTCATGCCGCTGCCCGGCACCCCCTGGCGCGACGCCCCACCCGGCAACGTCGACCCCGAAACGATGCGCGCCGTCGACCGCCTCTCCCAGCAGGGCGCCCTCTACGGCCACTGGCAACGCCAACGCGAACACGCCGCACGACTCGCCGCCGCCGCAGAGGCATACCCCCGGCCCGGCCGCAGCAGGACACTGATGCCAATACACCCGACGTCAGAATAGATCGAGCTAGGTCAAGCCCCATCTCCACGGCCCAACTCCCGAGCAGGCGAGATCTACCGCGCCGGCGGCAAGGCGCGTTTCTCACGAGAACCCGCCTGCCCGATCCTGCATTAGGACCTCACGAACGGGCGCCTTGGCCGAGAACCGGCCTCTTACGCCCATGCGGAGCAGCCCTGTTTCGGCGACCTACCCGGTCAGCTTATGGTCGTTGACCGTTCAGGCGCAGATCGTCGGAGGACTCGCGCGAAGTCGCTTGCCAGGTCGATAGGAAGCGCCCATGCTTCAGCTTAACCTTTGAAGGATGGGCCGTGCGAAATTCGCTAATGGATCGCGTGTCAGGTAATCAGATCGACGTCATCTTGACCCATCCGCAACATCAGCACTCCTTCCAGACTCTGATCAAGTTGATCAGAGCATTGCGCGAATGCCGATCGGTAGAGGACTTCTATCACTTTCAGCAGCAGCTGCTCGAACTGATCCTGGAAGTCGAGAAACGCCGGTCGGAAGTCAGACGCGTGCTCACGAGGCTCCGGAAAGAACCTGGAAAACTGCCTGCCAGGGCCCCCGATCTCGGAACAGGCCTCGATCCGCTCGACAGAGACTCGTGGATGGTGGAAGACGAGGTATTCGAGCGCGTATGGCGGCAACTGAAGTCGATCGGTGATGCTCTCGCTTGGAAGTTGTTCAACTACGATCGCCGAGTCATCGTGGGACTTTCACGGGGCGAACCAGCCGGCCCGATGTACGGCAAAGTCGGCTTGGTGAGAGAGCGAGAGGTCGTCGAGACCGCCTGGCGGGACAACGGCGAGTTCGTGCTGCTCCACGACCTGACGGCAGCATTGCGCGTCGGTGATGTGAGCAGGTTCTGTCAGGACGGTGGAGTCCTGTTGGACGAGATCAAGACCAACGACAGGTACCGGAACAAGAAGCAGGACCAGAAGCTGGTAGCCACCTCACACGCTCTCGCGGACGGGGGAACTCTCCCAAGCGGCCACACTCCCGTCGCCACCGGCATCCCGTTCAAGACTGACCTCAAAGGGCTACGCGAGGTTCTCGGGCTTGCACATCGGCGAGGTATTCAGGGAGCCGTCGTCTCGTCGGGTCGCGCTGTCGTTGCCGCAAGCCAGCTCACCGCTGGAAACCTCTACACCGCAGATACGTTCTCCGACCGTTTCACCGCCGAGCTTGATCGGTGCAGGCGGCGGATCGGCAACACGACGCCTGAGCATAGGCTTACCTTGGTCAGCCTCGACCAGGCCGCACGTTCCTCGGTACGACCACCATGGGCAATCTACCCCGTAGCGCCTGAGGTCGCGGCCAGCCTCATCGCTGACGCGATGTTCTTCTTCGTCTGCATGTCACCGGATGCAATCATCAACGGGCTGTCTGAAGCCAATGTCCATGCTCGCTGGCTACAACGCTTGAATGGTCCTGTCGATTGGGCGAAGCCGCTGCTCGCCGTGGCCGCCAGGACCACAGACAAATTGTGGTTCACCTCCCTGAATCCGGAGGCGATCTCGCCGCTGATGCTCGAGTTGGTGGATTTGCGTACCTGGTGCACGCAGGTGGCCTCGACGCTGAGCGGCGACATCGCCGCGGGCGTCCTGCCTTGGCCCTACTTCAAGGACGAAGACAAGACATGGTTCTGACGACACAGCGGCGCCCGTTCGTCATGCCGCGACGTGACGTGTGCGCTCTTCGAGAGCCTAATGACTCCCGCGCCGGGGCCGTTCTAATTAAAGGGGTACCTCTTCCACGCCTGGTCGAGTAGGGGGTTGCGATCGCATTTCAGATGGTACGGCTGGAGGGCGGTGCCGAGAGACCACGCCGGGCGATCTGCGTCGTCCAAGACTTCGCGAAGAATCGGCCCGACCGGTGCGCGCTGGCCGATTCCGACCAGGTACTCGACCTCTCGTGCGGAGCACACGGTAATCGGCACGTCGCAGACCGGCAGGACCTTGCGGCCGAAGAAGCTGTTGGCCATGTACCAGGGGTCAAGGGTGGCCACCATGCCGAGGATCGGTCGGTCGTTCGGGATGTGGGCGACCTCGGGTGCGCCCGCACGGATTAGCCCGTGCGTGCGGTTGATCTGCTTGATCGCCTTGCCGACCGTGCGGGTCATCATCTGGGTAAGGGAGTCGTCGCCCGCCCGCGCGCCGGCTTTGAGAATCCCGGCCTTGGCCTCGACCAGCAGCACCGCGTCGTCCATCACGATGAACCAGTCGGTCGTGTCCATCCGATCGTTACCCCTGCGATACTCGACCTCCGGCTCGACGGTTACGCCCGGCATCGTGGCGAACTGGCGCCCCACGTAGTCCTCGAACATGTGCCCCAGATCGCTGGCGAAGTCCGTCCCGAACTGCTTCAACCCGGCGTAGTACCACTCAAGTGGCGACATCCGCCGCGAGATCAACTGCGGTACCGGGGCGATCAGCCGGCCGTCTCCACGTCGAATGAACGGACGGGCTACAAGCGGGTTGAACAGGTACTTGTCCAAGAACGGCACCGCGGGCGCCTCGGCGGCGAGCGTCTTGAAACCGGCCACGTCAATGGCAAACGACGTGTCGATCACATCGAGGATGGTCTCGCGTGGGAGCACGTCGAGCACCGGCGTGAAGTTCGGCTGGTCCAGCCACGTGGGGTCGAAGAAGCCGCCGTTCCTCTCTGCCCCAGCGTGGAGTAGCAACGCCACGCCTGCGGCATCTCGGACGGGTGCGCCGAGTAGCTTCGCGAGCCGCTCCCCGGTGATCACGGTCAGCGGCTTACGAGCGGTGTAACCGTTGAACAGCGACTCGGCCCGAGCCATCTCCTCAAACATCGACTCCTGGTACGGGAACTGCTCGTAGCCGATACGCACCATGACTGCGAGCGGTGAACCCAGGTCAGGGTGATCCAGTTCCTCTGGGTGGAGATTGTTGTGCATGTGGCAGGCCAACATCAGGTCCTGCTCACGCATGGTCCTTGACCGGAAAGGGTTCCCGTTGTATAGCGACGCCTTCACGACCGCCGCGAGTGCCCACGGCGGCGTACGCGTGTAGCGGCGGGAATCGTCTTCCAGCCGTCGCGGCAGCGAGAGCGCCGCAGCCGCGACGGCGTCCAAGACCGACTCCTGGCTGAACCGTCGGACATAGTCCGCGAAATCCTTGTACGACCGCTCGGGCGCTATTGTACTCACGCGGAGACCTTTCACAGTTTCGACTGTTTCTCAACCGAGTTGACACGAGTCGGGAACGCCCGATGTGGAGTTGCGGGCCGATCGGGCGGCCACACAGGCTGCCGAACCGCATCCACAACTACCTGCGCTCGGCGCCGCCCCTCACGTCATGAGCATGGCGCAGGATGGTGCCTCTATCGCCAGTTCTGACCCGCAGTTACCCAGGGTGCCCGCGTCCGAGAGTTCCTGTTGCGGAGCACCAAGCGCAGGTCGGATCGCGCCGGACGGTCTGCAGTGTCCGTTCACGAATTCGGGGTAGGTGCACTATTGAAGCGGCGTCAGTCGGATCTCGGTGAAGTCCAGTTACCGCGAACATGAAGTGATTTACGGCTTCGAGCGTTGCGAGGCCATTGAGGGCGCTGACGCTCGGCGCGGGAACGTCGGTAACGTAGCGTGCGGCGTTGCGTTCGCGCTCAGGGTGCATGTCGATGGCGAGTTCGGTTGGGTCGATCAAGCCATTGCACCACATACAGCCGTTTCCGGGTATGATCAGCCGGGTCGCGGTGTGAATCTGTTCCACCTCGCCTGTGGCGCTCACTTGGATCTTGACGCCGATCTGGGTGGCCGGTATCAGGTACCGGTTCGCGATAGCGTTGACCCAGTGCCGGGCGGCGTGGGTGTCGGCCGCAAGGAAGATCCAGTCGCATGCACTAAGTGCGTTTCTCGCACTGATGCTCTCGACCCGCTCACGTAGCGCGGTGAGGCGGATATCCGGATTGGCCCTGCGGGCGTTGCGGACAGCGAGACTGATCTTCGGCTTGCCCACGTCATCGCGTTCGGCAGCCAGGAGACGTGGGAGGTTGGTCTCCTGGGCCGTGTCGTCGTCGATGAGCACGAGGTCGCCGACGCCGAGGCGAGCGAGGAACTCGACGGCGATGCTGCCGACGCCACCGAGCCCGACCACGGCGACACGCATCTGGTTCAACGCTTCCTGGCCGAGGTCACCGAAGACCCGAGCTTGACGATCGTGCTCCGGCTGCACGGCCACGGGCAGTGCCGGGCGCGAACGCAACCTGACGAGGTTGCCGCCGGGGATGAGGACCTCTGCGAGATCGACGCGCTCGCCGCCAGGTAGCCAGAGGTCGCCGGCGGCGGCGTACGGGGTGAATACCAGGCCGCCGACGATTTGATTCGTGATCTGCCGCAGCGCGGGGTAGCCGCGTTCGTGGCTCGCCATGTCGGTCTGGGAGAACCCGACGACGACATCCCCGAAGTGGTTGTGGACGGCAAAGTAGGCGAGGTGCTCGTCGCGCGCGCGGATGGCGGCGTCGCGCACGAAGGTCGGTGCGAGGGCGCGGTACCCGTGCTGGCCGGGAACGTAGTCGACCCCGTCCTGGGCGAGTATGAGTTCCCGGGCGAGAAGTCGTGGGCCTCGTGGGCCGTGGGCATAACCCGCGAGGATCACGGCTCCGTGCTCGTCGTGGTCGCCTCGGAACAGGTGATCTGATAGCTCGGTCCAGAGCCGTAACGGCATCGTCAGGCTCCAGCCTTTGGCTGGCGGGTTCATTGGGTGGCGAGCCACGTAATCACCTTCTCGGCTTTGAGCGCGGCGTTGTCGACGGTCGGGTTCCAGCCGTTGGAACGGCGGGAGAGTTGCAGGCCAGGGCCGGGGCGCTTCGGCCAGTCGAAGGTTTGGATCGCCTGGCCATGCGGCTGCCCGTCGACGCGGGTGAGCGGCCCGGTGTAGTGGGGATAGACGTCGGACGCTGGGTAGGCTGCGTTGATGTGAAAGCCGAGCCAGGTGACGGTTGGGCTATAGCGGTTGCCGATCTCGATGTCGTTAACGATCACGTAGGCGCCACCGGCGCCGTCCGGGGTGACCTCGACCGAGTTGTCGGCGAAGTGCGCCCGGACGGCGTCGATTGCCGCCGCGACCGCGGCGAGGGGGTTCACGAGTTGTCGTCCGGCGCGACGGCGAGGAACTCCTGGTTCCGATGGACCTTGAGGGTGTCGGTGTCGCCGACGACCTCATAGCGGTTGCCGTGCTTGACCGAGAGTTGGAAGTTGGGCTGGATCGCGACGCCCTGCTCGATCGCGATCTGCTTGATCTTCAGCCCGGTGAGTTCCCGGTCGGGAAGGCCGACCGGCTGATTGTTGACGGTGACCTGGACGGTGTGGGGCCGTCGGTCGCCGTCGGTCTGGTGAGTGTCTTCAGCGGCACTGGTAGTCATATAGACCCCCTCGGATATGGCCACGTTCGCTCGCGGCGGGTAACGTCAGTGTCGCAGTATCGCGACACTGTTTGACTCGTCGAACAAGGTCAACGCTACCACCTGACTGTTCGAGATGTCGAATGCTGGTAGAAAGGTGATCACCGCGCCGGAGGAGAGACCCTGCCCATGAGCCGAACCCGCATCGACATACCCGCGTTGTATGCCGCCCTGGACGGTGCAAGGCGAAGCAAGAACCTGTCCTGGCGCCAACTGGCGGCAGAGGTCGGATGCAGCCCATCAACGATGACCAGGCTGGCAAACGGACATCGGCCGGACGTAGAAGCGTTCATGGCCCTGGTGACGTGGCTAAACATGCCCGCCGAGACCTTCACCGTCAGCGACCAGGATGACGACACGAGCGGGAATAAGGAGGAACCCGAACTCCTTGCCCAGGTGGGTGCCCTGCTGCGCGCCCGCCGCGACCTGCAACCACAGGACGTGCAACATCTTCAGGAGGTCATCGAGGTGGCTATGCGCAGGTTCTCCAACGAACGCGCGGCGCGGAATCGGTGACCGGTAGCCCAGATGCCAACCCTCACGCAGCTGCGCCGCTTCGCCGTCGAGATCCGCCGTGCTGACCTGGGACTCGACGAATACGAGCCGTTTTGCCCGTACCGCCTTGCCGAAGAGCACGGGGTCGACGTCTATGCGCTGGACGAGCTACCCGAGTCGGGGTGTTCCCAACAAGCCGTTGATCACTTCACATCCATCCGGCCTGATGTTTGGTCCGCCGCCCTCGTGCCTGTTGGTACGGGCCGGTTCATCGTGGAGAACGCCACCCACAACCCGCAGCGCCGACGGTCCAACGTGTCGCACGAGATGGCGCACCTGCTACTAGAACACGAGGTAGACGGCGTCCTCTTCTCCGGCGGCCAACGAGGTTGCCTCAACCCGACGACACAGCAGATGGAGACCGACGCCGCGGAACTCGGAGCCGAGCTACTGCTAACGTCCGCCGCTGCCCTCCGTGCCGCGCGCGCCGGGAAGACCGACGAGCAGGTCGCCGAACAGTACGACGTAAGCGTCGAACTCGCGCGGTGGCGACTCAACTGCACCGGCGCTCGCAAGAGGGCGGAATACGCGCTCCGCAAGAGGCATGGCTAGATTAGCCGCGGCCGACCCACGCTGGCACGACCAACGTAGCGACGCCCACCGAACCGAGACCCCGTTGAGTCGAGCGCTTCTGCTGGTCAACCACCACGCAATCCACTGCGCGCGGGCGGGCTGATAGGAGGCCCTGGATGCCGGCCGGGTCGCCGGCGCTGTCCACGAGCGCGAGCAGCGTGCTCTCGCCCTCGCCGACCGCGGCAATGTCCCAGCCCTGGTCGAGCGTCTGCACCGGCTCCGCGGTGGCGTGCACGCCCCCGGCCACCTGCACCGCGCCCGGGGCCGCCGCCCTGATGCCCGCCAGCTCCTCCGCGAGGGCGGCCGCGTCAGGCGAGTAGAACGACCACAGCACGAGCACCTTGGCCGCCTTCGCCGCCTTGATGGCCTCGACGGTGGCCGCGGCCGACTCGGCGAAGACCACCTCGTAGGTGGTCGTGGTCTCGTGCTCCTCGAGCGCGGCCAGCAGCACATGGTGGCCGTAGGTCACCGCCTTGCGGTATCGCAGGATCAACGTCAGGTCGCGGCCGCCCACGGCGCCATCCTGCCAGAACTCTCGGCCCACGCCGGAGACTGGCACGCCTGACGTTACGGTGACTGCTTGTGCGGCGTTTAGAACGGGCTCATCTGATCCAGGACCCGGGCCGCCAGGTCGAGGATCTGTTCGACCTTGGGAACGTCGCGCTCCACTTCATCCGCGCTGATGCTCGGCGCCGAGGCTGACGGGTACTCGACCTGGTTGCGGCGACGGCGGAGGCGGTCGAACGGGCGCAACACCCCGCCGAGCGGCGGATCGAGTTGCGCCGTGACCGCCTCGCGGACCGCGATGTGGCCGCCTCGGCTCGTCGCCCGCAGGCCCTGGTTCTCCAGCACGGCAGCCAACGACTTGCGCGCAGCGTCGTAGAGCAACTGATATGCGCCGGCCGGGTCGGAGTCCGCGATGGAGTCCGCGGACACGAGATGCCGGCGGGCTTGGGCCAACAGAACGTCGGCGTGATCGCGGCTGGCCGGCACGCGCTCCAGCTCACCCCGAGCAATCATGCCGTCCAGGGCCTCTCGACCCTGTTGCCATCTCATGATCGGTCTCCAGGCTCCAGGATCGGGTACGACGGGCGGGAACGCACCGACGCGAGGAAGGGATCGTCGTCCGCCGACCGCCACGCAGCAGCGGAAACACGATGCACGTTGACCTCTCGGCCGAGTCGCCGCTCGGCGGACCGGGCCGCGTCCGCCAGGTCGTCGTCGTCGGCGTCGCCTACCACCAGCACATCGACGTCGCGGGGCGCAGGTCCGGCGGTGCCGGTGTAGCGGGCCGCCCACGAGCCGTAGATGTACGCCTCGTCGACACCACCGATCCCCGACAGCAGATCGGCCAGGACGGCCGCTGGGCCATAGGTCAGCGCCAGCAGTTCGGTGAGCGGACGGGCGAGCGGATTGTTGAGATCCGCCCCGACCAGGCGCAACCGCCCCCGCCGCTCCTCGCGCACGAGGCCGGCTGCCGCAAGGTGGCTGACCTCCCGGCTGATGGTCGACTGGGAAACCTTGAACCGGCGGGCCAATTCGACCACTGAACTGCTCGTCTCCGGGTGCAGGAACAGCCAGGCCAGCAGCTCGCCGATCAAGGGCGAGCGCAGCAGGGGTAGCAGCCGAGACCTTACTTGCACAGCCTGCATCATATCTTGCAGCTAGCGCAAACGTGGGCGCGTCGGCGCCGACGAAAGCGAGGCGATTCGGGCTCAGACATACGCCCGTTGCGTGCGCCGCCGTCAGGGAGTAGTTGGGGCTAGTACGCGCACGCGTAGACACATCCCCGAGTGATCTCAATGGGGTTCATGCGCTTGTACGTCAGGGGAAACGCGCGGTAGCGCCCCAGCGGTTCGCGGTGTGCCTTGCCAGTCCGGTGCAGGACGCCGTGCTCGTCGCGGTACACCAGGCCCTGGATGCCCTCGGGGTCGCCAGCGCTGTCGATGAGCGCGAGCAGCGTGCTCTCCCCCTCGCCGACCGCGGCGATGTCCCAGCCCTGGTCGAGCGTCTGCACCGGCTCCGCCGTGGCGTGCACCCCGCCGGCCACGTGTACCGCCCTCGGCGCCTGCTCCTTGATACTGGCCAGTTCCTCGGCCAGCGCGGCCGCATCAGGCGAGTAGAACGACCACAGGACCAGGACCCGCTCGGCGTCGGCCTCCCGGATCGCCTCGACGGTAGCGGCCGCGGACTCGGCGAAGACGACCTCGTAGCGGATGGTGGCCTCGTGTTCCTCAAGGGCGGCGAGCAGGACGTGATGGCCGTAGGTCACCGCCTTGCGGTAACGCAGGATCAACGTCAGGTCGCAGCCGCTCACCCCGCCATCCTGCCAGTGTTCGCCCGTCGACCAGGAATTGGCCCCGCGCCGGGCGTCGCGAGGGTCGGCGATCCTCTGTCTCGCCGACCCCCGCGATGCGGTCATCGCCTAGTGCGGGGCCACCACGACGACCGTGGACATTCGGCCGTCGTCCTCGGACAGGTCGGACTCCAGCGCCGTCGGGTTGGTGAGGTGGTGCATCGGGTCGTATACGAAGCAGACGAGGGTGCGGCAATCGGGGTGGGAGCGGTAGAGCTCCTTGTCGATCGCGAGCTCGTGGACGACCGCGCGCTGGTCGAGATTGGCCCGAGTCATCTTGGTCTCGATCACGATGCCCTCGCGCTTGAGCAGCATGTCCATGCGGCTGCGCACGGCGCCGTGGCTGGGGGCGTTCTCCTCGTCGCGCACGTCGTCGAAGAGACCGCGCAGGACTCCGCGCAGGAGGTCCTGCACGTCGTACTCGTCGTTGATGACCGCCAGCGACGTCCGCCGGTTGTGACGCCTGTCGAGCTCGCGGATGATCGCGGGGAAGCGACGCAAGACGCCGGTGACGATCGCGACGCCCGGGCGCGCCGTTCGGTGGGACGCCGGTCGGCTCCTCACGTGGAACACGACGCGCGACGCGATGGCCGCATGCCGGTTGTTCATGTGGACCCCCTCATGATCACGGATCTTTGTTGTTCGCGGTTAGGTCAATTGACCAGGGCAAACGTCAATCAGTCCAGGATTTGGAACGAGCCCGATCAACCCCGAACGAGCCATTCGGGCGATCATGGCGCCAACAGTGGCTATGGCATTCCGGATCGGCGATTCGTAGGCTGTTCCGGAATGTTCGACACCGCGAGTCGAACGGCGTCAAGGGGTTCGCAAGGGGGTTGAGCGACCTGACAATCGTCAGTGCTGCCGATCTTGCAGCCGCCAAGGACTGGGCGGAGTTCGGACAGCTTCTCAGTCGACTGAAGACCGTCCAGGGGTTGTCTCTAGCCCAGATTCAGCAGCGGGCCAGGTCTCGAAAGACCCGGCGGGACCTTCCGCGATCCACGGTGAGTCCGATCATAAACGGGCGGCCCCCGGCAAGGGACGTCCTGCTGTCGCTGCTCGACGTGCTTGCCGTGCCACCGGAGGAACGAGCTGACTGGGCGAAGGCCTGGCAGCGGCTCGCCGAAACGCCGCCGGCCAGCCCGATGCCACGCTTCGACGAGGTCTCGCAACGGCAACTCGGGGTTCACGCGGCAATCCCGGCCAATAACAGCGTCGAAGAAATGCCGCAATATGTGAGCCGCGACTTCGACGACTACCTGCGGAGTTACCTTTCCAGTCGGGTTGATCAGGGCTGCTTTGTCATCTTGGTCGGCCGATCATCGTCGGGCAAGACAAGATCGCTTTGCGAGGCTGTTCGCGAGGTCGCGCCGAATTGGCCGATTGTCCAGCCGGCCAACACAGTCGAGATCATCGACCTACTCGACGGCGCACGGCAAAGGATCATTGTCTGGCTCGACGAGATGCAGCGCTTCCTCGGCGCCGACCCGCAGCTCACCAAGGAGCACCTGATACGGCTGCAGCAATTTCCCGCACTGGTGGTCGCAACGTTGTGGTCCGATGACTACCTGCGGCGGAAAACGCCGAGCGCCTTTGGCGCTCCGGCTGGCCTCGAGCACGACCGCCGGCTCCTCGAGTCCGCCGAGGTCGTGAGCGTTCCGGCGGAATTCTCCAACGAGGAAAGGGCCAAAGCCGATCAAGCGGCCGTAACCGACGCGCGAATCCGGTTGGCGCTCGGAGTACAGGATGCCGGGCTCACGCAGGTGCTGGCGGCCGGACCCGACCTGCTGCACCGATGGGAACACGCGCCGGATCCGTACGCCAAGGCCGTCATCAGCTTTGCCGCCGACGCGCGGCGGCTGGGCGTGTTGTCGCCGATCCCCGGGCCCGCATTCGAGTCGGCGGTCGGCGGTTACCTGACGGCTCCGCAGCGGGTCAACCGCCCGCCGCAGTGGCTCGCCGAGGCACTGGCGTCCAGCCAGCAGGAAGTCCACGGTGCCGTGGCCGCCCTGACAACGAGAGACGATGGCCGGACTGGGCAGCTGACCGGCTACGTCGTGGCTGACTACGTGGCCCAGCACATCCGACGCACCGACTGCCCGCCGACGAGCGCCTGGGAGGCGCTGGTCAACACTGTCGAGGACGCGGAGGACCTGCGCCGCCTTGCCCTCGCGGCGGCCATCCGGATGCGCTATTGCCACGAGGAGCAGGCGTTGCGGCGGCTCCTCGACCTCCACGGTGAGGGGGCGGTCGAGCTCGCGAGCGCGCTGTTCCGCGGTGGACGCGTACAGGAGGCGCTCGACGTGCTGTGCCGGCAGCTGGAGACGACGCCGGACGATCACGTCACGACGGCTCGCCACGACCAGATCGTGGCGCTGGCCGAGCGGGTCGACGAACTGCGCACCGCCGCGGCCGCCGGCGATGCCGAAGCCGGCCGGCGCCTCGCCGAGCTGCTCGTCGACGATGGCGAGGCCGACGCACTGCGAGCCAGGGCCGACGCCGGAAGCCAACTGGCCGAGGAGGACCTCGCAACGCTCCTGGCCGATCGCGGTGCTATCGACGAGCTGCAGGCGCGGGCCGACGCGGGCAAGCAGCCGGCCGCCGATGCCCTGGCCGAACTGCTGGCCTCGCACGGCCGGATGGACCTGCTGCAACGGCGGGCCGAAGCGGGCGACCAGGCGGCCGCCCGGCAGCTGAAAAAGCTCCACGACTCCAACACGGCGGCTGACGGCGCCGCGGTCCGGGCTCAGCTGGCCCACCTGCGGCGCGGGATCGCGGGAGGCGACGTGACGGCCGCCCGCCAGCTGACCACGTTGCTGTTCGACCTCCGCAACGAGGTCGAGCTGCGGCGCGAGGTCGACGCCGGCACATTCCTGGCCGCCGAGCGGCTCGTCGCCCTGCTCAACGCCGACGAGACCGTCGACCGTGCGCTCGTCGACCGGCTGCGCACCCATGGCCTCGACGCGGACGGCGCGCCCTACGTGCCGCGGGAGCCGTGATGGCGGAAACGATCACGAAACCCGGCGACGGGAAGGCGGCCTGGCACGAGCGGCTGGCCGAGATCCCGGTCGACCGCGTCGTGCATCTCAGCGGAGTAACGGCGGCCGACGTCGTCGCGGCGATGGCTCGCCACGACGATCTCCCGGCGTCCGTCGAGGTGGTGCCCGCGACCGCGGGCGACGGTACGGCGGCGGCCTTCGTGGCCGAGGTGGTCGATGTCCTCGACGCGATAGCCCGGCAGTTGATCCACGGGTGGCTGCCCGAGTCGGATGAGCTCGACGGAACCCAGGGGGCGGCGTTGGCCGCGATCAGGGCCGTGGCGATCGAGCGGGCCCGCGCCGCGGGGTACGCAAGCGTCTTCCTTGCCGATCTCGCGGAACGTGCGCTCACCGGCCGGGCGGCACCGCGGGCACGACTGCGTCCCGAGGCGCGGATCGCGGGGCTGGCCCGTGTCATCGCATCGGGCTTCCGCCGCGATCGGCTGGTGCTGTCCATGCCGGTCGGCAATGTCGCAATTGCGGGTGCGGAGTGGCTCGCCGATCGCGGGCGGCTGGGCATCTGGCTCACCGGGGCCAGGTCGCCTGGCCTGGAGCGCTTCAGCACCGTGCACCTCACGCCACCGCCGTTACCGGCCGCGGCGGCCGCCGGACGACCACATCCGAGAAGCACGGTCGAGGCCACGCTCGAGGCGGTGCTGCGGCGGCAGGAGCATTGGGCGTACGGCCGGATTTGGAACGCGATCTATCAGCCGGCCGCGGTGCGCAACCCGATCCGCCCCGACCTGCTGTGGCCGGCCGAGCGAGTGGCGGTGGAACTCGACGGGCCGGAGCACTGCCGGGCCGCCCAGTACGACGCCGACCGGGACCGCGACGTCCGGCTGCAGCTGGATGGCTACGCCGTGCTCAGGTTCACCAATGCGCGGGTACGGTACGACGCGCAGGCGGTGGCAGCTCAGATAGAACACCTCATTCGGACCCGAAGGCATGACTTAACGAAAGGACAGCAGGGTGGCTGACGATCTCACTCCCTCGGAAAGCGCGCTGCTTATCGTGTTGATGGCGGAGGCCCGGGAAATCTCCAATCCCGAGTTGCAGGGCCGTTATCAGATCACGCTCACCGGCGAGAGCCGCAGAAGGCTCAACGAAGCCGGCTACGTCAGGAGCGAGAAGGTGGGCCGGTCCTTCGTCCACCAGCTCGACGACAAAGGCTGGGATCGTATGCACCAGGCGCTGAACTTCGACAGTCCTCGGGCCAAGGCACTGGGTGCGGCCTTGAGCGCGTTGCACGACAACCTGCGGGAACGGGTGCTGGGACGCGGCGCATACCACCGCTTCAGCGAAATGTTCTCCCACACCTCCGAGGTACAGGACGACCCCGAGGCACGGATCCGCGAGGCTTACAAATCGCTGGCGCCCCGTCCCGGCGCGTGGGTGAAGCACACTGATGTCCGGAGAAAGCTCAGCGATGTGCCGAGTGACGCGTTGGACGAGGCCTTCAGCATGCTGAGCCGAGCCAACGACGTCGAGATGATGCCCGAGTCCAATCAGAAGACGCTGTCCGCCGAGGACCGCCGCTACGCCGTGCGCGTCGGGGGGCAGGACACGCACCTCATGGCCATCGGAACGCGATGAACGAAGACGAACGCAAGGCTCTGGCGGCACTCAGGTTCGACTGGGCGCCTGTGCCCGACGACGTCTGGCGCCCATCGATGTTCCATGTGGAAGGGCTACACCAGGGCGTCGTCAACGACGTGCTGGCGGGCATGGCCGACGCGCACAAAAGCGCCGACGGCAGCCCGCTGGGCCTGGTGCTGAAGGGCCGACGCGGCTCGGGCAAGACGCACATGCTCGGCTGGGTCCGCCAGCAGATCCAGGATCAGGGCGGCTATTTCTTCCTGGTGAGCGTGCTGGATGCCAAGGGGTTCTGGGAAAGCGTCCTGGACTCGATGCTCAGCGGCCTCTTCCGCACGGTTCCGGGCAGCGATACGCAGATGCGGCTGTTCCTGCGGCGGCTCTCGTCGGTGGTCGGCGCTCCCCGGTCGGCGCGCCGGGCGGTCATGGGCGAGACGGAGCTGACCCCGGCCGCCCTGGACGCATTCCTCCAGGGCCTCGCCGACCACGACCGGGAGGTTGCGCGCGAGTGCGACGACACCGCACGCGCGATCGCATTGTCCGCCTCCGACGACGTCACGCATCGCGACCTCGCGGAGAACTACTTCAGCTCCGAGCCGGACGCCGATCCGGAGGAGCGCACCAAATGGCGCATGCGGCGCCGGCCGCGCACCGCACAGGAGATCGTCCGCGAGCTGTCCCGGCTGTTGGCGCTCACCGGACCCTCGGTGATGGCCGTCGACCAGATCGACACGCTGATATCGCAGTCGTCGATCACGTCGCAGGAAGGCCAGCCGATCGAGCCGTCGAGCACCGGCGACTGGGCCCAGATACTTGTCCTCGAGCAACTCGCGCACGGCCTCATGGCGCTGCGGGAGTACACCCGGCGAACCCTGACCCTCGTCGCGTGCATCCCGCCGTCGTGGATGCTCATCAAGAGCCGGACGACCGACACCGTGCGCGACCGGTTCCGCGAGCCCGCGGAGATGCTGACGATCCAGAAGCCGGCCATCGCCCGGACCTTGATCGAGAAGCGCTTCGCCCACAGCTACCGCCAGGTCCGGTTCACGCCGCCCTACCCGACGTGGCCGGTGCGCCCCGAGGCGTTCGACACGGCGGTGAAGCACACCCCGCGGCAGTTGCTCATCGAAATCGACGAGCACGTGCGGAACTGCCTGCTGCACGACGAGGTCCGCGAGCTCAGAAAGTTGGGCGATCCGCCGAGCGCCGAGCAGAGCGCGGCGCCGCAGCTCGCCCCCACTGACATCCCGGATGACGTCCGCGATCAACTCGACGCCCGCTTCGCCGAACTGCGGGACGAAGCCGACGTCGCCGCACCGCTCAACCCCGACCGCGAGGACGCCGTCGTGCCGGGCCTGCTGTCGGCCGGGCTGATGGCGTGGATCATCGAGCAGGGTGCGGCCGAGGAGACCCTCAGCCAAGACGGTCCGCCGAGCGCCAAGCCGGCACTGCACGCGCGGCTGCGGCGCACGCTCGACGAGGACAACGAGGATCAGGCCCACTGGTCCTTCCGGGCCATCAGTGCCAAGCACCACGGCGTAGCCGCATTGCACCGCATCAGGCGCGCGGCCATGGCCGCCGGCGTCGACGGCCGGGTGTCCAAGCGCCGGCTCTACTTCCTGCGCAACGGCGCCTGGTCCGGTCCCAAGACGCTTACCGTCATCGACGAGCTCAAGGGCCGGAACACGGCGACGATCGCGTTCGGCGAGTCCGATTTGCGGACGCTGGCCGCGCTAAAGGTCCTGCTCGATGAGGCCCACGTCGACCTTCGGGCGTGGTTGATGGCGCGCCGGCCGGCCAGCAAGATCGAAATATTCCGCCGAGCGATGGCAGACCTGGAACGACCCGAGACGACCGAACCGAACGCCATGGCCGGCGGGTCGCCGGCTGTTCCGCACCTGGCGGTCAACGGCGCGTCGTCCGTGGTTCCGATGCTGACGGTCGGCCACGACTATGCCACCGGCGCACCGGTCCGCATGGCCATGGAGTCGCTGCGCAAGCACGTCGCGATTTTTGCCGGTTCCGGGTCGGGCAAGACGGTGCTGATCCGGCGCCTCGTCGAGGAGTGCGCGCTCGAGGGCGTCTCTGCCATCGTGCTGGACCCGAACAACGATCTGGCCAGGCTCGGCGATCCCTGGCCGGCACCGCCCGACGCATGGGGTGCCGGGGACGCGGAGAAAGCTGCGGCCTTCATCGCCGGTACCGAGGTCCTGGTGTGGACACCACGACGGGAGACCGGAAGGCCGCTGAGCTTTCAGCCGTTGCCGGACTTCAGAAGCGTGCTCGACGACCCGGACGAGTTCAATGAGGCCGTGGATTCTGCGGTAGCTGCGCTGACGCCGCGGGCTCGCCTGGATAGCCGGGCGGCCAAAGCACACCTCGGTCTCGCCGTCCTGCGGCGCGCGGTCGACCACTATGGCCGCCGAGGCGGCGGCACCTTGCGCGGCCTAATCGACACGCTCGCCGACTTGCCGAACGGCGTCAGCGAGCTCGACGGCGCGGACAAAATCGCAAGTGGGCTGGCCCAGACGCTCACCGCATCCATCGACAATGACCCGATGTTCGGCGGCGACAGCACGCCGCTGGACCCGGCGATCCTGCTCACGCCATCGCACGGCAAGCGCGCACGGATCTCGGTGATCAGCCTGGTCGGCCTTCCGTCGGAAGACATGCGCCAAAGCTTCGTCAATCAGCTCGAAATGGCGCTCTTCGCCTACATCAAGAAGCATCCGGCCGGCGACCGGCCCCTGCTCGGCCTGTTCGTGATGGACGAGGCCCAGACCCTTGCACCATCGGGGACCATGACGGCGTGCACGCAGAGCACCCTCGCGCTGGCCTCTCAGGCGCGCAAGTACGGTCTCGGGCTGGTGTTCGCCACCCAGGCGCCGAAAGGGCTCCACAACCGCATTCCGGGTAACGCCGCCACCCAGTTCTTCGGCCTGCTGAACAGCCCGATTCAGATCGACGCCGCGCGAGAGATGGCGAAGGCGAAGGGCGGCGACGTTCCCGACGTGTCGCGGCTGCGCTCCGGCGAGTTCTACTTGGCGGCCGAGGGTGAGGCACCGCAGAAGGTGCGGACGCCGCTCTGCCTTAGCTACCACCCGCGCAGTCCGCTCACGACCGAGGAGGTGCTCGAACGCTCGCGGCTCGACTAAGCCCGGTTCCGGCCGCTAGTCACAGCGCGCTCATCTGGGCCAGAACCCGGGTGGCCATGTCGACGACCCGTTCGACCTGGGGGAATCGTGCTCAACTGCGTCCTCGCTGATGCTCGGTCAAGCTGCGCTGTTGCCGCTTCGCCGACTGCGATGCCGCCTCACGCAGCCATGGCGTACCAGACCGGGATTACAGCAACTCTGAGCCGCCCCAACAGTCTCCAGCGCTCAGTGCGTAGTTGGGGCTAGTACGCGCACGCGTAGACGCAGCCGCGGGTGATCTCGATCGGGTTCATGCGCTTGTACGTGAGGGGAAAGGCCCGGTACCGCCCCAGCGGCTCGCGATGGGCCTTGCCCGTTCGTCGAAGACTGCCGTGCTCGTCGCGATAGACGAGGCCCTGGATGCCCGCCGGGTCGCCGGCGCTGTCCACGAGCGCCAGCAGCGTGCTCTCCCCCTCGCCGACCGCGGCGATGTCCCAGCCCTGGTCGAGCGTCTGCACCGGCTCCGCCGTGGCGTGCACCCCGCCCGCCACATGCACCGCGCCCGGGGCCGCCGCCTTGATGCCCGCCAGCTCCTCCGCCAGCGCGGTCGCGTCGGGCGAGTAGAACGACCACAGCACGAGCACCCGGGAGGCCCGCGCGGCCTTGATGGCCTCGACGGTGGCCGCGGCCGACTCCGCGAAGACCACCTCATAATCCGTCGGGGTCTCGTGCTCCTCCAAGGCGGCGAGCAGCACGTGATGCCCGTACGTCACCGCCTTGCGGTACCGCAGGATCAGGACGAGGTCGGACACCTCCCCATCCTGCCAGGCCGCCCCGGAAGGCCGATGCCGTGGCCTCAGTCCTCGCCGACCGTGGGCGAGTGGCCAGGTATCCAGCTTCAGCTCGGTTTCGGGAACGACGCGCGACCTCCGAGGAAGCGGCCACATCCGCCGCTCTGCGTACGGAGGCTTGTTCAGGCGATGATGCCGCGGCGGCGGGCTTCGGCCACGGCGGTGGTGCGGTTGTCGACCTGCAGCTTGGTGAACACCTGGACCAGATGGGACTTGACGGTGGCCTCGGTGATGAACAAGGCGCGGCCGATGGCCTGGTTGGACAGCCCGTCGGCGACCATGCGCAGGATCTCCGTCTCCCGGGCCGTCAGCGCTTGCTGCGGTGACCGGGTGCGTTCGACCAGCCGTGTGGCCACCGAGGGGGCCAGCACAGTGTGGCCGGCGGCGGTGTCGTGCACCGCGGCCAGCAGCTGGGCTGGGGTGGCGTCCTTGAGTAGGTATCCGTTGGCGCCGGCAGCGATGGCCGGCAGGATGTCGGCGTCGCGGTCGTAGGTGGTCAGGATTAGCACCAGCGGCGGGTCGGGCAGCCGGCGGATGCGGGCGGTGGCCTCGGCGCCGTCGATGCCCGCGCCCAGCTGCAGGTCCATCAGTACCACGTCCGGCCGCAGGGTACGGGCCTTGGCCACGCCGTCCTCGCCGCTGGAGGCCTCACCGACCACGCTGACGGCCGGGTCGGTGTCGAGCGCGGCGCGCAGCCCGCCGCGCACGACCGGATGGTCGTCGACGAGCCACACACGGATCTCAGACATCGGTTGCCTCCCCGCGAGGCACGGTGAGGTTGAGCGCAGTGCCCCGGCCGGGCGCCGAGTCGACCTCTATGCTGCCGCCGACCTCGGCGGCGCGGGCACGCAGGCCGGCCAGTCCCAGCCCGGTACCGGTGCTGGGCCCGACCGGCAGCGCGGGGTCGAAGCCGATGCCGTCGTCGACCACGTCGAGACTGATCGCTTCGGGCAGGAAGGTCAGCGTCACCTCCACCCGCCGGGCCCGCGCGTGGGCGCGCACGTTGGCCAGCGCCTCCTGCGCACCGCGCAGCAGCGTCACCGCCACGGGGGTGGGCAGGCCTACCGGTTCACCTTCCACGTGCAGCCGGGTGCCTGCGCCGGGCTGGTCGGCCACAATGCGGCCTAGCGCCTCAGGCAGCGACCGGCTGGCCAGCTCGGCCGGGGTCAGGGCGCGTACCAGCCGGCGGGTGTCGGTCAGCGCGGCACGGGCGGCGGTGATCGCGGTGTCCAGCTGGGCGTGCAGCGCCGGGACCTGGGCGGGGTCGGTGTCGCGGGCGGTACGCAGCACCAGGACGATGCCGGTCAGGCTCTGGGTAATGGTGTCGTGGATCTCCCGGGCCAGCCGTTCACGTTCGGCTAGTACCCCGGCCCGACGCTCGGCGGCGGCCAACTGGTCACGGGCGGCGGTCAGCTCGTCGATCAGCTCGGCGCGCTGGCGCACCTGTTCGGCCAGGTCCCGGTACACCACGGTGATGACCACGGCGATCGCCGCGCCCACCAGCGGCCCGACCACCGCCGGCGCGTCCAGCCGACCCCGGTCGAGCGCGATGGCCGCGATGGTGCCGACGGTCGCGAGCGCCACCGCCGGTACCGAAGCGGCTAGGGGCAGCAGCTGGGTATAGAGCAGGAACAGCGGGAACGCGAGCCACACGAAGCTGACCGAACCGACGGCGAGTGCCGCGCAGCCGGCGGTGAGCACCACCAGCCAGCCCGCCGCCTGCCACCGGGCTCGACTCCGCCGGGCCAGCAGCATCCCGACCAGGTACCAACTGGCGACCCCGACCGCACCGGCGGCCAGCACCCAGTGCCGCGACCCTGTCCGCCACGCGCCGGCCACGCCCAGCATCAGCAGACCGACGAACAGCACATGCTCGCTGCGGCGCAGCAGGACCAGCGCCACCGGCCGTGACCAGCCATTTGACATGATAGTGATCACGGTAGCCGACGCGTCCGCTCGGCCGAACGGGATTCACCGTCCGGCGCGGACGGCTGCACGGGGACCACTGGATTCCGGCCGCGCCGGCTCGGCCACCAGATCCGGTCGCCTGCCAATGCCACCACCGCGGGTACCACGATGCTGCGCACCAGCAGGGTGTCGACCAGAACGCCGAGTCCGACGATGAGACCCAGCTGTGCCAGCGTGGTCAACGGCAGCACGCCGAGCGCGGCGAACACGCCGGCCAGTACGACCCCGGCGCTGGTGATCACGGCGCCGGTGTGGCCGGCCGCCTCGATCACGCCCGTACGGGTGCCGTGGGCAGCGGCTTCCTGCCGGGTGCGGTGGGCCAGGAAGATCGTGTAGTCGATGCCCAGCGCGACCAGGAAGAGGAACGCGATCAGGGGCACGTTGACGTCCAGCGCCGGGAACCCGAACAGCCGCGTACCGACGAACGTTCCGGCCCCGATGGCGGCCACCGCCGAGGCGACGTTGACCAGGACCAGTAGCAGCGGGGCCAGCAATGCCCTCAGGAGCGCGATGAGCAGCAGCAGCGCCACGGCCAGGATGAGCGGTGCGATACGGAGCAGGTCGTCGCGCGACGCGGCCCGTACGTCCAGGTCCTCGGCGTCCGGCCCGCCCACGAGCGCGTCGGCGTCCGGTACCGCGTGCACCGCGGCGCGGAGGTCGCGAACGGTGTCGAGGCTCGCGGTGCCGCCCGGCTGCGCCGAGCCGATCACGGTGAACTTCGCCAGCCCGTCGGCGGTGCCGGACGGGCGCACCGAGGTCACGCCCCGCACGGTACGCGCCGCACCCGCCACCGCGTCGGCGGCCGAGGCCTTGGCGATGACGATCAGCGGGTCCGACTCGCCGGCCGGGAAGTGGCGCGCTAGCACCTCCAGCCCGGCCGCCGACTCGGACTTCACGCGGAACTGCTCCAGCTGGCTGAGCCCGATCCGGGTGTCGACCAGTCCGCTGGCCAGCACCGCCAGCCCCAGCAGCGAGGCCACCACGACCGGCGCCGGCCGTCGCGTCACCGCGCTCGCCACCCGCCGCCACAGCCGGCCCACGGCCGGTGCGGTACCCGGCCGGGGCACGAACGGCCAGAACAGCCGCCGCCCGCACACCGCGAGCGCCGCCGGCAGTACCAGCAACGCGAACAGCAGCGCGATCGCCAACCCGGCCGCTGCGGCCACCCCCAGCCCGCGCGTGTTGGGCATGGCGGCCAACAGCAGTGTCAGCAGCGAGGCCACCACGGTGACGTTGCTGGCCAGGATCGCCGGGCCGGTGCCGCGTACCGCCGCGGCCAGCGCCGCCCGGTGCTCGCCGGCCCGGTGCAGCTCCTCGCGGTACCGGGAGATCAGCAGCAGCGCATAGTTGGTGCCCGCGCCGAACACCAGCACGCTGATGATGCCAGCGTCGAACCGCAGGTTCGCCACCGCACCCAGCTCGGCCGTCACCGCCGCGGCGACCTGGTCGGCCAGGCCCACCACGGCCAGCGGTACCAGCCACAGGATCGGTGACCGGTACGTGATGAGCAGCAGCACCGCCACGATGCCGATCGTCACCGCCAGCAGCGTGAAGTTCGCGCCGTCGAACGCGGAGGCGATGTCGGCCCCGAACGCCGGCCCGCCGGTGATCTGGACCGTCAACCCGGCCGGCGCCGCCTCCCGGCCGGTGGCGCGTAACTGGTCAATGGTCTGGGCGACCTGGGCGTTCGGCCGGTCGGCGTCGACCATCACGTTGACCGCCGCCGCCTTGCCGTCGTCGGACACGATCGGCGGCGAGGGCTGCTGATGCACCCGCTGCCCCAGCCGCCGCCCGATGTCGCCAGCCGCGGCCAGATCATCGCTGCTCAGCCGGGCGCCGTCGGGACGGGTGAAGACCGCCACAACCGGCGCCAGCTCGTGGTGCGGGAACCGTTCCGCCAACTGCCGCACCCGCGCGGACTCCGACCCGGTCGGCAAACTGTCGGCCGCTCCGGGTGCCTGCGCCCCCCGCAGCGCTCCCGCCACGCCGGCCGCGAGCACCAGCCCCGCGACCAGTACCAGCCATGCGCCTTTCCGGCCGGTCACCAGCCGTGCCAGCCGATCCCACACGCCCGCCATCACGCCCCACCCTCGACTCGCAGCCTGCACAGCAACTGCCTTCGACGCTAAAAGCGCGGGTCAGCTGGTACATGGCGCGAAGGTGGGCGGTTGGGCTCCAACGAAAGTTGGAGACCCGACGGCGGCAGCCAAAGCAACGGGCGCGTCGGCATGCCGGACGCCGCGTTCGAGGAGACGGCGGCGCCGGAGGACGCGTACCACGCCGTCGTCGATCTGTGTTGTCGGGTCCGCGGTGCACCGTGTTGGGTCGCACCAAGTGCTGGTACCAGCTGTTTCAGCTACTCGGAACCGTCTGTTGGGTTTCCGGTGCTGGGTGCGTAGCTGGGGCTAGTACGCGCACGCGTAGAGGTCACAGCCGCTCACCGCCCCATCCTGCCAGGGACCGGCCGCCTGTCAGGACGGGGACGTCGCGTCCCGATCCGGGCGAGCGGCATCCTGTTCCCGAGCGGCCTCGGGCACCGGGGTGCCACCGGTCCGGGCGAGCTCGCGGGTCAGTGCCGGCTCGCCGGCCGGGTCGGCCAGCAGCAGGAGTGCACCCCGCCCGGCCGGCAGGGCGCACATCGTCCGCTCCACGGTGGTGTCCTTGAGGCCGGCGTCGTGCCGGCGCGCCACCGCCGCGACGACGACCGCGCCGATGAACAGGCCGATCAGCGGAATGCCGATGAAGGTGCCCAGCAACACCCCGCCTGCGCCGCCGGCGAGGGCGCCGTCGATCGCGGCCATGTCCCGGGTTTCCCGCACGTGTATCCGGGCCGCCCGGTCGGAGCAGGCGGCGACGGCGTCGTCGAGGCGCGCCTGACGATGCCCGTGCAGACGCAGCGCCGTGAGCAATGCTGCCCGGGCCTGCGTCACGTCGTCGAACGAGTAGGCCACGGTCCGGTCCGGGCACCGCGAGGCCGGGCGGAGCCGGCACCAGGCCAGCGGACGCCGCCGCATCTGCCAGCCGGCGACAAAGCCCAGGAGGACGGCCAGCAGGTGCCCGATGTCAGTGAAGGATGCCCCGTTCAGCAACGGTACGACCACGGCGATGACTGCCAACGGCACCAGGAGGCGTCGTGCACGCACGGGCAGGGTGAGCGCAAGCGCGCCGCCGACGGCGTGCGAGCCGTAGCTCGTGCCCACGTCATTGGCCATGGTGACCGCGCCGCCCAGCCAGTTGCCGCGGACGCCGATCAGCAACAGCCCGTACACGAGGCAGCTGGCCACGGCGTTGGACAGGAAGAACACCAGGAGCAGCCGCCGCCACCCCCACAGCACCTCGGCCACCGACAGGAGCGCCAGCAGCGGGAGGACCGCGCCCACCCCGGCCCGCTCGTCGAGCACGAAGGCGCTGGTGACCAACGTCCAGATCCTGTGGTGCTCCAGGTTGTTCACGTTGGTGGAGTTGGCGAGGACGAAGTCACTGCGGGTCTCCGCGCTGACGGCGTGATTGAGGACGACATTGATGACGACGACGATCAGCACGTACAGCGGGGCGATCCGCACTCGCGAGAGGAAGAGCAGCCAGGTCTTTGTCTTGGCGGTCCAGCCCGGGGCAGCGCGAACCTCGTCGGCGAGGTCACCGCCAGGGAGGTAGGACGCCGGCGCGAGGCCAGGCAGATCCTTGTACAACCGTCCCCGGCTTCTCAAGCCCATGAGATCCGACCTGTCCAGATGATCTTATTATTGGAGTCTACCGCTATGATCCGGCCCGGCGGAGCCGTAGCGCAGAGGTCGACGCGCCTCAATCTCACGGAGGAGGACGCCGGTTCGAGTCCGGTCGGCTTCGCCGCCTTGGAACGACGCCCGGGGGTGGTGGCGCGGTGGTGGGCGGACCGTTCGCCGAGCTGGACGACTGGCGGCTGATCCGGCGCTACGCGGTGCCCGAGTGGATGGTCGCCGAATGCACCGAGGCACGCGAGCGGGGTGACTGGCGGACCGCCTGCGCGGCGGCCCGGGTCACCGTCGACTTCGATGACGCCGGGCCGGCCGCGGAGCTGCTCGCCGGGTTCGCGCCCGACCTGCTCCGCTGGCACCTGCCGCGGTCGCTGAACGGGTCCGCGGCGCTGGCCGCCGGGCTGCGGTACGTGCTGGCTCCCGACGGGCCGGTCACCCCGGACACCGTGGTGCTCGAAGTCGTGTCGCCGGTGGCCACGACCGGCTCACAGCGGCTCACCCTGCGGGCCGTGCGCGCGGGCGACCTGGCGGAGGGGCCGGTCATCCCGCTGCCGCCGTACCTGTGGGACGCCCGCCGCGCCGGTGAGCTGCGGGCGGTGGCGGACGTCCGGGCGCCCGGGACGATCGGGGCCTGGACCTCGGCCGGGTGGCTGCTCGACGACGCGGACTTCAGCCAGTGGTTCCGCTGGGAGATCGACCCGCTGCGCCGCGTTGACCCGCTGCTCGCGGAGCGCGAGCTGCGGCGCGTGGCCGCGCAGTTCGGCCGCCGGTCGTGGGAGCTGCAGGCCGACGGCCACCGGCGCCGGTCGCGGCGGCCGATGCCGCATCTGCGTCTGGAGGTGACCGGGGATCGCTGCCGGGCCGTGCACCGCACGGAGGATCCGGATCAGCCGGGACCGGTACAGGCCGACCTCCGCCTGCATCCGGCCCTGCTCCGCCACCCGATCGACCTGGACCTGGTCCGGGAGGGCCGGATCGACGTCACCGAGGTACACCCCCTGGTCCGCGCCGCGTTGTTTCCCGCCTCGCATCCGGCCGGGACCCGGTCCGCCGCCGTCGTTCCCGCGGGCTTCGCCGAGGGCGAGCGCATCCGCGTCCGCTGCGGCGCGCAGTGGCACTGGATCGGCCTGCGGGGCGGGCGCCTCGAACTGCTCCACCACACAGAGGCCGACCGGCGCCGCGAACTCGCCCTGCGCGCGCTCGGCGGCGAGATCAGCGGCTGCTTCCAGGCCGACCTCGCGTGGCACGACGGCGGTGCGGGCCTGCCGAGACGCCTGCACGCGTACCGCCGTGACCTGTGGCGGCGCATGGAGCACGGCGGCGCCCGGGTGGTGCTCGCACTCCTGGACGCGGGCATGGACCCCCACCTGCGCGACGGCCGGGGCCAGACCCTGCTGCACCGGATCCACCAGTTCGAGCACGCCGAGCTGCTCCCCCGCCTGCTGGCCGCGGGCGTGGACGTGAACGCGCGCAGCCGCGGCGGCTACACCCCGATGTGCGAGGTCCTGGTCCACGCACCCGATCCGGACCTGGTCCGGGCCCTGAACGACGCGGGCGCCTTCCCCCGCCTCTCGCTGACCGACCCGCATGACTGGCCACTCGCTGATGGATGAAGCTGATGGATGAGCTGATGGATGAGCCCGTGCGGGTGCCGGGACCGGGCGCCGGTATCGAGGAGGTGTCCGCGTTCGCGCACACCTACCACGGCTACGCGCTGCACGAGGTCAACCCGGCGCCCGACGCCCGCGACGAGTGGAACCGGTCGAGAACGGTCGGGGACGATGTCGACACGCTGCGGGCCTGTCTCTTCTTCGAGGCGCGGGCCAACCGCTTCGGGGGCGGGTTCGGGCGGTTCGAGCGGGACCCCTTCATCGTCGCGCTGATCGCCCGCATCCGGGAGCTCTCCGGTGGGTTCGTGCCGAAGAAGCCGTAGGGCAGCCCAGTCGGGTGACGGCCCGACGACAAACCGTGCGCGCCGGTGGCATGCTGCTGGCATGAGCGTCGTGTCGGTGATCAACTACAAGGGCGGCGTCGGCAAGACCACGCTGACCGCGAACATCGGCGCCGAACTGGCCGCCCGCGGCCGCAAGGTCCTGCTCATCGACCTCGACCCCCAGGCCAGCCTGACGTTCTCCTTCTACCGCCCGCAGGACTTCACCGAGGAGAAGCTGACGATCCTCCAGTGGTACCAGGGCTTCATCAACCAGCGGTCGGAGCCGCTGCCCCGCTTCGTGCTGACCCCGCGGGAGATCAACGCGGTGGTCCAGCCGCTCGGCGGTCAGGTCCACCTGCTGCCGGCCCACCTCGGGCTCATCGAGGTCGACCTGGACCTGGCCGCGATGCTCGGCGGCGCGCGGTTCCTCAAGCAGCACCCGCGCTACCTGCCCGTGCACCGCGCGCTTGCGGACGCGCTGCTGGACCAGGAGTTCGCGGGGTACGACTCCGTGCTGATCGACTGCGCGCCCAACTTCAACATGGTGACCCGCACGGCGATCGTCGCCAGCGACCACGTGGTCGTCCCGGCCCGCCCCGACTACCTGTCCACGCTGGGCATCGACTACCTGCGGGCGCGGCTCAGCGGCCTGGTCGAGGAGTACAACTCGATCGCGCCGCACCAGATCAACCCGGAGCTGGTCGGGGTCATCTACACGATGGTGCAGTGGACGCCGAACGGGCAGTGGCTGGCCGCGCAGCGCACGTCGGTCGAGACCACCACGAAGATCGAGATCCCGGTCTTCCGGCAGAGCATCCGCGACAGCAAGACCTCGATCTCCGAGGCCGGCACCCACAGCCTGCCCGTGGTGCTGGCCCCTCCCGGCAACACCACGATCGAGAACCTACGATACGAACTGCAGCAGCTGACCAGCGAGTTCCTCGCACGGACCAGGATCTGAAGGAGCGCTCCGATGACCGACCCGGCCGACCTCGCCCACGAGGTGCTGCTCCGCGTGGCAGCGTTCGTGAAGACGCTGCCGGCCGACCAGCTGCGGGACCTCGCCAGCGGTGCGGCCAAGCTGGAGCTGGTGCCCAAGGGCGGCCGTCCCGTGAAGACAGCCGCCGCCGGCAAGCCGCTCCCCCGGCCGGTCGACGAGATCGAGACGACCCTGCGCCAGCTCGGCAACCGGACCGACGCCCGCCGCTACCTGGAGGTCGACCTCAGGCTGACCATCCCGCAGCTCAAGGACCTCGCCAACACCCTCGGCGTCACCGCGACCGGCACCAAGGCCAAGCTGCTCGACACGCTCGTCGAGTGGGCCGTCGGGCGGCGCGCCGACGCCGACGCGATCACGCGGATGACCGCGCAGCGTTAGGGGCGGTGGTGGCGGCCCTTCGGGCGGGAGCGGCCTGAGCGCTCGTCCAGGATCGCCGCCGTGCGCAGGAGGACCTCGTCCCACATCGGGGCCGGGGCGCCGCCCGTCACCAGCGTGGCCAGGTCCTCGGCCAGGCGGTCGAGCGAGCTCAGCTCCACCGTCGGGTCCGGGTCCGGCTCGATCACCGCGCGCTGGCGCGGGATGCGGCCGGTGACGTCCGGGACCGCCTCCAGCGGCAGGACGTCGCCGGCGCAGACGATGTCGAGGTACCGGATGGTCCTGGTCAGCGCCACGAAGAGGAGGCGGTGGCCGCGCGGGTCCTCGGCGACGATCTCCTCCGGCTCGACCACGATCACCGCGTCGAACTCCAGGCCCTTGGCCTCCTGCGGGGACACCAGGTTGAGCGAGCGCTCCAGCTCGCCCTGGTCGGCTCGGGCCCACGGCAGGTTGTTGGCGTGCAGCGCGTGCTCGATGTCCGCGCGGGAGGCGGCCGGGCAGACGATGCCGACGAAGCGGCCCGCGCCCAGGTGGTCGCGGGCGAGCTGGGCCACGCGGCCGGCGCGTTCGCCGCGCTCGACCACGTAGGTGCCGGGGGCGGCCGGGCCGTCGCGGACCACGCGCGTCTGCTGGACGTTGGGGGCGGCGATCGGCAGCAGCTCGGCGGCGAGCTCGTAGACCTGGCGCGGGACGCGGTAGCCGTACCGCAGCCCCAGCACGACGATCGGGAGCGTCTGCGGCAGGTGGTCGGTCACCTCCTCCCAGTGGTCGCGGGCCCACGCCCCGGTCGACTGGGCGAGGTCGCCGACGATCGTCAGGGAGCCCGTCGACGAGCGGCGGGACACCGAGCGCAGCTGCATCGGCGAGAGGTCCTGGGCCTCGTCGACGACGATGTGGCGGTACCGCCGGGAGTTGCCGTTGAGCAGCTCCTCCAGCTCGTCGAGCAGCGGGACGTCGGCGGCGCTCCACACCTCCTCGGACAGGCGGTCGGCGCCCCGGCGGTGCAGCAGGCCGAGCTCGTCGGCGGAGAACTCGTCGCCGCCGGCGGCCGTGAGCCGCGCGGTCGAGCCGTACAGCGCGCGCAGGAACGCCGGCGCGCTCTGCAGCGGCCAGAGGCGCTCCAGCAGGTTCTCGACCGGGCCGAGGCGCTCCGGGTCGGGCGGTCCGCCGCGCTCGCGGACCAGGTCGGCGAGGCGTGCCCGCAGGCGCTGGCGGCGCTGGGCGTAGGCGCCGGTGCCCTGCCGCGCCTCGGTGACGGCGGCGGCCACCTCGACGCCGGACAGGGTGATGAACCGGCCGTCGAAGAGCATCCGCTCGGCCGGCTCGGGTGTGCCGATGCGCGCCTCCAGGGCCCGGGCCAGCAGCCCGGCCATGCGCGCCTCGCCCTTGATCCGGCGGGTCTGCGGGGCCTCGGACCGGCCGCGCTGGACCGGCGGGCCGAGCTGGTCGATGTCGAGCTGCGCGACGTCGGTGTCGCCGAGGCTGGGCAGGACCGAGCGGATGTACCGGGTGAAGGCCGGGTGAGGGCCGACGACCAGCACGTCCTGCGGGCGGAGGCGGTCGCGGTGGTTGAACAGCAGCCACGACACGCGGTGCAGCGCGACGGCGGTCTTGCCGGTGCCGGGCCCGCCCTCGATCACCAGGATCTGGTCGAGCGGCGCGCGGATGAGCCGCGACTGGGCCGCCTGGATGGTCGGGACGATGTCGCGCATCGAGCCGGTGCGCTCGCGGTCGAGCTCGGCCAGCAGGGCCGCGTCGGGCAGCTCCTCGAGCTGGGCGACGGCCTGGGCGAGCTGCTGGAAGACCACGTCCTCGAAGTCGACGACGGCGTGCCCTTCGCAGCGGAAGGTGCGCTTGCGGGTCAGGCCGCGCGGGTCCTCGGCGCTGGCCTCGTAGTACAGCGTGCCGATCGGCGTCTGCCAGTTGACCACCAGCACCTGGCGCTGGTCGTCGAAGATCGTCTCCCGGCCGACGTAGAACGTCTCGTCGGACTCCTGGTCGATCCGGCCGAACGCGACCTCCTGGTCGGGCTGGGCCATGCCGTCCTTGCGGCCGCGCCGGAACAGCGCCAGCCGCCGCCCGGCGCCCGAGTTGGCCGCCGCGTCGGGCGCCTCGCCCAGCTCGGCACGCATCCGCTCGCGGTGCTTGCGGGCCAGGTCGAAGTGTTGTTGCTCGGCGGCGAGCTCCGCTGCCTTGGACTCCAAGCCGGTCCGCCTCCCGCGATCTTTCACCCACGGTCCGTGTCGCTCACGTTACCTTGGGCACGAACGCCGGTCGATCCCATCGGAAGGGTGGTTCATCTCTCCGGAACGGGTAGCCCTCGGTCGGACGGGTAGCGCGCGACCCGTGGTCATGCGTCTCGCGGTCAGGATGGGTTTTCCCGCTCTGCTGCTGTCGTTGCTGGGGGCGGCGTACGTCTCCCCCTCCCCCGCCTACGGGGCGACCGGCATCAAGGCCGTCGGCGGCCGGCTCGTCGAGGCGAGCGGCGACCCCCTCGTCCTGCGCGGCGTGAACCACGGCTACGCGTTCGGCAAGGGCCCGGCGTCGGTCTTCGACGACATCAAGGCGACGGGCGCCAACGCGGTACGGGTGTCGCTGTCGAGCGGGCACAAGTGGGACCCGACGCCTCCGGGTGAGGTGGCCTCGGTCATCTCCCGGTGCAAGGCGGCCCGGCTGATCTGCGTGCTCGACGTCCACGACACGATGGGCTACGGCACCGAGCCGGGCGCGGCGACGATCAGCGAGGCGGCCGACTACTGGCTCACCCTGCGCAAGGTGCTGCTGCGGCAGGAGTCGTACGTCATCATCAACATCGCCAACGAGCCGTCCGGGCACGCGGTCGACGCCAACTGGATCGGGGCGACCAAGGACGCGATCCACCGGCTGCGGGCGGCCGGCCTGCTGCACGCGATCATGGTCGACGCGCCGAACTGGGGCAACGACTCCTTCCACGTGATGTACGACCACGCCGCCGAGGTGTTCGAGAGCGACCCCGAGCACAACGTCGTCTTCGACGTGCACATGTACGGCCCGTTCGACACGGCCGACAAGGTCGCCGCCTACCTCGACCGCTTCGTGCAGCAGCGGCTGCCGATCGTGGTCGGCGAGTTCTCCCAGATCCACCAGTACGGCGACCCGGACGAGGACGCGATCATGGCGTACTGCGAGGCGCACGGCCTCGGCTACCTGGGCTGGTCGTGGAGCGGCAACAGCCCCGAGTACCACTACCTCGACGTCGTGTCGAGCTTCAAGCCGGGCCGCGAGACGGTGTGGGGGCGCCGGCTGATCGAGGGGCCGAACGGTCTGCGGGCGACGGGGCGTGAGGCCGGGGTCTACGGCGGGTTCTGGCTCGCCGCCCGCCGATGAGGTGTAGTGGTACCGCGTGAAAAGCTGTCGGGGTGGGCAACTCCCTGGAGGCGAGCGTCCGCTCGATCGAGCGCGCGGCGGGCGCGCTGTCGACCGCCAGCGTGGCACGGATGGACGAGACGCTGCCCTGGTTCCGCGAGCTGCCCGCCGACCAGCGTGCCTGGGTGATGCTCGTCGCCCAGGCCGGCGTCCGGTCGCTGGTCGAGTGGGTGCGCAGCCGCGAGAAGGGTGACCCGCTCCCGCCGGACATCGGCGACGAGTTCTTCGACGCCGCCCCCCGCGCGCTGGCCCGCTCGATCAACCTGGGCCAGACCGTCCAGCTGATCCGGATCACCATCGAGGTCGTCGAGGAGCAGCTGCCGCACCTGGCCGCGGCCGGCGAGGAGGCGGCGATCAAGGAGGCGGTGCTGCACTACAGCCGCGAGGTCGCGTTCGGCGCCGCCCGCGTCTACGCCCGGGCGGCCGAGACCCGCGGCGCCTGGGACGCCCGCCTCCAGGCGCTGCTCGTCGACGCGCTGCTGCGCGGCGACTCCTCCGACGTGCTGGCCAGCCGGGCGGCCGCCCTGGGCTGGGCCGACGCGCCCCCGGTGGCGGTCGCGGTGGGCCGCTCGCCGGGCGGGGAGGCCGCGGCCGTGCTGCACACCGTGTACCGCGCGGCCCGCCGCATCGGCGTGGAGATCCTCGGTGGCGTGCACGGCGACCGCCTCGTCGTGGTGCTCGGCGGCGCCGCCGACCCGATGGCGGCGACCGAGCGCCTGCTCGTCGGCTTCGGCGAGGGGCCCGTGGTGGTCGGGCCGGCGGTGCCGTCCCTCGACGAGGCGACCGAGTCGGCCCGGGCCGCGCTGGCCGGCTTCCGCGCGGCACCGGCCTGGCCGGCCGCGCCCCGGCCGGTCGCGGCGGCCGACCTGCTGCCCGAGCGGGCCCTGGCCGGCGACGCCGAGGCCCGCCGGATCCTGCGGCAGGAGGTCTACGGCGCGCTGGTGCGGGCCGGCGGCGAGCTGCTGGAGACACTCGACGCGTTCTTCGCCGGGGGCGGGGTGCTGGAGAGCGCGGCCCGCGGGCTCTTCGTGCATCCGAACACGGTGCGGTATCGCCTACGCAGGATCGGCGAGGTGACCGGTTTCACCCCGCTGGTACCACGCGACGCGTTCGCGCTCCGGATCGCGCTGACAATCGGCAGACTGGACCCGTTCGCGCCGTCGGGCTCGCCACCTGCGCCGTAGCGCACAGTCGGTGAACAAACGGATCTGTTGGCGCAACGCCACGCTATCTTTTGTAGGTTCTCTACAAACGAGGTGGTCCACTTTGGTGCGTCGCGCTACCCACTTGTCTGTCGTCGATCCGGAACAGTCGTAGACGTGCTCGCCGTACTCGCCCCTGGCCAAGGTTCACAGAAGCCGGGCTTCCTGACCCCGTGGCTCGCGCTGCCCGGCGCCGAGGCGCGTCTGCGCTGGTGGTCGGCCCTGTCCGGCGTCGATCTGGTGCACCTGGGCACCGTCGCCGACGAGGACGAGATCAAGGACACGGCCAAGACCCAGCCGCTGCTGGTGGCGGCGGCGCTGCTGGCCGCCGAGCACCTGCCGATGCGTGACGCCGCGGTCGTGGCCGGTCACAGCGTCGGCGAGCTCGCCGCCTCGGCCCTCGCCGGGGTGCTCGCGCCGGAGGCCGCGGTCACCCTGGCCGGCGTACGCGGGCGGGAGATGGCCGCCGCGTGCGCGCTGGAGCCGACCGGCATGGCCGCGGTGCTCGGCGGCGACCCCGACGAGGTGCTCGCCGCGATCGAGGCCGCCGGGCTGTACCCCGCCAACCGCAACGGCGCCGGCCAGGTGGTCGCCGCCGGGGCCGCCGCCGGCCTGGAGAAGTTCGCCGCCGCGCCGCCGGCCCGCGCCCGGATCATCCCGCTGAAGGTCGCCGGGGCGTTCCACACGCCCTACATGGCACCGGCCGAGGAGGCCCTGGCCAGGGTCGCGGCCGGGATCACCCCGTCGCCGGCGGCCCGGATCCTGCTGTCCAACCGCGACGGCGCCGCCGTCCAGCACGGCCCCACCATGCTGCTGCGCCTGGTCCGCCAGGTCACCGCGCCGGTGCGCTGGGACCTGTGCATGGACACCCTGGCGAGCCTCGGCGTCACCGCGGTCATCGAGCTCGCCCCGGCCGGCACGCTCGCCGGCCTGGTCAAGCGGACCATCAAGGGCATCGAGATCGTCCAGGTCAACACCCCCGACGACCTGCCGGCCGCCCGCGCCGCGATCGCCCGGCACGGCGGCGCGCCCGCGCCCCGGTCGCTGCCCGAGTTCCGGGTGGTGATGGCCGGCGCGGCCGGCACCTTCACCCCGGCCGAGGGCCTGACCGCGGGCACCGACGTGCGCGCCGGCCAGTCGATCGGCGCGATCCAGACCCGCCAGGGCCCGGTCGACGTCGCGGCGCACGGCGCCGGCGTGCTCACCGAGTGGCTCGCGAACCTCGACGCCCCGGTCGCACCGGGCCAGCCGCTCGCCCGCATTGGAGGCCTCCTGTGAACCCCCCAGCCGCCGGCTCGAAGATCCTCGCCTTCGGGCACTACCAGCCGTCGCAGGTGATCACCAACGACGACCTGTCCAAGGTGATCGAAACCAACGACGAGTGGATCCGTGACCGGGTGGGCATCGCCCAGCGCCGGGTCGCCGGCGCCGAGACGGTCGCCGACATGGCGATCGCGGCCGGCGGCAAGGCGCTCGCCGCGTCCGGGCTGACCGCGGCCGACATCGACACGGTGATCGTGGCCACCTGCAGCTCGATCGACCGCTGCCCCAACGTCGCGACCCGGGTCGCGGCCAAGCTCGGCATCAACGCGCCCGCCGCGTACGACCTGAACACCGCCTGCTCCGGCTTCTGCTACGGCCTGGCCAGCGCCGACCACGCGATCCGGGCCGGCGCGACCCGCAACGCGCTGGTGATCGGCGCGGAGAAGCTGTCGGACGTGACCGACTGGACCGACCGCACCACCGCCGTGCTCTTCGGCGACGGCGCCGGCGCGGCGGTGGTCACCGCGGCCGCCGAGGGCGAGCAGTCCGGCATCGGCCCGGTCGTCTGGGGCTCCGCGCCCGAGAAGGGCGACGTGCTGAAGATCGAGGGCTGGCGGCCGTACATCAAGCAGGAGGGCCAGGCGGTCTTCCGCTGGGCGACCACCGCCCTCGCGCCGTACGCCCAGGCCGCCCTCGACCGGGCCGGCGTGCAGGGCAAGGACATCGCCGCGTTCGTCGCCCACCAGGCCAACACGCGGATCATCGACGGTATCGTGAAGCGCCTCGACCTGCCCAACGCGATCATCCTCAAGGACCTGGTCGAGTCCGGCAACACGTCGGCGGCGAGCATCCCGCTGGCGTTGTCGAAGGCCATCGAGCGGCACGAGGTGCCCTCCGGCGCCCCGGTCCTGCTGTTCGGCTTCGGCGGCGGCCTCACCTACGCGGGGCAAGTCATCCGCTGCCCGTAGCACTTCGTTCATCTTTGTTCCACCAGCGCGTCAACCCAAGGAAGGAAAGCTCTATGTCCACCCGTGAAGAGATCGCCGGAGGTCTCGCCGAGATCCTCGAGGAAGTCGCCGGAGTCAACCCGGACGACGTCGCCGAGGACAAGTCGTTCACCGACGACCTGGACGTCGACTCGCTGTCGATGGTCGAGGTCGTGGTTGCGGCCGAGGAGAAGTTCGGCGTGAAGATCCCGGATGACGAGGTGCCGAACCTGAAGACGGTCGGCGACGCCGTGTCGTACATCGTGAAGTCGCAGGCCTGAGTCTTCGTCGTCCCGGTCTTGGGCAAGGATCGGTCACCCCGCACTTTGTCCAGGACCGGACCGCAAGAGGAGATGTTGAGCAGTGAGTATTGAGGTCGTCGTCACCGGCATCGGGGCAACCACCCCGCTCGGCGGAGACGCCGCGTCCACCTGGGACGCGATGCTGGCCGGCAAGTCCGGTGTCTCGGCGCTGACCCAGGACTGGGCCGCCCAGCTCACCGTCCGGATCGCCGCCCAGCTCGCCGTCGAGCCGACCGAGAAGATCGACCGTGTCCAGGCGCGCCGCCTGGACCGTTCGGAGATGACCGCGATCATCGCCGCCCGCGAGGCGTGGGCCGATGCCGGGGCGCCCGAGGTCGAGAAGGAGCGGCTCGCGGTCAGCGTCGGCAGCGGCATCGGCGGCGCGCAGACCCTGCTCGACCAGGACGACATCCTGGAGGCCAGCGGCCCCCGCAAGGTGTCGCCGCACACCGTGCCGATGCTCATGCCCAACGGGCCCGCCGCCTGGGTCGGCCTGGAGCTGGGCGCACAGGCCGGCGTGCACTGCGTCGCGAGCGCCTGCGCCACCGGCGCCGAGGCCATCGCGCACGCGCTCGACCTGATCCGGCTGGGCCGGGCCGACGTGGTCGTCGCCGGCGGCACCGAGGCCGTGATCCACCCGCTGCCGATCGCCGGCTTCGCCTCGATGCGCGCCATGTCGATCCGCAACGACGACCCCGAGGCAGCCTCCCGCCCGTGGGACAAGGGCCGCGACGGCTTCGTCCTCGGCGAGGGCGCCGGCGTCATCGTCCTGGAGCGGGCCGACCACGCCCGCGCCCGTGGCGCGCGCATCTACGCCCGGCTCGCCGGGGCCGGCCTCACCTCCGACGGCTACGACATCGTCCAGCCGCACCCGGAGGGCGCCGGCGCGGTCCGCGCGATCGACTTCGCGCTGCGCGACGCGGGCATCGCCAAGTCCGACGTCGTGCACGTCAACGCCCACGCGACGTCGACCCCGGTCGGCGACCTGGCCGAGATCAAGGCCCTGCATCGCGCGCTCGGCGACCACCCGATCCTCACCTCGACCAAGTCGATGACCGGCCACCTGCTCGGCGCGGCCGGCGCGGTGGAGTCGATCGCGACGATCCTGGCGATCTACCACAGCGTGGTGCCGCCCACCATCAACCTCGACGAGCCGGACGACGAGCTCGACCTCGAGGTCGCCGCCCACAAGGCCCGCCCCCTCGACATCCCGGCGGCCCTGAACAACTCGTTCGGCTTCGGCGGCCACAACGCGGCGCTGGTGTTCGCCCGCGCCTAAGAGGCCCGCGTGGTCGCCGTGGAACACCGCCTTGACGCTCTGCTGGACCGGGGCAGCCTGCAGCTGCTCCACCCGCAGGACGACTCGGGCGTCCTCGGCGGCCGCGGCGCGCTCGCGACCCGCCGCCGCCTGGCGGCCGCACTCGCGGGCGCACCGCCGGCCCGCGGCGCCCACCGCAACATCCCCCTCTGAGCCCGCCGATCTTGCAGTTGTGGTGCCCCGGCACTCCCCCGGCGTCCCGGCGTGTCAGCGACCACAACTGCAAGATCGGCGCGGAAGGGGCTAGAGCAGGACGACGGCCAGGCCCACCAGGCCGGCCACGGCGAAGATCGGGCCCAGGATCATGGCCATGACCTGCGTCCCCGTCGCTACCCAGGACATCCCTTCGAGGTGCGCGCGGTACGGCTCGCGCGAGTCGTAGAGCACGACCACCTGGTGGCCGGGCCGGAACCGGGGCGGGTTGGTGCCGACCGTCTCCGTCGCCTGCATCGGGTGCCCCTCGCGGGTGTAGTAGTTGAAAATCGGCATGGCGACCCGGCCGGCGCCGCTCGTGTGCTTCCACTTCAGGTCAACCACGACGCCCGAGACGCGGACCGCCCGCGAGTTGAACTCACGGCGCCGCCGCATGTCCTTGACCGCATTGAATGTCGCGCCTATGCCGACGACCACCGCAATAATCAAGAAAACAGTCAACATCGACACATAATGGAGATCATCTGGCGGATCACCGGTCCGGCAAACGACTGCAAACTGTCAGAAACCCGGGCTAACCCGGGCAACCAACCCGAGTCGGCAGGCCCTGGACGGGGACCGGGGAGCTGCCCTTCGCGCGCGCCTTGCCCGTGAGCACGTCCGCCAGGGCCTGCATCGACGCCCGTGAGCCCGAGTAGGTGGCGACGAGGTGGCCCTTCGCGGAGCGCAGCACGTACGGCGTGTCGAGCGCGACCGTCACCGCCGCCGACGGGGACAGGTCGGAGCTGCCCTTGCCGTAGCCGATGAGCCGGACCTCCGAGCCGCCGGTGGCGACCACCTCCGCGCCGGCCGCCTTGAGGGCCTCCTCCAGCCAGCCCCGGGCGGTCTCGCTGCCCGCGCTGGTGACGCGGATCGGGCCGGTGACGAGGGCGCCGTCGCACGGGCCGCGGAAGAGGGTCACGCCGGCCGCCGCGGCGGTCCGGGCCGCCGCCTTGCCGGCCGGGCCGTCCACGACGTCGAGCCCGGGCCGCGGTACCGCCGCCAGCCGGAACTTCAGCGTCAGGATGCGCGTGGCCGCCTCGACCAGGCGCGACTTCGGCAGCCGGCCCGAGCGCAGCGCGTCGGTCAGGCCCTTGTGCGCCGCGGTCAGGCTCGGCGGCATGAGCAGCAGGTCGTTGCCGGCCATGATCGCTCGTACCGCCGCCTCGCCCGCCGGCCACTGCTGGGCCGGCTCCATGTTGAGCGCGTCGGTGACCACGACCCCGCTGTAGCCCAGCTTCGTCCGTAGCAGGTCGATGAGCACCTTGCTGGAGAAGGAGGCCGGCACCCCGGGATCGACGGACTTGACGTCGAGGTGGCCGGACATGACCAGGCCCACCCCGGCCTCCGCGGCCGCGACGAACGGCGGCAGGTCGCCGCTCTCCAGCGTGGACAGGTCCTGGTTGAGCACCGGCAGGCTGCTGTGGCTGTCGACGGTCGTGTGGCCGTGGCCCGGGAAGTGCTTCACGGTCGCCGCGACCCCGGCCGCCTGCAGCCCGCGCACCGCGGCCGCGACCTGGACGGCGACCAGCTTCGGGTCGCTGCCGAACGAGCGCGAGCCGATGACCCCGCCGGGCTGCGTGCCCAGGACGTCGGCGTCGGGGGCGAAGTCGACGTTGACCCCGATCGCGGCCAGCTCGGCGCCGGCCGCCTTCCAGGCTGCCTCGGTCATCGCCGGGTCGCCGCCGGCACCGAGGGCCATGGCACTGGGCAGCTGGACCAGGCCGTCCTTGATCCGGGTGACCTGGCCGTACTCCTGGTCGGTGCCGATCAGCAGCGGCACCGCGCCCGGCAGGCTCAGCGCCGCCGCCTGCAGTCCGCCGGTGAGCTTGGCGACCTGGGCCGGCGACTCGACGTTCGTCGTGCGGTTGGTGCCGGCGGTCGGGTCGTCGGCGCTGCTGGACACCAGGATGATGCCGCCGAGCTTGTACTTCTTGACAATGTCGGCCGGCGTGGCCGCCCCGGCGTACTGCTTGTTGGCCGACGCCGAGCCGGACGACACCTTGTCGGCGTCGTTGCCGTACGCATACGGCATCAGCACCTGGCCGATGAGCTCCTCGTCGCTGAGCCGTGCGGCGAGCTCGGCGCCCTGCTTGGCCGGGTCGCCGCCGGGCTGGACGGCGGAGCGAGTCGGGCCACCGGACGGCGCGGGCTTCTCGGCCGCTCCGCTGGAGCACCCGCTGAGCAGCACGGCAAGCGCCGTGATGGCGATCAGGGCAGGTCTTCTCCGAAGGGCTGGCACACGAGCAACTCAATCATGCAAGAGCAACTCGCAGAAACTCACCCGACCCGGGTGAGCAGGGTCAGCGGTACGCCGTCGCCGGCGTGGCGGTAGGGCTCGAGCTCGGCGTCCCACGGCCCACCCAGGGCCTTCTCCAGCGCGTGGGCGAGCGTCTCGTAGCCGCGGCCGCTCGCGACGAGGCTGCGGAGTCGGTCTTCGGACAGCACGATGTCGCCGTTGGCGCTCGTCGAGCCGCGGAACAGCCCGCGGCCGGGCACGTGCATGAACCGCTCCCCGTCGACGCCGGGGCTCGGCTCCTCGGTGACCTCGAAGCGGATCATGGGCCACTGCCGGAGGGCGGCCGCCAGTTCGGCGCCGGTTCCGGTGGCTCCGGTCCACGAGCACTGCGCCCGCCGGGCCGTGGGCTCGACAGGCTGCACCGACCACTCGAGGCGAACGGGCGCGCCGAGGACGCGAGCGATCGCCCACTCGACGTGCGAGGACACGGCGAGCGGAGTCGAGTGAACGTATATGACGCCACGCGTGGGCACGAATGACCTCCCGGAGACGAGGTGCGTCTTCCCCTACGACCTCGTGTCCGATGGGTCAAGCCCTGGCAGCGACCTTGCTGTTGGGACCAATGATGACGATGTTGCTTGCGGTGCGCTAGAGAACGGAGAACTTCGGCATTACGAATTGTCCAACGCTCGGGCGGCCCCGGAGGTTACCGGTCGGAAGGTGTTACAGTTCTGGGCGTCTCTGCACGTCAAGCCTCGACAAGGAGTTACCCGCCGTGGCGAGCAACACCTCAAAGACCGCGCGGGCCTCAGTCCGCGCAGGTCAGGCCGGCGCGTCCGGTGCCCTGAGCGTCCTCGGTGAGTTCAAGTACCTCATCCCGCTCAACAAGGGCAAGCACGTCTACGTGCGCAACCTGACCAACGGCAAGACCAGCCACCTCAGCACCACCTCCGACGCCTTCGTCGAGGAGATCCGGGTGCTGGCCGGCGCGGGCCACGCCACCAAGATCCGCGCCGAGCTCCAGGCGTTCGCCGTCGCGGAGCCCAGCCACGGCTGGGACGCGACCGAGAAGCGTCTGGTCGAGGCCGGCGTTCTCGAGGCCTGAGCCTCCACGCTGACGACAGGCCGCCGGGACTCGATCCCGGCGGCCTGAGTGTGTTGCACCTGGATCACATTTGATATTGGCGGGGGGTACTTCTTGGTACTTCCGGGTAACAATTGACCATGGGTACCGTCGTCACCCCGGCCGTGAGGCTCAAGGACGGCGCCCGCCTGTACAGCGTGCTCCACCCGCCGGCGCCCCAGCCGTCCCCCACGGCCCCGCCGCCCGTCACGGTGGTCCTCCTGCACGGATGGACGCTCGACAACCGCCTCTGGCAACAGCAGATCGCCGACCTTCCCGAACGGCTCGGCGCCCCTGTCCGGCTGATCGCCTTCGACCTGCGCGGCCACGGCCGCTCGTCCGCCACCCGGGGCGCGGACGCCACGCTCGAACAGCTCGGCGACGATCTCGCCGAGGTCGTCGAGCAGCTTGTCCCCGAGGGCCCGATCGTCCTCGTCGGCCACTCGCTGGGCGGGATGGCCATCATGGAGTACGCGTACGGCCACCCGGCCGAATTCGCCGCCCGCGTGGTCGGGGTCGTGCTCGTCTCGACCTCCGCCGAGGGCTCCTCGCGCACCAGCTACGGCCTCAGCCCGCGGCTCGCCCGGGTCATGCGTGTGCTGGAGATGCAGGGCGCCGGCCTGCTGGCCCGCTCGGGGGCCTGGCGGCCGCACCGGCGGCTGATGCCGCTGCTCGCCCCCGGCGTGCGCTGGCTGGTCTTCGGCCACCGGGTCGACACCAGCTGGGTCGCGCTGACCACCTCGATGGTCGGCAACGCCCGGCTGTGCGCGATCGGCGGCTTCCGTCCGGCGGTCGACCTGCACCACCGCGTCGAGAGCCTGGCCGCGATGCGCGGCCTGCCGGCGGCGGTGCTGGTGGGCTCGGCGGACCGGCTGACCCCGGTGGCCTGCGCCGACACGATCGCCAGCGAGCTGCCCGACGCCGAGCTGGTCGTGTGCGCCGACGCCGGGCACATGCTGCCGATCGAGCGCCCCGACTCCGTCACCGACGCGATCGTGTCGGTGATCCGGCGGGCCGCACCCCGCCGCCGTTCAACGGGGAAGCTCAAGGCGCACGCCCGGAAGCTCGTGCAGAAAATCCGGGCCTAGCGCCTGGGCCGGGGTGTACGCCCCGGGCGGGACCCGGCCGTCGCGGATCCGCCGGACCGCCCGCAGCGTCGCCTCGGCCGTCAGCGCGTACGCGTTGGGGCCGGTCAGGGTGGCCGAGTGGGTTACGCCGGCGCTGTCGCGCACCTCGGCCCACACCTCGCAGCCGGTGCCGGTCCGGGTCCGCTCCGAGGGCCCGCCCCGGCGCACCAGCGCCTGCAGCAGGCGGCGCAGCGGTCCGAAGCGCAGCGCGCCGACCAGCGGCGAACCGGCACCGCGCGGCAGGGCCGTGTACACCGTGATGTCCGCGACGCCGGTGGAGTGGTACGCGGTGACGAGGTCGCCCCAGCGCGTGGCGCCGACCCGGCGCGGCCCCGACGGGAACGGCACCTCGCGCGCCGGCGTGCCGTGCGGGGTCGCCACCAGGCGGCCGCCGACCCGGCGCAGGCCGCCGGCCGCCGCCTCGCCGAGGGCGGTGCGTGCGGTACCGCGGCTCAGCCCGCCCGGCGCGTGGAAGGCCAGCTCCAGCGACACGGCCCCGGGCACCCGGGCGACCAGGGCCGCGGCCAGGCAGTCGGTCGGCACGACGTCGAAGCCGGCGCCGGTGAGCAGCACCACACCGGCCGCGCGGGCCGTGGCGTCCTGCTGAAGCATCCAATCCAGGACGTCCAGCTCCCCGGTGATGTCAAGATAGTGAACACCCGCCGCGACGCACGCCGTGACCAGCGGCGCCGCGGTCTCGGCGAACGGGCCGGCGCAGTTGGCGACCGTGTCGACACCGTCCAGCGACACGGCGGCGGCGTCGCCTATCCGATACGGCAGGTCCAGTGCGGCGGCAAGGGGCGCCACACTGGACGGGGAACGGCCGGCGAGCACCGGGCGCTCCCCCAGACCGGCCGCGAGCCGGGCGAGCAGTTCTCCGCTGTACCCGTTCGCGCCGTACACCATCCATGTCACGCTCACCACGGTATGAGAGGGTTAGGTCGTGCATCACATCGAGGAGTGGATGAGCACGCTCCCCGCGATCTGGATCTACCTGCTCGTCGGTGGCGTCATCGGCATCGAGAGCATGGGCATCCCGGTCCCGGGCGAGATCACCCTCGTCACCGCCTCGCTGCTGTCGGTGACGACCTCGATCAGCCCGTGGCTGGTCGCCAGCGCCGCCTCCGCCGGGGCGATCATCGGCGACTCCCTGGGGTACTACATCGGCCGCCGCGGCGGCAGGAGGCTCCTGGAGCGCTTCGGCCGGCGGTTCCCCAAGCACTTCGGCCCCGAGCACCTCGCGAAGGCCGAACGGGCGTTCCAGCGCTGGGGCGTGTGGGCCGTGTTCTTCGGCCGGTTCATCGCGCTGCTGCGCATCCTGGCCGGGCCGCTCGCCGGCGCCCTGCACGTGCCCTACGGCAAGTTCCTCGCGGCCAACGCGCTCGGCGGCCTGACCTGGGCGTTCGGCACCGTGTTCGCCATCTACTCGGTCGGCCGGGTGGCGGAGAAGTGGCTGAAGGACTTCTCCTGGATCGCGCTCGCCGCCGCCGTCGTCGCCGGCCTGGCCACCACCGTCTACCTGCGCCGCAAGGCGGCCGCCGAGGCCCGCGCCACGGCCATCGAGGCGGAGAAGGAGCCTGCGGCCACGCCGTGACCGCCGCTCTCCCCGGGCCCGAGTAAGCTTTCGGGGTTGTTTTTCGTGCCGGCGGCAGGAGTAGGGCGTTGAGCGACGTGGTTCGCGAGTCGGAGATCGCCGCCGAGCAGGCATACCTCGACCGGGTCTACACCCGGCTCGACCAGCTGCGCGTCTCCGCCGCCGAGGTGGAGAAGGCCGGCTACAGCCTGGCCCGGGTCGGCAACTTCGGCGCGCTCGTGGAGCGCGACGCGATGGTGTACCACGCCGCCCGCCGCCGGCGGGCGCTGGAGAGCGAGCACGACGGCCTCGTCTTCGGCCGGCTCGACCTGGGCCCCGACGGGGTGTCGGGCGCCGACGCCGCGGCCGTCTCCCCCGAGGTGCCGGGTGGCGAGGTGCGCTACGTCGGGCGCCTCGGACTGCGCGACGAGACGTACGAGTCGCTCGTCGTGGACTGGCGTGCCCCCGCGGCGGCGCCGTTCTACCGCGCCACCCCCACCGATCGGATGGGCGTGGTCCGGCGCCGGAGCATCCGCAGTACCAACGAGAAGGTCGTCAGCATCGAGGACGACCTCCTCGACCCCGACGGCGCCCCGGAGTCCATGGCCGTGATCGGGGACGGCGCCCTGCTGGCGAACCTGTCCCGGGCGACCGGCCGGGGCATGAAGGACATCGTCGCCACCATCCAGCGCGAGCAGGACGACGCGATCCGCTCCCCCGCCTCCGGCGTGACGATCGTCCGCGGCGGCCCCGGCACCGGCAAGACCGCGGTGGCGCTGCACCGCGCCGCCTACCTGCTGTACGCCGACCGCAACCGCTACGAGTCCGGCGGCGTGCTGGTCGTGGGCCCGTCGGACGTCTTCGTCGGCTACGTCTCCCGGGTGCTCCCGTCGCTCGGCGAGGACACGGCGTCGCTGCGCTCGCTGGGCCAGCTGGTCGAGGGCGTCCAGGCCACCCGCCATGAGCCACCGGAGGTCGCCGCCGTCAAGGGCACGCTGCGCATGCAGCGGGTGCTCGGTCGCGCGGCCCGCGGCCCCGTGCCCGACTCCCCCGACCGGCTCCGGATCCTGTACCGCGGTGTGCTGCTGAGCCTCGACCGGCCCGCCCTGGACGAGCTGCGCCGCACCGTGCTGAACCTGGGCGTCAAGCGCAACGCCGCCCGGGCCAAGGCGGCCGGCCACGTGCTCGACGCGCTGTGGCGGCAGAGCGTCGAGCTGCTGCCGTCGGGCCGCCAGCAGAAGCGCGAGGAGTTCGCCCCCGACATCGCCGAGCGCCCGGAGTTCATCCAGTTCATGCGCGGCTGGTGGCCGGTCCTGCGCCCGCTGGAGGTGCTCGGCTGGCTGGCCGACCGGCACCGCCTCTCCCGCTGGGCCAACGGCGTGCTGAGCAACAAGGAGATCGGCATCCTGGCCGGGTCGGTCGTCGCCGACGACCTGTCCGTCGAGGACATCGCGCTGCTCGACGAGCTGCACGAGCTGCTCGGCGACCCGCCGGCCCGCAAGCGCGCGCCCCGCGACCCGTTCCAGGTCGCCGAGGGCGTGCGCGAGGTGACCACGTACGCGGACCGGATGGCCGCCGCCCGCGCCCAGGCCGTCGAGCGCCCGACCGACTACCGCGACTACGCGCACATCATCGTCGACGAGTCGCAGGACGTCTCGCCGATGCAGTGGCGCATGATCGGCCGCCGCGGCCCGCACGCCACCTGGACGATCGTCGGCGACCCGGCCCAGGCCGCGTGGGCCGACGCGGCCGAGTCCGACCGCGCGATGGACGGCGCGGTGGGCACCCGGCGCCGCTCGGCCTTCACGCTGACCACCAACTACCGCAACTCGGCCGAGATCTTCGAGGTCGCCGCCCGGGTGATCCGCCGGGCCCAGCCGGACATCGAGCTGCCCACGGCGGTCCGCTCCTCCGGGCTGGCGCCGGTCGAGCAGGTGGTGCCTGCCGACGAGCTGGAGTCCGCGGTCCGCACCGCGGCCCAGTCCCTGCTGGAGCAGGTCGAGGGCACGGTGGGCGTGATCACCCCGACGCCGCGCCGCGACGAGGTGGCGAAGTGGGTCGCGGACCTGGCGCCGGACCGGCTGCAGACGGTGGGCGCGCTGGACTCGAAGGGCATGGAGTACGACGCGGTCCTGGTGGTGGAGCCGGCCGACATCCGCGAGGAGGCGTCGACGGGCTTCCGCACGCTGTACGTGGCCCTGTCCCGGGCAACGCAACGCCTGACGACCTTGGGCACCCGCCCGTACTGAAGCGCCGCAGCATTGATCGATGGCGCGTCCTGGCTGTCATAGCAACCAGAACACGCCATCGGTCATGAGCTCGCGCCGTCGGCTGCGGCATGCCGCAATGCCCGCCGCGGGCCGGTCGGTCGAGCCACGAACGCCGACGGCCCGGGGCGCCTTCATGATCGTGGGAAACATCTGGCTACCCCGGCGACCACATGTTTCCCACGATCATGGGGCCGCCCCGCGCGGGCGCGGGTCGAAGACGCTCGACGCGGACGTCGCACGCGCCCCCCGCGCGATCTTGGAGTTGTGGTCCCGGATTTGTCGGAAATAGCACCATAAAATCAGGACCACAACTCCAAGATCGCGGAGGCTCGGGGCGGGTGGGCCCGCACAACGGCGCTGTCAGCCCTTTGACGCGCCCAGGGTCAGGCCCGCCACGAAGTGGCGTTGCAGCGCGAAGAAGACGACCAGGGTCGGCAGGGCCACCAGCAACGAGCCGGCCGCCAGCAGGTTGTAGTCGGTGAAGAACTGGCCGCGGAGGTTGTTCAGCGCGCTCGTCACCGGGAGCTTGTCCCCCGTCGAGATCAGGACCAGCGCGAACAGGAAGTCGTTGTAGATCCACGTGAACAGCAGCGTGGCCAGCGCGGCCAGGGCCGGGCGGCACAGCGGCAGCGTCACCGTCCAGTACTGGCGCCAGACGCCCGCGCCGTCCACCACCGCCGCCTCCGTGATCTCCTGCGGCAAGGTCTTCATGAAGTTGGCCAGGACGAACACGCAGAAGCCGGCCTGGAACGCCACGTGGATCGCGATCAGGCCCAGGTACGAGTCGTACAGCGTGCCCGACGACGAGACGAACGGCGGGACCGGGATCTGCTTGTACAGCTCGTACAGCGGCGTCACCAGCACCTGCGGCGGCAGCAGGTTGCCGGCCGTGAAGACCACCAGCAACAGCACGCTGCCGCGCAGGCGCAGGCGGGCGATGCCGAACGCCACGAAGGACGCCAGGAACAGGGTCAGCAGCACCGCCGGCACCGCCACCGCCACCGAGTTGAAGAAGTACTTCGGTAGCTCGGCCTGCTCCCAGACCTGGGCGTAATAGTGCAGCGTCAATCGATCGGGCCACGAGAAGTAGCCCTTCCGCGATGTCTCGGCATAGGGGCGCAACGATGCGTAGACGGCCAGCGCCAGCGGGGCCAGCCAGCCGAGCGCCACCACGACCAGGAAGGCGTGCAGCAGGAGCCGAGCGGGCCTCATCGGTCCTCCCGAAGGGTGCGCACCAGGTAGGTGACGATGAAGCCGAGCGAGATGAGCAGCAGGATCACGGCGATCGCCGAGCCGAAGCCGATGCGGCTCGCCTCGCCGATGATGTTGTCGGTGACCAGCACGGAGAGCAGTTCCAGGCCGTTGCGGCCGCGGTTGATGGCGTAGACGACGTCGAACGCCCGCAGGCCCTCGATCACCGTGATGACCAGGACGATGATGTTGACCGGGCGCAGGGTCGGGAACGTGACCCGGAAGAACGTCTGAGCCTCGCTGGCGCCGTCGAGAGCGGCCGACTCCTTCAACGACTGGTCGACCGCCTTCAGTCCCGCCAGATAGAGGATCATCACGTACCCCGTGTGCCGCCAGCCGACGGCGACGAGGACCGCCCAGATGTTGATCGAGGGATCGCCCAGGAAGTCGATCGGGTTCGAGGTCCGGCCGAGGATGTTGTTCAGGGCGCCGTAGTCGCGCGAGTACACCAGCTGCGCGATGAAGCCCACGATGGCGAGGGAGAGCACGACCGGGAGGTACAGCGCGCTCTGGTAGAGCCGCGTGAACCGGATCTGCTTGTCCAGCAGCACCGCGAAGAACAGCCCGAGCGGGGTGGCGACCACCCCGAGGAACGCCAGCCACAACAGGTTGTGCCGCATGGCCGGCCAGAAGGGCGGGTAGACGTTGACGATCGTGTCGTAGTTCTGCACGCCGACGTACGAGGGGTCGGTGACGCCGTTCCAGGCGGTGAAGGACAGCGCGAGCGAGGCGATCGCCGGGCCCCAGATGAACGCCAGGTCCACGACGACCGCCACGCCGAGCAGGACCGCGATGACCAGGCGGTCCCGGGTGTCGAAGCGGCGGATCCTCACGACGTGAAGATGGTCTTCTTCTGCGCCTCGATGCTCTTCAGCAGCCCGTCGACGTCGTCCGGCTTGTTGATGAACGTCTGCAGCGCGCCGATCATGACCTGGGACGCGAAGTCCGGGCGGGTGTCGCGGTCGAGGAACTGCGAGATGTGCTTGGCCGAGCTCACGAGCTGCTGCGACTTCTTCTGCAGGGCGTTGTAGCCGCCGGTGTCGGCCTTGCCGTTGGCGGCGATGTTGGTCGGGTTGCTCTTGAGGTACGCGAGCTCGGCCGGGCCGGAGGCGAGGTACTTGAGCAGGTCGAGCGCCCCGGAGCGGTTCTTCGGCTTGGCGGCGAGCATGAACCCGTCGATCGGCGCCTCGACCGAGTCCCGGCCGAACTGCGGGTTGATCTCGGGGAAGGCGAAGAAGTCGAGGTCGTCGAGCTCGGCGCCGGGGAACTGCTCGCCGACGAACGTGCCGCCGACGTACATGCCGGACTGCCGGTTGAGCAGCGACTGCGCCGCCTCCTGCCAGGTCCGGCCGTTGGCCCCGGGCTGGTGGTAGGGCAGCAGGCCGCGCCAGGTGTCGAAGACGCCCTTGAGCTTGTTGTCGGTCCAGGCCTCCTTGCCGGCCATGAGGTCGACGTGGAACTGGTAGCCGTTGATGCGCATGTTGAGGTAGTCGAAGGTGCCCATCGCGGGCCAGCCGTCCTTGTCGGCGAAGGCGATCGGGGTCAGCCCGTCCTTCTTCATCTGCTCGCACAGCGCCTTGAAGGCGTCGAGGTTCCGCGGCTCGGTGTAGCCCTTCTGCTGCCACAGGCTCTTGCGGTAGAAGACGCCCCACGGATAGTTGTAGAACGGCAGGAAGTACTGCTTGCCGTCCTCCCCCGTCGACGCGGCCCGCAGAGCGTTGGAGAAGTCGCCGCCGACCTCCTTCCACAGGTCGGACAGGTCGCCGACGAGCCCCTGCTTGGCGAAGAACTGCATCCGGTAGCCGGCGAACCACGTGATCACGTCGTCCGGGTTGCCCTGGAGGTACCGGTTGATGTTCTCCTGGAACGAGTTGTGGTCGACCGTGTTGACCTTGACCGTTTTGCCGGAACTGCGGTAGCCGTTGAGCACGGCCTCCATCGCGGACTTCGGCACGGAGTCGGAGTAGTTGGAGCCGAAAGTTACCTCGGACGAGCCGGATCCCTCGGAGTCGTCACCGCAGGCGCTGAGCAGAGCGGCCCCACCGAGGCCCAGCGCGCCACCGAGGACGGTACGGCGGGAGAAGTTCATCGCGTCCTCCTCACAGAACCAAACGAGAACCTCCAGAACCGCGACATTGGCCTATTGAACGTTCAGTGTCAATGGATAAGTGGCCATGATCAGCAATGATTTGCGTAGATCGATGAGATTCGGGGCGAAACGCGATCGACACATATCGGTAACAGAACCGACACACGCACGAGGTGCGTCACAGAGATCGCTGTTCGAGTTTGTTGACTTCTGGTCGGCTAGGTTCGAAGCTGTACGCCATGCGAGCGCGCCCAGACTTCGACCGGGTCGGCGGGGTGCACACCCGCCCCCGCGACGTAACGTCTGCGGTGGAATCCGTGACGGAAACGGCGAAGGGACCGGCGTGATGCTCGCACAGCAACGTCAGGCGGCCATTCTCGACCTGGTACGCCGCCACGGCGGCGTGCGCGTGAGCCAACTGGTCCGCCAGTTCGGCGTGTCGGACATGACGATCCGGCGCGACCTGGAGGCGCTCGCCGACCGCGGCCTGGTCGACAAGGTGCACGGCGGCGCCACCATCGCCGGCCCCGGCTCGACCGAGGAGCCCGGCTTCGACGCGAAGTCGGTGCGCCAGCGCAACGAGAAGGCGGCGATCGCCGAGCGGGCCGCCAAGCTCATCGAGCCGCACACCGCGGTCGCCCTGTCCGCCGGCACCACGACCGCCGCGCTGGCCGCGCATCTGGTCGACGTGCCCGGCCTGACGATCGTCACCAACTCGATCCCGGTGGCCGACACGCTGTACCACGCGGGCCGCCCCGACCAGACCGTCGTGCTCACCGGCGGCATCCGCACCCCCTCCGACGCCCTGGCCGGCCCGGTGGCGGAGGCCGCGATCGGCTCGCTCAACGTCGACGTGCTGTTCCTCGGCGTGCACGGGATGAGCCCGCGCACCGGCTTCACCACCCCGAACCTCATGGAGGCGGGCACCAACCGCCTGCTCGTCGCCGCCTCCCGGCGCCTGGTCGTCCTGGCCGACCACACCAAGTGGGAGATGGTCGGCATCGCCACCATCACCCCGCTCGACGAGGCGGACATCCTCATCACCGACGTGGGGCTGGCCGCCGAGGCGCGGGTCCAGCTCGCCGAGCGCGTCGGGGAGCTCATCGTCGTGGATCCGAACGGCTAGCAAGGACCTCTGGAGAACGAGTGAAGCGCACGGTCACCCACCTCGCCGACGGCCGGGAACTCATCTACTTCGACGAGCGCGACGACGCGTCCCGCGACGCCGTCGACCAGCGGGAGCTGCCCCCGCCGCCGCCCGCGTCGGAGATGCGGCACGACCCGATCCTCGACGAGTGGGTGGCCATCGCCACGCACCGGCAGACCCGCATCTACAAGCCGCCGTCCGACGAGTGCCCGCTGTGCCCGTCGACGCCGCAGTGGCAGAGCGAGATCCCGGCGCCGGAGTACGACGTGGTCGTCTTCGAGAACCGGTTCCCGTCGTTCAGCCACCGGGTCGGTCCGGCCCAGGACGACGTGCTGCCCGGGCTGGTGCCGGCCCGGGGCGCGGCCGGGCGGTGCGAGGTCGTCTGCTTCACCTCCGACCACAGCGCCTCGTTCTCGTCGCTGTCCAGGCAGCGGGTGCGCACGGTCATGGAGGCGTGGGCCGACCGGACCGCCGACCTGGCCACCCGCGACGACGTCGAGCAGGTGTTCTGCTTCGAGAACCGGGGCGAGGAGATCGGCGTCACGCTGAGCCACCCGCACGGCCAGATCTACGCGTACCCGTTCGTGACCCCGCGCACCCGCCGCATGCTCGAGTCGGCCCGGCGGTACACCCGGGGCAACCTCTTCGCCGACGTGCTGGCGGCCGAGCAGGCCGACGGGCGGCGGATCGTGGCGGAGAACGGCCTCTGGACCGCCTTCGTCCCGGCCACCGCGCGCTGGCCGTTCGAGATCCACCTGTACCCCAGGCGCCAGACCCCCGACATCCCCTCGCTGACAACCGCCGAGCGGGACGCGTTCGGCCCGCTCTACCTGGAGGTCCTGCGCCGCCTCGACGGGATGTTCGGGCTGCCGATGCCCTACATCGCCGCCTGGCACCAGGCGCCGGTCCGCGTCGACCGGGACCTGGCCTACCTGCACCTGCAGCTGTTCAGCACGCGGCGAGCGCCGGGCAAGCTGAAGTACCTCGCCGGATCCGAGTCCGGCATGGGCGTGTTCGTCAACGACGTGCGGCCCGAGCAGGCCGCCGAGATGCTGCGGGGGGTCACGCTGTGACAGCCGGATCACGGCTGCCGGAGGGCAGCTACGACGCGGTATGGGCCAGCCCGGGCCGGGTCAACCTCATCGGCGAGCACACCGACTACAACGACGGCTTCGTCCTGCCGTTCGCGCTGCCGCACAGCACGGTGGTGGCGGCCCGGCGGCGCGCGGAGCCGGGCTGGACGGTGACCTCGGAGCAGACCGGCGAGACCGTCGCGTTCCAGGACGAGAAGGTCGAGGGCTGGGCCGCCTACGTCGCCGGGATCGTCTGGGTGCTGCGCGAGGCCGGCCACGACGTGCCGCCGGCCGACCTCTGGATCACCTCCGACGTCCCCTTCGGGGCCGGGCTGTCGAGCTCCGCCGCCATCGAGTGCGCGACGATGGCCGTCCTCGTCGACCTGATCAGGGCCTCAGGCGGTGCGGACCTGCCGATGCAGCTGCGGCCGCGGCTGGCCCAGCGCGCCGAGAACGAGTACGTGGGGGCGCCGACCGGCATCATGGACCAGGCCGCCTCGACACTGTGCCGGGCCGGGCACGCGCTGTTCCTGGACTGCCGGTCCCTCGCCACCGAGCAGGTCCCCTTCGACGTGGCCGAGGCCGGGCTGGCCGTCCTGGTCATCGACAGCAAGGCGCCGCACGCGCACGTCACCAGCGAGTACGCGGCCCGGCGGCGCTCCTGCGAGGACGCGGCCAAGCTGCTCGGCGTGACCGCGCTGCGCGACGTCGACGTGGCCGGCCTCGACGACGCCCTGGCCCAGCTCGACGACGAGGTGATGCGCCGGCGGGTCCGGCACGTGGTCACCGAGGACCAGCGGGTCCTCGACACGGTGGCGGCGCTGCGGGCCGGGAACCTCCGCGCGGTCGGCTCGCTCATGACGGCGTCGCACGAGTCGATGCGCGACGACTACGAGATCACCGTGCCGCAGGTCGACACGGCCGTGCGGGTGGCCCTGGAGCACGGCGCGTACGGCGCCCGGATGACCGGCGGCGGCTTCGGCGGGTGCGTGCTCGCCCTCGTGAACGAGGACGAGCACGAGAGCATCGCCGCGGCCGTGCGGGAGGCGTTCGCCGCGAACGGCTTCGCGCCTCCCGACAGCTTCGTCGTCACCCCCTCGGCGGGGACCCGCAAGATCAGCAGATGAGGCGAGCGTCGGCCCAGTCGGCGTGGTCGTAGTCGACGCTGCCCGCGCTGCCGACGACCAGCCGCAGGTTCGTGCGGCCGGCCACGCTCACGTCGAGCGCCACCGGCGCGCCCGCGGTCACCGTCGGGCTCGTCCAGAGCGTGACGCCGTCGCCGAGGACGCTGAACGTCACGCCCGTCGACGACGTGCCCACCTCGGCGTCCAGCCCGGCCACGGCCGTGAACCGGCTGCACGCGCCGCCGAGCGGCACGGTGACGTCGCTGGCCGCGTGGGCGCCGACGCCCTTCGGGTAGGTGACCCCGCCGACGGTGAGCGCGCTGCCGTCGCCGGCCGGCTGCTCGCCGTTGGAGGCGTCGCGCTCCGCCGGGCCCCAGCCGTTCGTCGCCGTGCCCCAGGTGCGGTCGCTGACGAACGAGCCGGCGCCGGTGGTGCCGCAGACCAGGGTCGGCGCGCCCCAGTCGGCGTGGTCGTACTGGATGCCGTTCGTGCGGGCGTCGGTGACCCGCAGCTCCAGCGTCAGGTAGCCGCCGGTCGACACGGTGAGCCGGGTCGGCGCCTGTCCCCCGGTCTTCACGGCCGTGTAGCCGAGGAGGCGGCCGTCGCCGTAGACCGCGAAGCGCACCGAGCCGTTGGTGCCCACCTCGCCGTCCACGCCGACCTGTGCGGTGAACGTGCGGCAGGCGCGGCCGAGGTACACGTGGACCGCGGAGTCGGCATGCGCGCCGATGCCCTTGGCGAACGTGGTGCCGCCGACGCTCAGCGTCCCGCCGTCGCCGGCCGCCTGCTCGCCGTTGGCGCGGTCCCGCTCGGCCGGCCCCCAGCCGTTGCTCGACGCGAGCCACGGCAGGTCGCTCACCTGCAGCGTGCCCGACGCGGGCGGCGCGGCCAGGGTGCCCGCCCGGGTCACCCGCACCATCGTCACGCCGTGCGCCGGCACGGTGGCCGCGATCGCGCCCGCCGTCGTCGACGTGCTCCCCGTCCAGAGGTTGCGGACGGTGTACGAGCTGGAGCCGCCGAGCCCGAGGACCGCGGCGGACGTCGACACGGTGGCGGCGGCCCCGCCCCGGTTGAACAGCACCGCGGCGACCGAGCCGTCGCTCATCGGCTTGGCCCACACCTCCTGGTCGCCCGCGTCGGCGACCCGACGGCCCTGTGCGCCGCCCCAGTCCTGGTTGACCGCGATGACGTCGGGGTTGCGCAGGATCGCCAGGGTCGATGCGCTGACGCTGCGCAGGTCGTTGCCGAGCAGCAGCGGCGAGGACAGCAGCGACCAGAGCGAGAAGTGGGCGACGTTCTCGTCGGCGGTGAGCCCGCCGTTGCCGACCTCCAGCATGTCGGGGTCGTTGTAGAAGCCCTTGCGGGCGAAGGTCTCCAGCCCGGCCTGCTGGTCGAGCAGCGAGGTGACGCTGCCCCAGTTGTCGCTGATGTCGCCGGTGGTGCGCCAGTAGCTCCCGCCCACGTCCGGGCCGAACACCCACGGCTCGTCGAGGCCCCAGTTGCAGATGCTGTAGACGATGTGCCGGCCGGTGGCCTTGAGCGCGTCGCCCATCGCCTTGTACCGCTGGACCGCCGGCCGCCCCTGGTTGTTGCAGTTGTCGTACTTGAGCAGGTCAATGCCCCACGACGCCCAGGTCTGCGCGTCGACGGTCTCGTGGTCGAGGCTGGCGGGCAGGCCCTGGCAGGTGGCGGTGCCGGCTGACGAGTAGATGCCGAGCTTGAGCCCGCGGGCGTGGACGTAGTCGGCGAGCGCGGCGATGCCGCCCGGGAACCGCACCGGGTCCGGGCGCAGCCGGCCCTGGGCGTCGCGGGTGCTCGCCATCCAGCAGTCGTCGATGTTGACGTACGTGTAGCCCGAGTCGCGCAGGCCGGTGCTCACCAGGGCGTCGGCGGTCGCCCGGATGAGGCTCTCGTCGATGTTGCAGCCGAACCGGTTCCAGCTGTTCCACCCCATGACCGGGGCGGTGATCGGTCCCGGGGCCGGGGTGGCGGCGGCCTGTGACACCCCGGCGGACCCGGCGACAACGACGACGATGGATGAGATGGCCACCGTGACGGCGGCGGCCAGGCGGGCAGTTCGTCGGATCATTGCAGCTCCCTGCGTGCAATAGATCGAACTTGTTGGATATTGTTCTACGCCGCTGTTTGGTCTCGCACAAGGTCCCACACGACAGCACGCGCACCCCGGCCGTGTGACAGTTGGTGTTCGGTTTTGTTTCGGTAGGTGCAGAGTCTTGACAGAAAAAGTTTGAGGATGAGTGAATGCGGTACACCCCAACGCGGTTCGCGAATATGGACCGCGGTCCACCCCTCGCTCAAGGGAGTGACCGACATGATCGGAATGCGTGGCCGTTGGCGGCCCGCTCTCGCCGTTCTCAGCGCCGCCGCCCTGCTCATGACCGGCTGCGCGAAGTCCGAGGACGAGCCCGGCGGCTCGACCACGGCCGACAGCTCCGCCGCCGCGCAGACGACGAAGTCTGCCGACGCCGGCGGCTCCACCTGCACGCTGCAGCAGTTCGGCGGCCAGAAGGTCGACCTGAAGACCGCGACGATCGGCTTCTCCCAGTCGGAGAAGGAGGCCAACCCGTTCCGGATCGCGGAAACCCAGTCGATCAAGGACGAGGCCGCCAAGCTCGGCATCCCCGCGTCGAACCTCAAGGTGACCAACGCCGACTCGAAGTTCGACAAGCAGATCACCGACGTCAGCACGCTCCTCGACCAGGGCGTCCAGCTGCTCATCGTCGCGCCGCTCAACTCCGACGGGTGGGACTCGGTCTTCCAGAAGGCCGCGCAGAAGAAGGTCCCGATCGTCACCATCGACCGCAAGATCAACGCCAAGCACTGCACGGACTACCTGACGTTCATCGGCTCCGACTTCTACGAGCAGGGCAAGCGCGCCGCCGACAAGATGGCCAAGGCCCTGAACAACACCGGCACGGTCGCGATCCTCCTCGGCGCCCCGGGCAACAACGTCACCACGCTGCGGACCAACGGCTTCAAGGACCAGATCGCGAAGGTCGCCCCGAACATCAAGATCGAGTTCGAGCAGACCGGCCAGTTCTCCCGCGAGGAGGGCCAGAAGGTCGCCGAGCAGCTGCTGCAGTCGAAGCCGAACATCAACGGCATCTACGCCGAGAACGACGAGATGGCGCTCGGCGCGATCACGGCCCTCAAGGGCGCCAGCAAGAAGGCCGGCGACGTGAAGATCGTGACGATCGACGGCACGAAGGGCGCGGTGCAGGGCATCGTCGACGGCTGGATCTACTCGGTCATCGAGTCGAACCCGCGCTTCGGCCCGCTCGCCTTCGGTACCGCCCAGAAGTTCTTCAACGGTGAGGCGATCGCGGAGAACATCATCATCTCCGACCGCGAGTACGACGCCAGCAACGCGCAGGCCGACCTGGGCCTCGCGTACTGATCCGATCCCGGACGGGGGCCCAGGCCGGTCGGCCTGGGCCCCGCGGCACGAACGCGGCAAGGAGAGAGCCGATGTCCGAACCCCTGCTCGACGTCGCCGGGGTGAGCAAGCAGTTCCCCGGCGTGCGCGCCCTCGACGACGTCTCGTTCACGCTGCGCCCCGGCGAGGTGCACGCCCTGGTCGGCGAGAACGGCGCCGGGAAGTCGACGCTCATCAAGGTCATCACCGGCGTGTACCGGCCCGACGGCGGCGAGGTCCGCTTCCTCGGCCGCCCCGCCGCCTTCACCGGACCCCTCGACGCCCAGCACGCCGGTATCTCGACCATCTACCAGGAGGTCAACCTCGTCCCGTTGATGAGCGTGGCGCGCAACCTCTTCCTCGGCCGGGAGCCTCGCAACCGCCTCGGCCTCGTCGACGTCGGCCGGATGAACCGCGAGGCCGCCGAGATCCTGGCCGGCTACGGCATCACCTCCGACGTGCGCCGGCCACTCGGCCTGATGGCACTGGGCGCCCAGCAGATGGTCGCCCTCGCCCGCGCCGTCATGGTCGACGCCCGGGTCGTGGTCATGGACGAGCCGACCTCGTCGCTGGAGCCGCGCGAGGTGGAGACCCTCTTCGGCGTCATCCACCAGCTGCACGAGCGCGGCGTCGGGATCGTCTACGTGAGCCACCGGCTCGACGAGCTGTACCGCATCTGCGACAGCGTCACCGTCCTGCGCGACGGCCGCCTGGTGCACGCCGGCGCGCTCGCCGAGCTCGACCGGGTCGCGCTCGTGTCGCACATGCTCGGCCGGCCCGTCGCCGAGGTGCGCCGCGCGGGCTTCACCAGCTTCGCCGGCTCGCACGACGCCGCCACCGACCGCCCACCGGTCCTGCGGGCCGAGGGGCTGAGCAGCCGCCACCGGCTGGCCGGCGTCAGCTTCGCGGTGCGGCCGGGCGAGGTCGTCGGGCTCGGCGGCCTGCTCGGCGCGGGCCGCAGCGAGACCATCAAGGCCTGCGCCGGCGCGCTGCCGCTGGACGCGGGCACCGTCGAGGTCGACGGGAAGCCGCTGCGGCGGCCGACCCCCGTGCGGGCGCTGCGGGCCGGGATCGCCGTGCAGCCCGAGGACCGCAAGGCCGAGGGGCTCGCGCTCGGCCTGTCGGTGCGGGAGAACATCGCGCTCGCCGTGCTGCCCCGGCTGTCGGCGGCGGGCCTGGTGTCGGAGAAGAGGATCGACCGGATCGTCGAGACGTTCATGACCCGGCTGCGGATCAAGGCCGCCGGGCCGCACCAGCGCGTCGGCGACCTCTCCGGCGGCAACCAGCAGAAGGTGCTGCTGGCCCGGCTGCTGGCGACCGGGCCGAAGGTGCTGCTGCTCGACGAGCCGACCCGGGGCATCGACGTCGGCGCGAAGGCCGAGGTACAGGCGCTCATCGACGAGCTGGCCGCGGAAGGCCTCGGGGTGGTGCTGGTCTCCTCCGACGCCGAGGAGCTGATCGAGGGGTCCGACCGGGTGGTGGTGCTGCGCGACGGAGCCGTCGTGGGCGAGCTGCGCGGCGACCAGGTGACGACGGAGCAGCTGATGAACACGATCGCGGTGGCGGCGTCATGACCACTCTCGCGTCCGCCCCCTCGCTGCCCCGGCGGCTGCGCGGCTGGCTGCCCGCCTACGGCGTCTACGTCGCCATCGTCGTGCTGGTGCTGTTCAACATCGCCTTCACCGACAACTTCCTGGAGTGGCAGAACCTGCGCATCCAGCTCGTGCAGGTCACCCCGGTCGTCATCGTCGCGCTCGGCATGGCGCTGGTCATCGGCACCGAGGGCATCGACCTGTCGGTCGGCTCGGTGATGGCGCTCGGCGCCGCGCTGATCCCGCTGTACCTCGGCTACGGCATGGTCCCGGCCATCCTCCTGGCCCTGGTCGGCGGCCTGGTGATCGGGCTGGTCAACGGCGGGCTGGTCGCCTTCGTCGGGCTCCAGCCGATCGTCGCCACGCTCGCCATGCTGGTCGCCGGCCGGGGCATCGCCCTGGTCCTGTCCAGCGGGCGGTACAAGGACATCCGCAACCAGGACTTCCTCGCCATCGGCACCGGCGCGTTCCTCGGCGTGCCCTACACGGTCTGGATCGCGGCCGTGCTCGCGCTCGTCGTCGGGTTCGTCGTGCGCCGCACGGTCTTCGGCCGGCGACTGCTCGCGATCGGCGACAACCGGCCGGCCGCCGAGCTGGCCGGCGTGCCGGTACGGCGGGTGCTGGTGACCGTCTACGTCATCGCCGCGGTGCTGGCCGCGGTCGCCGGCGTGGTCCAGGTGTCGCGCATCGGCTCGGCGGACGCGTCGCGGATCGGCCTGCTCATCGAGCTGTCGGCGATCACCGCGGTCGTCGTCGGGGGCACGCCGCTGACCGGCGGCAAGATCCGCGTGCTCGGCACCGTCGCCGGCGCGTTCCTGATGCAGCTGCTCACCGCGACGATGATCGCGAACAACCTGAAGGACTCGACCGCGCAGATGGTCCAGGCGGTCATCATCCTGGTCGCCGTGTACGCGGCCCGCGAACGGAGGACCCGATGACGCTCGTCGCGGAGCCCAAGGCCGAGAAGTCCCAGGCGGCGTCGCTGCCGACCGAGCGGATCGTCGAGCTGGTCCAGCGGCAGGGCGCCCTGGCCGTCCTGGCGATCGTCGTCGTGGTCGGGGCGGTGGCGTTCGACAGCTTCCGCACCTACGACAACGTCGGCACCGTGCTCATCTCGGCCGCGCCGCCGGCGCTCATCGCGCTCGGCATGACGTTCGTGATCGTGAGCGGCGGCATCGACCTGTCGGTCGGCTCGCTGTACGTCCTCGGCGGGGTCCTGGCCGCCTGGGCCTCCCAGTTCGGGGTGGTGGCCGCGTTCGCGCTGCCGCTGGCCGCCTGCGGGCTCTTCGGGCTGGTGCAGGGCCTGGTCATCGCCTACGCCCGGCTCGCGCCGTTCATCGTCACGCTCGCCGGGCTGCTCGGCGCGCGGGGGCTCATGCTGGCGCTGTCCGGCGAGGGCCGGGAGACCTACCTGGTGAAGGCCGACCCGTTCAAGCACTTCGGCACCGGCGAGCTGCTCGGCATCGGCTACCCGGTCTACCTCGTCGCCGCGCTGTTCGCCGTGGGCATGCTCCTGCTGTACCGCACCCGCCTCGGCCAGTCCGTCTACGCCATCGGCGGCAGCGAGGACGCGGCCCGGCTCATGGGCGTGCGCATCCGGGCCACCCAGATCCGCGTCTACGTGCTCTCCGGCCTGCTGGCCGGCCTGGCCGGGGCGATCAACGCGGCCCGCCTCGGCTCCGGCGTGACGGTGCTGGGCACCGGCATGGAGCTCGACGCGATCGCGGCGGTCGTCATCGGCGGGACGCTGCTGACCGGCGGCGCCGGCACCCTGGGCGGCACGATCGCCGGCGTCCTGCTGCTCCAGGTGATCCAGAACCTGATCAACCAGGTCGGCACGGTGACGTCGGCCTGGCAGACGGTGATCAGCGGCACGTTCATCGCGCTGGTCGTGGTGGCCCAGACGTACCTGGCCCGCCTGCGGCGAGTGGCGTCCGGCTGACTCCTCGCCGCTACCGCTGTGACGTTGGTCGATCTACCCTCAGCATTCGAGACCAACCCGAGGGCAGATCGACCAACGTCAACGCCCGAAGGTCCCGAGCGTGCGGTGCGCCAGGGGGCTCAGCGGAAACGCATGACGGCGACCTGTTGCCCGTAGCCCACGGCGAACCGGCTGTCTGGTAACGGAGACAGCGCACGCACCACTCCTGGTATCTCGGTGCGGCCCACCGACTCCCCGGTGGCCGGATCCCACAACCGCACCGTCCTGTCGGCGCTGCAACACCGCAGCGGCATCGTCCACGATCACGACAACAACCCCCGACCGGTCCACCACGACCAGCCACACACAGCAGACACCCGCCATCAACCATCGGCCGCGCTGCGCGACGGTCCGCAGCTCGCCTTCGGCAGGGTGCAATCCTCCACGCTCCGCCGTGAGCCGCACACGATGTGCGACCTCGGCGCGAACGGGCGGCCCAACATGGGGTCCTCCGGGGCCCTCACGTCCCCTGGGAGCCCCTGCCAGCGTTGGGAGGATTGCGTGTGAGCGTGCCTGGATACCGAGACACGCCGGGACCGCAGTGGGATCCGCACTCGCCGGCGGATCCCGCGGAGGCCGAGGACTTCCTCGACCTGTACCACAGGGAGAACCCGCAGCACGGCGACCCGCGCGCCCGCCTCACCGAGGTGCGGGACGAGATCGAGGCGACCGGAACGTACACCCACACCTACGCCGAGCTGGTCTTCGGCGCGCGGGTCGCCTGGCGCAACGCGAGCCGCTGCATCGGCCGGCTCTACTGGCGCAGCCTCGTGGTGCGCGACCTGCGCAAGGTGGTCGCGCCCGACGAGATCTCCGAGGAGCTGGTGCGGCACCTGCGCCTCGCCGGGCAGCGCGAGCGCAACGTGATCCGGCCGGTGATCTCGGTCTTCGCGCCGAACGTGCCGGGGCGGCCCGGCGCGCGGCTGTGGAACGAGCAGCTCATCCGCTACGCCGGCCACCGGCACACCGACGGCACGATCGTCGGCGACCCGCGGTACCTCGCGTTCACCGAGACGCTGCAGCAGTACGGCTGGCGCGGCAAGCCCGACAACGCCTTCGACGTGCTGCCGCTCGTCATCGAGGGCCCCGACGGCGGCGTCAACCTCTACGAGCTGCCCGAGCACGCGGTCTGGGAGGTGCCGATCGCGCACCCGGAGCACCGCTGGTTCGCCGAGCTGGGCCTGCGCTGGCACGCGATCCCGGCGATCTCCAACATGCGCCTCACGATCGGCGGGGTCGACTACCCGCTCGCGCCGTTCAACGGCTGGTACCTCGGCACCGAGATCGGCGCCCGCAACCTGGCCGACCCCGACCGCTACAACCTGCTGCCGGTCGTGGCGCAGCGCCTCGGGCTGGACACCAGCACCGAGCGCTCGCTGTGGAAGGACCAGGCGCTGGTCGAGCTGAACCGGGCCGTGCTGTGGTCGTTCGACCAGGCGGGCGCGCGGATCAGCGACCACCACACCGAGTCGGAGCGGTTCCTGGCCCACGTGACCAGCGAGGAGCGCTCGGGCCGGGCGACACCGGCCGACTGGTCGTGGATCGTGCCACCGATGAGCGGGGCGACGACGGGGGTGTTTCACCGGTACTACACCGAGGCCGACCAGCGACCGGCGTTCTACCTCGACCCGGAGGCCCGGGAGCTGGGCCAGCGGGGACGCTCCCCGGTCACGCCGGCCGTCCCCGAGGAGCCGGAAGCGGTGGACGAGCCCTCGCCCGCCCACCGCTCATGGCTGAGCCGGTGGTTCCGCCGCCGTTCCTGAGACCGCCGTCGGCGGGCCGCTGGTTCAGACGCCGTTCTTGAGCACCTCGGTCAGCGCGTCCACCGCCGCGTCGATCTCGTCCACGGTGACCACCAGCGGCGGGGCGAGGCGCAGCGTCGAGCCGTGCGTGTCCTTCGCCAGGACGCCGCCGGCCATCAGGCGCTCGCTCGCCGCGCGGCCGGTCATGAGGGCCGGGTCGATGTCGATGCCGGCCCACAGGCCGCGCCCGCGGACCGCGGTCAGCCCGTGGCCGACCAGGTCGGTCAGGCGGGCGTGCAGGTGCGCGCCGACCTCCTTGGCGCGCGCCTGCGGCTCGCCGGTGTTCAGCAGCGCGATCACGGCGCGGGCGACCGCGCAGGCGAGCGGGTTGCCGCCGAACGTCGAGCCGTGCTCCCCGGGGCGCAGCACGCCGAGCACGTCGGCGCCGGCCGCGACCGCGGACACCGGGACGATGCCTCCGCCGAGCGCCTTGCCCAGCACGTACATGTCGGGGACCACGCCCTCGTGGTCGCAGGCGAACGTGTCGCCGGTGCGGCCGAGGCCGGACTGGATCTCGTCGGCGACGAACAGGACGCCGCGCTCGGTGCACAGGGCGCGGACGCCGGTGAGGTAGCCGGCGGGCGGCACGAGGACGCCGGCCTCGCCCTGGATCGGCTCCAGCAGTACCGCCACCGTCGTGTCGTCGATCGCGGCGGCCAGGGCGTCGAGGTCGCCGTAGGGGACGACGCGGAAGCCCGGCGTGTAGGGCCCGAAGTCGGCCCGCGCCTCCGGGTCGGTCGAGAAGCTCACGATCGTCGTGGTGCGGCCGTGGAAGTTGCCGGCGGCGACCACGATCGTCGCCCTGCCGTCGGGCACGCCCTTGACCTGGTACCCCCACTTGCGGGACACCTTGATCGCGGTCTCGACGGCCTCGGCGCCGGTGTTCATCGGCAGCACCATGTCCTTGCCGCACAGCTGCGCCAGCTCGTGGCAGAACGGGCCGAACTGGTCGTGCAGGAACGCCCGGCTGGTGAGCGTGACCCGGTCGAGCTGCTCGCGGGCCGCGGCGACGAGCGCCGGGTGGCGGTGGCCGAAGTTCAGCGCCGAGTAGCCGGCCAGGCAGTCGAGGTAGCGCCGGCCGTCGACGTCGGTGACCCAGGCGCCCTCGGCCTCGGCGATCACGACGGGCAGCGGGTGGTAGTTGTGCGCCGTCCAGCGCTCCGCCTCGGCGACCGCGGGGGCGGTCCGGTTCGTAACAGCACCGGTCATGGACGCACCTCCAGCGTGCAGCACTTCGGTCCGCCACCGGCCTTGTGCAGTTCGGACACGTCGACCGGCACCGGCTGGAACCCCTTCGACGCTAGCGCCCCGGCAAGGCGGGTGGCGGCGGACGGCAGGACGACCCGGTGGCCGTCGCTGACGGCGTTGAGGCCCAGCACGGCGGCGTCCTCGGCGGTCGCGACGACCGCGTCGGGGTACATGCGGCGCAGCACCTCACGGCTGCCCGGCGAGAACGCGCCCGGGTAGTACGCGACGTTCGTCGCCGACAGCACGGTGAGCGCGGTGTCGAGGTGGTAGTAGCGCGGGTCGACGAGCTGCAGGCCGATGACCGGCCGGCCGAAGAGCTCCTGCGCCTCCAGGTGCGCCGCGTGCTCGGTGCGCAGCCCGGTGCCGGCGAGGATGACCTCGCCGGCCAGCAGGATGTCGCCCTCGCCCTCGTTGACGTTCTTGGCGGCGTGGACGTCGAAGCCGTTGCGCGCGAACCAGGACAGGTAGGCCGGGCCCTCGTCGGCCCGCTCCGGGTGGCGGAACTGCGCCCCGTAGACCTTGCCGTCGACGACGGTCGCACCGTTCGCCGCGAAGACCATGTCGGGCAGGCCGGGCACCGGGTCGATGAGGTCGACGGTGTGGCCGAGCGACAGGTACAGCTCGTACAGCGTGGTCCACTGCGCGACCGCCCGCTCGGTGTCGACCGGCGCGGTCGGGTCCATCCACGGGTTGATCGCGTAGTCGACCGTGAAGTACGTGGGGCGGCACATCAGGTAGCGACGGCTCATGACGAAAAACCTACGGCCGTCCAGGGCGGCGAACCATTGCGATCCGCTGCTTCTTGGCGCATGTTTCATGTGTCGTACCGCCGGGATACGGCGATTCGTTGCTACTTCAGCTCGCGCCAGCTTCCCGGCCGGGCCAGCAGCCCGGAGACGCAGTTCATCGCCTCGTCCTCGTCGGTGAACTCGTAACGGCGGCTGCGCCCGTCGGCGCCGCCGTCGCGGGTCTCCACCCACCAGAGGCCGGCGTCCTCGAACAGGTACACGTCGCGGCGGGCGAGCCGCCCCCAGGCGCCGTTCCACCAGTGCTTTCTGCGCTCCATAGGAGCGTATTCGAACACACGTGCCAACCCTGTGGAAGTCCGACCCGCCCATATCGATCAGGACGGTTAACCGGCACCCCGCCCGGGTACGCCGTTTGTGCCGTTTCGCTCCTGGAGGGTGCCGCCATGTCGTCCGACCTCGTCGCCGGGCTCGTGGCCGACCACCGCCGGCTGGAGGAGCTCTTCGCCGAGATCGAGACGTCCCCGGACCCGGCCGCGCGGCGGGGACCGCTGGACGCGGCGCTCAAACTGCTGGCCCGGCACACCGCCGGTGAGGAGGAGCAGCTGCACCCCCTGCTCGGCGCCGAGCTCGCCGCCTACGAGGCGGCGGAGCACGCCCGGGTCGCCGAGCTGGTCGCCGGGCTCGACGGCAACGCCGAACCGCTCGCCGTGCTGCTGGACACCGTCCGCCAGCACATGCAGGAGGAGGAGACGGAGCTCTTCCCGCGTCTCCTCCCGGGTGAGAATCGGCGGGTGTGACGGATCGGATGGGCGGGTAAACCACCATTCATGGCAGTTCCCGAGGACAGGCAACCGCTCATCGCCACACTCAAGAAGGCCGCCTTCCACCTCAAGGAGTCGGGCATCCCCTTCTGCCTCGCGGGCAGCTTCGCGGTCTACGCCCGCGGCGGCGAGTCGGTCGACCACGACATCGACTTCCTCATCAAGCAGGAGGACGCCGAGCGGGTGCTGGCCGCGCTGAGCGAGGTCGGGTTCCGCGGCGAGGTGCCACCCGAGGGCTGGCTGGTCAAGGCCTGGGACCAGACCGACGGCGGCGACCTGCTCATCGACATCATCTTCTGCCCCGTGCAGCGGCCGGTGACCGACGCGACGCTCGCGGACACCGATGTCATCGCGGTCAACGCCTGCCACATGCCGGTGCTGTCGGCGACCGAGCTCATGATCCACAAGGTCCTGACCTGGTCGGCGCACTACTGCGACTTCGCCCGCGGGCTGCCCGTCGCCCGGTCGCTGCGCGAGCAGATCGACTGGCCCCGGGTCTACCGCGAAACGGCCCATTCGCCGTACGCGCATGCGTTCCTGTTCCTGATCGACCGGCTCGGCGTGATGTCGCTCGCCGAGGCCAGCGCTCTGTCGGCAGCCGTTTAGGGGGCTCCCACCATGACCGTCGACCAGTACGTCGAGAGCGAGCTGCAGCACCTGCTCGCCGAGGACGACCGCATCGCCGAGCAGGGCATCCGGTTCGTCCACACCGGAGGCGGCGGGATCAGCCTCGTCGGCGAGGTGGAGAGCGCCGAGCGCCGGGACCTGATCTGCCAGGTGGTCAGCGAGGCCTTCCCGGAGCTGCCGGTGCACTGCAACATCGGGCTCACGCGGGTGCACGAGCCGGAGGAGGTCGAGGAGCTGTGAGCAACCCGGAAGACTGCGTCCGCGTGGCCGCGGTGGGCGACGTCCACCTCGACGCCGACGTCCTCGGCCGCTACCGGCCCGCCCTGGAGCACCTCGGCGAGAAGGCCGACATGCTGCTGCTGGCCGGCGACCTGACCCGGCACGGCACCCCCGAGGAGGCGCGCTGCGTGGCCCAGGAGTTCGGCGATCTGGCGGTACCGGTGATCGCGATCCTCGGCAACCACGACTACCACAGCGACCAGCAGGACGAGGTGGCGAAGGTCCTGGAGGACGCCGGCCTCATCGTCCTGGAGTGCTCCGGCACCGTGCTCAGCTGCGGCCCCGTGCGGGTCGGCGTGGCCGGCACGAAGGGCTTCGGGGGCGGCTTCGCGGGCGCGTGCGCGAGCGAGTTCGGCGAGCCGGAGATGAAGGCCTTCACCCACCACGGCCGCGAGCTGGCCGAGCGGTTCGGCCGGGCCCTGGCCGCGCTGGACTGCGACGTGCGGATCGCGTTGACCCATTATTCGCCGGTACCGGAGACGCTGCTGGGCGAGCCGCTGGAGATCTACCCGTTCCTGGGGTCGTACCAGCTGGCCCAGGCGATCGACGGCGCGCCCGGCGTGGGCCTGGCGGTGCACGGCCACGCCCACGCGGGCTCCGAGCGCGGCACGACGCCCGGCGGCGTGCCGGTCCGCAACGTGGCCCACCCGGTGATCCGGCAGGCCTACAACGTCTACCAGCTGTCCTCTGTCTTCGCCCCGGTGTAGACCCGGTGCAGACCGGCCTAGATCGGGTCCACCAGCTCGGTGCGCAGCCGGGCCAGGGCGTGGGCCAACAGTCGCGACACGTGCATCTGGGAGATGCCGAGGTTCGTCGCGATCTGGATCTGGGTCATGTTGCCGAAGAAGCGCATGGCCAGGATGTGCTGCTCGCGGGCCGGCAGGCGGGCGATGAGCGGCCGCAGCGACTCGCGGTCGTCGACCGCCTCCAGGTCGCGGTCCACGCCCCCGAGCAGGTCGGCCAGCTCGGCGCCGTGGTCCTCGCCGTTGGCCGGGACGTTGATCGACAGCGCGCGGTACGCGTGGCCGGACTCCAGCCCCTCGATGACCTCCTCCTCCGACACGCCCAGGCGCGCGGCGAGGTCGGCGACCGTCGGCGAGCGCCCCAAAGCTTGGGCCAGGGGCCCAGTGACGCGGCCCAGCTCCAGTCGCAGCTCCTGCAGCCGCCGCGGGACACGCACGTCCCAGCCCTTGTCCCGGAAGTGCCGCTTCAGCTCACCGACGATCATCGGGATCGCGTAGCTGGCGAACGGGGCGCCGCGAGCCGGGTCGTAGCCGTCGACAGCCTTGATGAGGCCCAGGTTGGCGACCTGGTTGAGGTCGTCCTGTGGCTCGCCGCGGTTGCGGAAGCGGCGGGCCAGGTACTCGGCGAGCGGCAGGTACAGCTCGATCAGCCGGCCGCGGACGCGGGCCCGGTCGGGGCTGTCCGGCGGGAGGTCGCCGAGCAGGGTCAGCAGGGCCTGTGCGGCGGACTCGGTCTCCTTGCCGGCCGGTCGCTTCGAGACGGTGCGGTGGGCGGTGACGGTCATGAGGGGGTCTCCCTCCAGCTGCCACGGCCGGGCACGAGCGGCGACGCTGTCCACGCCGGCTCCGGCCGGGGACGAGGTGCGCCGGCTGGCACCCGTGGGCTCGAGCACCTGGCGCATTCCCGCTGCCGCCGACCGGTGGAGTGACCACTAGCCGTTCGGCTGATGCAGGCTAGCTAAACGTACCGCTTCGGTCACGGCGGAGGCAAGGCGGTGCCTGTCACGCCTATGACGAGACGTCGGTCAATGCCTCGTCGTCCTCGTCGGCGTCCTCGTCCGCCGGACCGGCGGTGCCGCCCGTGACGGCCGCGTAGACGCGCTCCAGGTCGGTCGCGGTGCGCTCCCAGGTGTACCGGCTGCGCACCCGGTCGATCGCCGCACTCGCGTAGCTCATCCGGCGGACCTCGTCACCGAGCAGCCCGCGCAGGGCCGCGGCGAGGGCGTTCGTGTCGCGCGGCGGGACCAGCACGCCCGTGACGTTGTCGATGACGCTCTCGGCGATCCCGCCCACCTCGTAGGCCACCACGGGCACGCCGCAGGACATCGCCTCCAGCGGGGTCAGGCCGAACGGCTCGTACCACGGGGCGCAGGCGAGCACGTCGGCCGAGCGGTACCAGCCGGGCAGGTCCTCCAGCGGTACCGCACCGACGAGCCGCAACCGGTCCCCCACGCCGCGGCGGTCCGCGAACTCCATGAGGCGGCGCGCCTCCGGGTCGCGGTCCAGCCGGGCCGGGTCCGGGCCACCGACCACGACCAGCTCGGCGCCGGGCACCCGGCGCAGCGCCTCGACCAGGTCGGCGAAGCCCTTGCGCTCCACGAGCGGGCCGACGCTGAGAATGCGCCGCATGCCGGGCCGCGGCCGGTCGGCGACCGGGCCGCCCGCCGTGAACCGCTCGCCGTCGACGCCCGACGGGATGATCACCGTGTCGGCGCGCCGGATCCCCATCCGGCCGAGCTCGGTGACCTCGTCCTCGCACTGGGCGACGACCCGGTCGACGAGCGTGCCGAGCGTGCGTTCGAGGCCGATGCGCGGCTCGGGGCTGGTGTCGCGGTCCTTGAGGACACGGCGGCGGACGGTGCCGAGCCCGTGGTACGTCTCGATGACCGGCCGGCGGTGGTCCGCCGTGGCCGTCAGCGCGGCCAGGCCGCTGAGCCAGAAGTGGGCATGGACCACGTCGGGGCCGTCGCCGTCCTGCCAGCGCGCGGACAGCGCGCGGCCGAGGTCGCCCATGTGGGCCAGCAGGTCGTCGACCGGCAGCGGCTCGGGTGGCCCGGCGGTGACGTGCTCGACGGTCACCCGCTCGGCGAACGGCACCTCACCGGGGGCGTCCGGGTCGTCGCGCCGGGTGTACACGCGCACGTCGTGCCCCTGCCGGCCGAGGGCCTCCGCCAGCGCGGCGACGTGCGTGTGCTGCCCTCCCGTCGCCGGCCCGCCGAGCGTGAGCGGGCTTGCGTGGGCCGAGACCAGCGCGACCCTCAACGCTCACCCGCCGACGACGAAGATGCCACTCGCACCCTGCGCACCTCCACCTGGCCGAACCGGCTGACCTGCCGACGCCCCTACCCGAGCCGGTTGGTGGTAAACATCAACGGGCGAGTCGGTACCGAACGATTGGAGAACCATCGATGGCGGACAAGCCACCCGTCGAGGGCGGCAGTGCCGAACCGGCCGAGGCGCTCGCCGCGCTGGTGGCCAAGCTGCGCGCCGAGCTGACCGGGGTGCGCACCGCCATGCGGAACCGGGCCGTCATCGAGCAGGCCAAAGGCGTGCTCGTCGAACGCCTGGGCATCACCCCCGACCAGGGCTTCGACCAGCTGGTCCGGCTGTCCCAGCGCACGAACATCAAGCTCATCGAGGTCGCCGCGGCGATCGTCGGGACGACCTCGCCCGACCCGAACGCGCCCGATGTGGTGAACCTCATCGACGACGAGCTGCGCCAGCACGTCGCCCGGCGCCGCGAGCAGGCGGCAGCCGCCCGGCCGCCGGCCGCGCCCGCCCCGGCCCCGGCCCGCAAGCGCGCCAGCCGCAGCCCCGAGGTCGAGGCGCTGCAGTCCCAGCACCAGCTGCTCGGCGCCCGGATCGCCGCCGCGCGCAGCTACGACGAGATCAGCGAGGTGCTCGGCACCGCGCCGACCGCCTGGCCGGCGCCGACGACGGTGTGGCTCACGCTGCTCGACCCGGACGGCGCGCAGCGCGGGGTCGGCTCGTTCGGCGTCGCCGGCGAGGTGCGCAGCCGCTGGTCGCGCATCCCGCCCGACCCGGCGCTGCCGCTGGTCGTCGCCGTGCAGGACGTCGAGACGATCTGGCTCGGCGCCGGCGACGCGCGGTTCCCGGTCATGGGGCAGCTGCCGTTCCGTGGCGCGACGGTCCTGGCCTCGCCGCTCATCGCGGGCGAGCGGATCGTCGGCGGCATCCTCATGACCTGGGACGAGCCGCTGCCCGGCTCCGAGGGGCTGCGGCGGTACGTCACCGCGCTGCTCGAGCCCGTGGCCCGCCAGGTCGACGCGCTCATCGGCGACGAGATCGCCAGCGCCTGGTACCACGACGAGGGCGACGAGAGCGCACAGGCCGCGCCCGCGCAGGTCTGGCTGCCGACCGTCGTCGACGCGCTGCACGACCCGGCGGCGCTGCTGTCCCCGGTCACCGAGGACGGGCAGCTCGTCGACTTCCGCGTGGAGTACGCGAACGTTCTGGCCCGGCAGATCTTCTCCGGCGCCCGCGTCGACCCCGACGAGGCGACGCTCCTGGCGGCGTACCCGGCGCTGGGCAGCGCGACGCTGCTGCCCGAGTTCGCCCGGCTGCTCCAGGACGGCCAGCCGCGCCGGCTGGAGGGGCTGCGGGCCGACCCGCGCACCGACGGGGTGCCCGGCCCGCAGACGCTGTCGGTGCACGCGGTGCGGCTGTGGGACCGGGTGTTCGCCGTCTGGCGGGTGGCGACCGAGGCAGACCTGCTCTACGACCAGCTGCTGCAGGCCGAGCGGATCGCCGGCATCGGCTCCTTCTGCTGGGAGCTGCGCGACCCGGAGCCGCGCTGCTCCCCCGAACTCGTCCGGCTCTTCCACGGCGGGCGCGACGCGGCCCGGGTGCCGGTCGACGAGCTGACCTCCAGCGTCCACCCCGACGACCTGCTGGCCGTGCAGGACGCGGTCCGGCGCACCCTGGTCGAGGGCAAGCACCTGCTCGCCGAGGTCCGCGGCGCGGGCCGGGTCAACGGCCGGCGGTTGCGGCTCACCGCCGAGCCGATCTTCGACGAGACCGGCAACGTGACCGCGGTCCGCGGCACCGTGCAGGACGTCACCGAGGAGCGGGCGATCGAGGGCCGGCTGCGCCGCGCCGAGGAGGCCCTGGCCGCGCAGCGGCACCGGCTGGCCGACGAGCGGCGGGCCGCCGAGGCGCTGCAGAAGGCGCTGCTGCCCACCGACCCGGAGCTCGGCCACACCGAGGGCGTCGAGATCTGCGGGCGGTGCCGCTCACCCGAGCGGGTCGGCACGGTCGACGGCGACTGGTTCGACGCCGCGCCGCTGGCCGACGGCGGGACGATGCTGGTGCTCGGCGACGTCGACGACCGGGGCCTGTCGTCGATGACGACGGCGGCGCGGCTGCGGTACGCGGTCCGGGCGTACGCGACGCTCGACACGTCGCCGGCGGACGTGCTGACCGCCGTCAACAGCATGCTCTGCAAGATGGAGGTCGAGCACACCGCGTGCCTCGTGGTGGCCCGCTTCTCCCCCGCCACCCGCGAGCTGCGGTGGGCGGCGGCCGGCCAGGTGGCACCGATCCGCTACGCGGCCTCCGGGCAGGGCTCGGTGCTGTCCGGGCCGCTGGGGCTGCCGCTCGGCGAGGTGGACGAGATGCGCTACACCGAGACCACCGTGACCCTCGAACCGGGCGACCGGGTGCTGCTGTACACCGGCGGGAAGGCGCGCGTCGACCGGCGCCGCGGCGGCGGGCTCGACCTGGTCCGGCGCGCGGGCGAGCACGTCGACCTCAGCGACTTCGACGCGGTGGTCCAGCACCTGGTCGGCGCGCTCAGCGTGGCCGACGACGAGGACGTCTGCGCGCTGCTGGTGCACGTGCGCTAGCTCATCGCTCGGTGCGGGTGTCCCAGTCCCACTCGATGCCGAGCCCGTCGAAGCGGCCCAGCGCGTCGCGATGGCGGGCGGCGAGCACGATCCGGTCGGGCCCGACGTGCCCGAGCAGGTCGTCGTCGCCGAAGTACCGGGTGTCCGGGTCCGGCCAGGCCCAGAGCGCGTCGTCGAGCTCCCGGAGCCGGATCTTGACCGCGCGCAGCGCCTCCGGCCCGGGCTCCATGCGCACGAGGCCGTGCAGCGGCGCGTACGTCGCCTCGTAGACGGCGACGTGGACCAGGAAGCGGCTCAGCGTGAGGCCGGTCGGGGACTCGTCGTTCTCGTGCACCTCGGGGTCGTCGCCGGCGTCGGCCTCGTAGGAGTACCAGTCGGTCGCGCCCTCCCAGAACCGCACCAGGCCGCGCCGTTGCCGCAGCTCGTCCGGCGGGTGCATGACGTGGTCGCGGCTGAGCGGGAGGGAGTAGCGGGCGGCGATGCGGTGCCACCCGGCGAGCGGCTCCGGCACGCCGGGCAGCGGCAGGTCGACCGGTGGGCGGTCGGGCAGCCCGTACCAGCGGTGGACGAAACGGGCCAAACTCTCGGGCGTCACGACGTCCAGCTCGTACACCCGCACCATGATGCCCGGTGCGTCGTCATGCGGGTCGCGGGGTGTTGTCCATCCGCGAGCGGCCCCTGCTGCGTCAGGCGTCGTCGCCGGCCGCGTCGTCGCCGGCCGCCTGGCGGAGCACGCCGACCAGGTGGGCGTGAACGGCCCGGGCGGCGTCGACGGCGGCCCTGACGGCGGCGAGCTCGGCGGCGTCATGCGGGAAGAAGCTCAGCCGCCCGTCGTCGCGCAGGACCACGGGCACCTCAACCCGCTCGAGGATCGCGGTGAGCGCACGCTGCGCACTGCGCAGCGCCGCGCGAACCTCGCGGCCCTCCGCGGCCACGGCCGGCACCCGCCAGATGTCCTCGACCGTGCACTCCCCCGCCGCGGCCACGTCGATAGCCATACGTAGACGGTAAGGACGCCACCACGCCGAACGCCAGCACGACGCTCGCCCTGTGGATAACTCCGCAGCCGATTCGGGCTTTCCGGCCAGCGACGACAGACGGCTAGACCTGGGTCGTCCTGGCCACCGCTACCAGCTCGCTCGAGTGGCTGCCGAAGACGCCCACCGTCGCCGGGCGAGGGGTGAAGCCCGGCAGCGCCGTCAGGCCGTCGCTGCCGTCCACCACCCGCAACGTGAACGGGGCCGCGTCGGACAGGACCAACTCGACCTCGATGCCGTCCGCCGGTGGGGCGTGGAAGACGACGCCGAAGCGGTCCTGGTCGGGCAGGTACGTCACGGCGTCGCGGCCCTCCACCGTGGCCTTCACGACACGGTGGTCGCCCACGTCGCCGTAGAAGGAGATGAAGCGGACCGTGCGCTTCGACTCGATGCGGAAGCGGACCGTGCGCCGGCCGCCCGAGGCGGAGCCCGAGCCGGAGTCGGGGATCGTGGTCACCACCGGCGCCGGGAGGTCGGCCGTCTGGGCCGGGCCGACCGAGAGCATGCCCTCCGGCAGGACCGGGAACTGGCGGTTGAGCGACTGGTGGTTGCGGACGTAACCCGAGGTCCAGTCGCCCGGGGACTGCTCCAGGCTGACCCACTCGGCGGTGCCGGTGTCGCGGTCGAGGGCATACATCAGGTGGGTCGGCTCGGGGTGGCCCGCGTCCCAGCGGTCGACCACCATGCCGACCGTCGTGCACACGAGGGCCAGGACCAGGGCCGCCGCGGCCGGGGCCGAGCCGAGCAGGCGGTGCCGGGGCTCGCCGGCCGGGCGGAACAGCGGCTCCAGCACCGGCAGCACCGCGAGGCCCAGCAGCATCGCGAACAGGGCCGGGGCGGCGCCCGTCGCCAGACCCAGCGCCGGGAAGAACAGGGCCACCGTCGGGGCCAGGATCAGCGTGGCGACGCCCGCGCCGGCGGTCAGGACGGCGACCTTCACGACGTGGTGCGGCACGAAGAGGGCGGCGATGCCGGCCAGGGCGCCGGCCAGGGCCGGGATCGCCACCAGGTAGGACCCGCCGGGGATGGCGGCCGCGAACACCAGGCCCAGCACGGCGAGCAGGGCCAGGCCGCCGGTCGCCAGCGGGACCGGGCCCAGCCGGCGGCGGCTCAGCGCATACCACGCCAGGAGCACGCTCGCGGTCAGCGCGACCACGCCGAAGCGGAACCAGGTCGGGCGGGCCGGGTCGAGCAGCTCACCGTAACCGGGGCGGATCGCCACGAGCAGCGCCCACAGGAGCTGGGCGGCGACCGCGACGACGATGACCGGCACGAGCGCCAGGCCGAGGCCGGCGAGGGTGCGCGGCACCGACGTCAGCCCCCGGCGGCGGGCCAGGAACACCAGCGCGGCGACGGCGACCAGGGCGAGAGCGGCGATCGGCCAGGTGAGCGCCGACGGGTAGCGCAGCAGGAGCCCGGCGAACGGGAAGTACACCGCGTCGCCGGAGGCGGGCTTCATGAGCGGCGGCAGGTCGGCCCCGCCGAACGCGCGGGCGAGCGCCAACGCGTTGTCGCCGTGGTGCTGGAGGCTGGAGCGGTGCATCGTCGACGGGCGGTCGAACGGGCTGTGGTAGACGCTGGAGCCGTCGATGTAGGCCGTGTTGAGGCCGGTGAACCGGCTCTGGCCCAGGAACGGCGTGAAGTCGGTGTCGTTGGACAGCAGCCGGTAGACCTCGACGGCGAGGCTGGTGCCGACCGGGTGCGGGGTGCGCGCGTAGACGTCGATGAGGTCGGCGTTGCCCACCGAGGTCTGGAACATGACGGCCGGGCCGCTGCTGCCGCGGGCCTCGAAGTTGAGCACGACGGACGGCTTCTGGCCCAGCGGGTGCCGGCTCACGAACGCCTCGGCCCCGCACAGGCAGGCCTCCTCGGCGTCGGTGAAGAGGAAGACGACGTCGTTGCGCGGCCGCTCGCCGGTGGTCAGCGCCCGGGCCACCTCCAGCAGGGTGCTGGTGCCGGCGCCGTCGTCGTTGGCGCCGAAGCTCACCTGGACCGAGTCGTAGTGCGCCATGAGGACGACCTGGCCGGTCGAGGCGCTGCCGGGCAGCACGGCGACCACGTTGCGCACGTGGGCCATGCCGCCGTCGCCGAACTTGCCGGCGTTGACCCCGACCGTGTCCTGGACCTCCGGCCGCAGCCCCAGCCCGGTGAGGGTCTCCACCAGATACTCCCGGACGCGGTCGTTGGCCGGGCTGCCGGTGGCGTGGACCTCCTGGCCGATCCGCTGGACGTGGGTGAACGCCCGGCCGGCGGAGAAGTCGCCGGCCGGCGCCGACGCCGGGCGGGGCGACGGGGGCTGGACGTCGGCGATGCCGAGGAAGGCGAGCAGCGCGAGCACGGCCACCGCGGCGGCGGCGACGAGCGGCCGCCGCGGCGGTGCGGCGAAACTGCGGTCGGACAAGGTTCGGTCCTCCAGGTGGGGGTGAGCACATTCTGCACGCCCCCACTGACAGAAACCGCCAGGGAGTGCAACAGGTCAGGTACGGGTGCCGCTCGGTTGTTGGCCGCCCGGGAGGCCCCCCGGCCGCCTAGCGTCATCGTCCATGAACAACGAACGCACGCCGGCCATGGACGCCTCCTTCGACGCCGCCTACCTCGCGACCGCCGAGCTCGACGCCCGCCACTACCTGGACCAGGTCATGGCCATGGTCGGCGTGGACGGCCTGGTCGAGGCGCTCGCCCAGCCGTTCCTGCTCGCCAAGGTCGACCAGCACGCCGCGGCCGTCCGGGAAAGCCTCACGGCGGCCGGGAAGCCGGTCGACTCGATCTCGCTCGCCGGCTACGCCAGGTCGGTCATCGCGGTGCACCAGCGCCACGGCCGGCCGCTGCCGACGCCGGACAGCGTCGACTGGGCCGCCGCCGACTGGACCGTGCTGCGCCTGGTCGCCGTCTGTCACCTGGCCGACGCAGCCGGCGCGTTCTGACGGTAAACCAACGCGGGGGTACGCGCGTCGATGAGGAACCCACCAGCGAAGGGGTTCCCAATGCAGCGCCTGCTCACGTTGCTCGCCGCGACAGCCCTGCTCGCGGCGTGCACGACCAACGACCCGACCACCGCCAGCTCAGCGCCGGCAGCGCCGCCGGCCAGCACCGCACAGGACACCCCGAGCACCACGAGCACCGCGCCCGCGGCACCTGCGACAAACGACAAACCCGCTGATACGCCGGCAGACGACCCGGGACTCGCCATTCGGTACAACTGGGGAGTCCCGACCGAAGAGGTCACCGTCGCGGACCGCGTGAGTGTCCCCCCGGTGCCGGTCCTGGTCGAGGTCAAGGCCGGTGACCACACCGCCGACGGCTACGAACGCGTCACCTTCGCCTTCCGGGGCGCGAACTTCCCGGGGTACCGCTTCCACTACGTCAAGCAGGTCGTGCAGGACGGCAGCGGAGACCCGGTCCACCTGCCCGGCCGGGGCTACTTCCAGATCGTCTTCAACCCCGCCTCCGCGCACGACGACGCCGGCAAGGCGACGGTGCCGATCGGTCTCCAGCGCCCGGGCTTCCGGCAGCTCAGCGGCTACCAGCTGGCCGGCGACTACGAGGCCTACGTCACCTACGGGTTCGGCTTCGCGGCGAGCCGCCCGCAGGTCCGCATCGGCGAGCGCAAGCGCCCGGACGGCACCTACGTCGTCGCGGTCGACGTCAGAAGAGCCTAACGGCTGAGGGTGATCATGCGGCCGCGTTCAGTATCGTCGCAGGTGTGAAGGAGCCCCGCCGCCGGATCAACCTGCTCGTGCTCGTGGCGGCCGCCATCGCCGCGCGCGTGGTGGTCGGAAGCATCGCCGCCCTGGTGATGGCCCTCCGCTGAGCGCCCGCGAGCGCTAGCGGCGGCGCCGGCCGGTGGACTCGTTCCAGCGGAAGTGGACGAAGAGGCGGCCCCAGTTGTCGGAGTCCTTCTCGATCCGGTGATACAGCGCCTTGATCTCGCGCTGGTCGAGGAAGCGGATCACCCGCTTCTTCAGCTGGCCCGACCCCTTGCCGGGAATGATCTCGACGAGGCTGGCGCGCTTGGCCACCGCCTCGTCGATGATCCCGCGCAGCGCGCGGTCGATGTCGCCGCTGCGGTTGAAGATGTCGTGGAGGTCGAGCTTGAGCTTCACCCCACCAGCGTAGTCACCGGATGGCCGGCGGCCTTCCACGCCTGGAAGCCGCCGGCCAGGTCGGTCGCCCGGTGCAGGCCCAGGTCCTGCAGCGCGGCGGCGGCCAGCGACGACGTGTAGCCCTCCGAGCAGAACACGACGACGGGCAGGTCGTAGCGGTCGGCGACGGGCAGCCGGGCGTCGCTGCGCGGGTCGAAGCGCCACTCCAGGACGTTGCGCTCGATGATCAGCGCGCCCGGGATCTCCCCTTCGCGCGCCCGCTGCGCCGCCGGGCGGATGTCCACCAGGACGGCACCCTCGGCGAAGGCGAGCCGGGCCTGGTCGGCGTCGAGGCGGGCCAGGCGGGCCCGCGCGTCGGCGAGGATCTCGTCGATGCCGCGGCCGCTCACCAGTCCGCTCCCGCCTTCGTCACGGACTCGACCGTCAGCCGGCCGTCGTGCAGCCGGTACCGCGTCATGGCCGTCAGCGCCGGCCCGTACACGTGGACGGTGACGGCCGGCCGGGTGCCCGCGTTGACGACGCGGTGCACGTGGTGCGGGCCGAAACGCCGCCCCCGCCCGGCCGGCATCGGCGTGTTCACCAGCGAGCCGCCCTGCACGGTCTGCTCGACGATCTCGCCGGAGACGACGGTGAAGGCGCCGGCGGAGCCGCCGTGGTCGTGCAGGTCGGTGGCCTGGCCGGGCAGCCAGGTCAGCACCCAGACCTCGTGGTCGTCGGCGGCGGCGAGCCGGCCGTACCAGCGCGAGGCGGGGTCGAAGCGGGGCGCGAACGCCCAGTCGTCGGGCGCCGAGGCGTACGACTGGGCGACCGCCAGGTGGTCCAGGGCGAGCGAGAGCGTCACGGAAAACTCCAGTATTCGCACGTACTAGATAGGAATTAAAGCACACAAAGAAGCCCAAGGGGCCAGGGAGACGCGAGCGAGAGGCTCTAGCGAGGACAGCGCGCGCTGGCGTGTCGAACGAGGTCGACAAACAGCCGTTGGGTCAGCAGCGCCACGGAATCGATGGTGCCGACGCCGACCGGAGATCGTCAACCCGCGTCCACGATTCGAGACGAAACACACTGTCAGGCCGTGTCAGGGCGATGTGCGCGGTTTGACAGCGGCGTCCGGCACGCTGTGAGGGTCAAGAACCATCCACAGGGGGAACACCATGAGTTTCGCTTTCCAGGCCACCGGCCTGGTCAAGCGGTTCGGCAAGACCACCGCGCTGGCCGGCGTGGACCTCGCCGCCGAGCCGGGCACGGTCCTCGGGGTCCTGGGCCCGAACGGCGCCGGCAAGACCACCGCCGTGCGCATCCTCGCCACGCTGCTGCGCCCCGACGCGGGGCGGGCGGTCGTCGGCGGCTACGACGTCGTGCGCCAGCCCGCCGAGGTGCGCCGCATCAGCGGCCTGACCGGCCAGTTCGCGTCGGTCGACGAGGACCTCACCGGCACCGAGAACCTCGTGCTCATCGGCCAGCTGCTCGACCTGCGGGCCAGGGAGGCGAAGGCGCGGGCCGCGCAGCTGCTCGCCGAGTTCGACCTCACCGAGGCGGCGAACCGGCCGGCCAAGACGTACTCGGGCGGCATGCGCCGCCGGCTCGACCTGGCCGCGAGCCTGGTCGGGCGACCGGCCGTGGTGTACCTCGACGAGCCCACCACCGGCCTCGACCCGGCCAAGCGCGAGGACGTCTGGAACATGGTCCGCGCGCAGGTCCAGGAGGGCACGACGGTGCTGCTGACCACGCAGTACCTCGAGGAGGCCGACGCGCTGGCCGACAACATCTCCGTGATCAACCACGGGAAGGTCATCGCCCACGGCACGCCGGCCCAGCTCAAGCACATCGTCGGCGGCCAGACGATCACCGTCCGGCCGATCGACCCGGCCCACCTGGCCACCGTCGAGACGATCCTGGCCACGGTCTCCGGCAACCAGGTCGAGTCCCGCGGCCGCGGCGTGCTGTCGGTGCCGGTCAGCGACGACCGCGCGATGACGGCCGTGGTCCGCCGGCTCGACGAGGCCGGGATCGGCGTCATCGAGCTGTCGCTGCACCTCCCGAGCCTCGACGAGGTGTTCTTCACCCTGACCCGCGGCGAGACAGCCGGGAAGCAGGAGGTGCCGGTATGAGCGGTTCCGGAGCGAAGCGGAGGAGGCCGGTCATCATGAGCTCAGTGTTGAAGTCGTGCGGCCGGAGCGAAGCGGAGGACGCATGACCACGCAGATCATCGCGGCCGTGCCCGCCCGGCCGTTCGGGCTCGTGCGGCACAGCCTGGTGATGGCCCGCCGCAGCCTCATCAAGGCCATGCGCACGCCGGAGCAGCTCCTCGACGTCACGCTCCAGCCGATCATCTTCATCGTGCTGTTCGTGTACCTCCTGGGCGGCGCCATCGCCGGCTCACGGCACGACTACCTGCAGTTCCTGCTGCCGGCCCTGCTGGTGCAGAACGTCCTGTTCGCCTCGGCACCGACCGGCGTCAGCCTCAACACCGACATCAAGACGGGCGTCTTCGACCGGTTCCGCAGCCTGCCGATCGGCCGCTCCGCGCCGCTCATCGGCGGCGTGCTCGGCGACATGATCCGGTTCGTGGTGTCGATCGTGGTGATGATCGGCTTCGGGTACATCGTGGGCTTCCGGTTCCAGACCGACGTGCTGTCGGTGCTCGCCGCCTGCCTGCTGGTGATGTTCCTGGCGTTCTGCTTCAGCTGGATGTTCGTGCTGCTCGGCATGGTCGTCCGCGAGCCGGGCGCGGTGCAGGGCCTCGGGTTCGTCATCATGTTCCCGCTGACGTTCGGCACCAACGTGCTGGTGCCGACGAACACCCTGCCCGGCTGGCTGCAGGCCTGGGTGAAGGTCAACCCGGTCGCCGACGCCATGCAGGCGGCCCGGGCGCTCATGGTCGGCACCGGGCCGGTCGCCGGACCGGTGATCAAGACCCTGCTCTGGTCGGTGGCGATCCTGGCGGTCTTCGCCCCGCTCGCCGTCCGCGCGTACCGCCGGAAGGCCTAACCCAGCAGCGACAGCGCGTCCGCCCGCGGCATTGTCAGGCCGCGGGCGTGCGCCTCGTCGAAGGCGGCGCCGAGGGCTGCCCGCAACCGGGCCGCCGTGCGCAGCCAGTCCGGATCCGACCGGTCGGCCCCACCGGCGAGCAGCTCGGCCGCACCGAGGATCTCGGCGCCGCGTTCCGGCTGCCGCTCGGCCAGGGCCAGCGCCGCGTGGCCGACCGCGACCCGCGCCACGACCGGCATGTCACGCACCGGCAGGGCCAGGTCCAGCGCGTTGTCCAGCCGGCCCCGGGCGGCGTCGAACTCGCCGCGCTCGATGTGGACGTGGGCGTGCGAGAGGTGCAGGACCGCGCGGTACTGCGGCGCCACCAGCGGCACCGACACCTGCAGCCGCCAGGCCTCGGCGTAGCGCCGGCCGGCGTCGTCGAGGTCGCCCTCGCCACGGGCCAGGTGCCCGAGCTCCAGCATCGCGTGCGACACGTCGCGGGGCGCGGCGGCCGGGTCCTCGACGAACGCGCACAGCTCGGCCCGGGCGACCTCCGGACCGGCCGTGCGGGCGCGCAGCGCGGCGACGCGGATCCGCTGGTAACCCTCGCCGCCCGAGATGCCGAGCTCCCGGTGCAGGCGGATCGACTCCTCCAGGCCCGCCACGGCGGCGGTGAGCTCGCCGCGGCGCGCGTACGCGTCGGCGAGCGACGAGACCGTCATCGACAGCCCCCACCGCTCGCCGACCTCGCGGAACTCGGCGGCCGACTCCTCCAGCGCCGCCTGCATGCCGGCGATGTCGCCGTCGTTCTCCCGCATGTGGCCGAGGATGGACAGCAGCATCGCCCGCGACCACGCGTCGATCGGCTGCCGCAGCCGCTCGGCGACGGCGGCGGCGCCGGCCTCGCTGTCGTCGCGGAACATCGCCACCACCGGCTCGATGAGGCTCACGAAGGGGTGCGCGCCGGCCGGCGGTACCGTCGCCGCGAGCGTCACCAGCCCGTCCAGCTCGTCGTCGGCGAAGACGAAGTCGCCGGCGAACCCGCTGTTGACCAGGTGGACCGCCAGCACCACGACGCGCAGGCCGGCCGGCACGTCGCCGGGCACGCGGCGGATGCGGTCCAGCGACGCCGCCGCCTCGGTGTGGGTGTCCTCGAACGTCCACAGCCACGCGGCCGCGGCCCCGATCCGGTACGCGCCGACCGCGTCGCCGGTCTCGCAGAAGTGCGCGACGGCGGCGTGGACGTTGTCCCGCTCGGGGCGCAACCGCTCGAGCCACTCGACCTGCGCGCCGGTGCGCAGGTACGGCTCGGCCTCCTCGAGCCGGGCGAGGAAGTGCGCGGCGTGCGCGGCCCGGGCCTGGGCCACTCCCCCGCGCCGGGCCAGCTCCTCCAGGGCGAACTCGCGAATGGTCTCGAGCATGCGGTACCGCACGCCGCCGTTGACGCTCACGACCTGCAACAGGGAGCGGTCGACGAGGGCGTCGAGGTGCTCGTCGGCGTCCGGCACGCCGGCGACGGCCGCGGCGGCGGGCGCGTCGAAGCCGCCGGGGAACACGGCGAGCGCCTCGGCGAACCGGCGCTCCGGCTCGCCCAGCAGCTCCCAGCTCCACGCGACCACCGCGTGCAGCGTGCGGTGCCGCGGCAGCGCGGTGCGGCTGCCGCCGGTGAGCAGCCGGAAGCGGTCGTCGAGGCGGGCCGCGACCTGCTCGGCGGTGAACGAGCGCAGCCGGGCCGCGGCCAGCTCGACGGCGAGCGGCAGCCCGTCGAGGCGCCGGCAGATCTCGACCACGGCGCCGACGTTGTCATCGGTGACCGCGAAGCCCGGGCGCACGGCGGCCGCCCGGTCGGCCAGCAGCTGCACCGCCGGGCTGGCGCGCGCCACGTCGGCCGGGACGGCGTCGCCGGGGTGGGCCAGCGGGCCGACCGGGAACAGCTGCTCGCCGAGGATGCCCAGCGGCTCCCGGCTGGTGGCCAGGATGTGCAGCTTCGGGCAGCGGCCCAGCAGCTCCTCGCTGAGCCGGGCGACGGCGTCCACGACGTGCTCGCAGTTGTCGAGCAGCAGCAGGACACCGGGGACGGTCAGCGCGTCGGCGAGCTGGTCGACGGTGTCCTGCCGGCGCGGCCGATGCGGCGACTCGCCGGGCACGAGGCCGCCGGCGATCAGCGTCCGCAGTACCGTGGCCGGCACCTCTCCCGCCTCGGTCACCGGCGCCAGCTCGACCAGCCAGGCCCCGCCGGACGCGGCCGCGACCGTCGTGGCCAGCCGGGTCTTGCCCGCCCCGCCGGGGCCGACGAGGGTGACCAGCCGGCCGTCGAGGATCTGCGCGGAGAGCCGTTCGACGTCGCCGTCGCGGCCGACGAAGCTGGTGAGGGCCGCGCGCAGGTTGCCGCTGCGGGCCGGTGCCGGCCGCTGGGCGCGCAGCACGGCCAGGTGGGCCTCGCGCAGCGCCGGGGACGGATCGACGCCCAGCTCGTCGGCGAGGCGCCGGCGGCACTCCTCGAACGCGGCGAGCGCCTCGGCCTGCCGCCCGTCGGCGTGCAGCCGGCTGATCAGCACCGCGACGAGCCGCTCGCGCAACGGGTGGGCGGCGACGAGCTCCTGCAGCTCCGGAACCTCACCGCCGGCCTCGGCGAGGTCCTCGGTGGCGGTCAGCCGCAGCTCCTCCCACCGCGCCGTGAGCGGCTCGGCGAACGGCGCGCCGGTGACGTCGGCCAGAGCGGGCCCCCGCCAGAGCGCCAGAGCCTCCCTGAGCAGGTGCGCCGCGGCCGGGTGATCGCCGGCCCGCAGCGCCCGCCGACCCTCAGCGGTGAGCCGCTCGAACCGGGCGGCGTCGACCTCGCCGGCGTCGAGCCGGTAGCCGCCGGGGACGGAGACCAGCGCGTCCGGGTCGCCGAGCGCCTTGCGCAGCCGCGAGACGAGCGACTGGACGGCGTTGGCGGGGTCGGTCGGGGGATTCGCGGGCCAGAGCGCGTCGGCCAGCTGGTCGACCGGCACCAGGCGGCCCGGCTCGACGGCCAGCCGCACCAGCAGCGTGCGCAGGCGCGCCCCGCCGACCTCGACGGGGCGTCCACCGGCCTCGACGGTGAGTGGTCCGAGCAGCCCGACGCGCATGCGTCAACTCTGCCACCGCGCACGCGGATGCCGCGGACCGGACGCTGCCCGGCCCGCGGCCCCTTCCACCAGGGATCAGTAGATGCTCACGCCGTAGACGCTCAGCGGCTCGGTGACCGGCTGGAAGTAGGTCACACCGCCGGAGGTGCAGTTGCCGCTGCCGCCCGAGGTCAGGCCGAGGGCCGTGGTGCCCGCGAAGAGCGAGCCGCCACTGTCGCCGGGCTCGGCGCAGACCGTGGTGCGGATCAGGCCGGAGACCTGGCCCTGGGAGTACGTCACGGTGGCGCCGGTCTGGGTGACGCTGCCGCTGCGCACGCCGGTGGTCGAGCCGCTGCGGCGGACCGACTGGCCGACGGTGGCGTTACCGGCCGAGGTGATCTCCTGGTAGCTGCCGTTGTAGAGGTAGACGTTGCCGGGGTGGGCGACGCCGGCCGCGTAGCGCACGATGCCGTAGTCGTTGCCCGGGAAGCTCGTGCCGGCGCGGGTGCCGAGGACCGAGCCGCTGCTCGTGGTCCAGGTCGAGCCGATGTTGGTGCAGTGGCCGGCCGTCAGGAAGTAGTACGTGCTGCCGCTGACCACGTTGAAGCCGAGCGAGCAGCGGGAGCCGCCGGAGTAGATGGCCTGGCCGCCGGAGATCGTCGGGCGTAGCTCGCCGGAGAGCCGCTCGATGCGCGCGCCGCTGCCGAAGCTCGCGACGGTCGCCTCGATGGTCTTGACGTGCTCGGCCGGCACCGTGCTGTCGATCGACACGACGACCTGGTTGCTCACCGGGTCGACGGCCCACGCCGTGCCGGGGATGGCGGCCTTGGCGTCGAGCGTCGCGGTGATGCGGGCCAGCTCGGCGCCGCTGTGCTGGACCTTGCGCGCCTTGGCACCGGTCGCCTCGACGCTCTTGGCGGTCGCCGCGTCGGTGACGTTGACGACGAGGTTGCCCTGGGCGTCGAGGTACGAGCCGGCGGACCGGGTGCCGAGCTGCGCCACGAGCGCCTCGGCCGAGGCCGCCTGGGCCTCCGTAGCCGCGGCGGCGACGGACGGTGCGAGGATCGAACCGGCGACGAGACCGGCACCCGCGGCGATGACCGCGGCCCGCCGGAGCGAGGACCTTGTGAGTCTCACGTGAGCCTCCCCTATATCGGAGCTGATGAATATCAGCCGCGACCGATGCTGTCATCGGAAGGGGAGGCACACAAGAATCACTGTCAAATTGGTCCATAGCACCCGCGTCATATCACAAGGTGCTGATCCCGACGCCGTCCAGCAGGAACTCGCTCACCGGCCCGTACAGGTGGGGCTGCACGTTGTCGTCGATCGGGACGGTCACCGACACCCGGCCCTCGGCCTCGGCGACGAACAGGGCGGGGTCGTTGCTGTCGGCGAACGCCACCACGTCGAGCCCGGCCGCCGCGGCCGCGCCGGCGAACCCGTGGTCGGCGACGACCAGGTCGGGCAGCGGCTCGCCCTGCCGCTCCAGCTCGGCCAGCATGATCCGCATGCCGTCCGGGGAGTGGGTGTGCCACAGCGCGATGCCCCGCTCCGCGGCGACCGCCACCCCGCCGACGTAGCGCACCGCGAGCTGGTACTCGCGGCCGCCGTACCGCCCGGGCGAAGCGAACACCGCGCCCGGCGCCGGCCGCGGCAGCTCGCAGCCGGCGGCCCGCAGCGCGGCCGCGATCGCGAGGTGCACCTCGATCATCCCGGCCGGGTGGCCCGTCGCCACGAGCACCCGCTCCCGCCGCTGGGCGGCGAGGCGCAGCCGGTCGCGCATCCGCTCCAGCGCCCGCACGGTCTTGTCCGGATCGATCATGTCGGTGCCCGTCGCCCGGCCGGGATCGGGGTCGATGCCGACCCGCTCGGCCATCACGGCCAGCACCTGCGGCAGGGACCAGCTCTTCAGCGGGATCAGCCCGAAGAGGTAGCCCTCGTGCCCCTCGGCAAACGCGATCGCGTTGCCGTGGTTGGAGGAACGGGTGGTCTCGACATCCCCGGCGAGCCGTGCTTCGCGAAGATAACTCACAAGATCCGGCATATGACCAATGGTAGGGACACACCACCCCACCGCCGAGCCATGCGGCTTAAGGTCACAGATATGGCCGACGTGTACCTCGAGGTGGGCAGGAAGAAGATCTTCGCGGGCAGTCTCGACTGGCCGGGTTGGGGCCGCTTCGGCAAGAGCGAGGAGGAGGCCCTGGAGGCCCTCGCGGCCTACGGCGAGCGCTACGCGCCGATCGCGGCGGCGGCCGGCTACAAGTTCCCGGCCGCGCCCCGGTTCACCGTGGCCGAGCGGGTGCCCGGCACCGCGACGACCGAGTTCGGCGCCCCGGACGGCCACCCCGCGGCCGACGGCGCGGCGGTGACCCGGGCCGTCGCCGACCGGCACACCAAGCTGCTCGGCGCCGCCTGGGCGGCGTTCGACGGCTACGCCGCGACGGCGCCGGAGTCGCTGCGCAAGGGCCCGCGCGGCGGCGGCCGCGACCGGGACAAGATGATCGGGCACGTCCTGGAGTCCGAGGCCGCGTACGCCCGCAAGCTCGGCGTCAAGCAGAAGCCCCCGGCATTCGACGACCCGGACGCGATCGCGGCCCTGCGCGCGGCGGTGCTCGACGCGCTGTCCGCGACGAACGACGGCGGCCCGCTCACCGGCACCGGCTGGACCGCCCGCTACGCCGCCCGCCGCTTCACCTGGCACGTCCTGGACCACCTCTGGGAGATGCAGGACCGCACCGAGTAACCCCGCGCCACGCACGCACCGCCGCGCGATCTTGGAGTTGTGGTCCCGGCTTTGTCATGAAATAGCGGATATTTCCGGGACCACAACTCCAAGATCCCGACACGGCCCGAGCCACGGACGGCCCGAGCCACGGACGGCGGCGCGGGCCGGGATCAGGGGTGCGGCCGACCGGCCAGGCCGCGCAGCAGGAGGCGGGTCAGGGTCTCGACCGCCTCCTCGTCGGTGATCCGCGGCTCCGGCGCGGTCAGGTGGACGTAGGCGAAGAACGCCAGCATCGCGCCCATCGCGCCCGCCACCACCTCCGGGCGGCCCGGCAGCGGGCGGCCGATCGAGGCCATGTACTCCAGATGCTCACGCAGCGTCGCCGTGTCCTCGTTCAGGCGGAGCCGGGCGGTGCCGCTGTACGGCTCCTCGGCCAGCGACGCCTGGAACAGCGCCACCATCACCGGCAGGTGCTCGCGGAACGTCGTCCAGGCCGCCGCGACGTGCGCCCGCAGCTGCGCCTCCTCGGCCAGGTCGTGCCCGGGGTCATGGTCCGGCAGCTCGCCCTCGGCGGTCGCCTCCATGTCCGCGAGCAGCGAGCGCAGCAGCTCCTCCTTGCTCGCGAAGTGGTCGTAGAACGACCCGACCGCCCGCCCCGCCACGGCGGTGATGTCGCTGATCTTCGTGTTGAGGTAGCCGCGCTCGGCGAACAGCTTCCGGGCCGCGTCCTTCAGTGCCGCCTGCGTCTGGGCGGCCTTCTCCTTCCGCGTGGCCATCGCACCATCCTCGCCCAGCCTCCCGGCCCCCTTGACGGGAGTCCCCCGCGCCCAACACACTGAATCTTAATTCACCGAATCAGTATTCACCGAAGGAGTGGCGATGCGAGCGATGGTCATCGGCGCGGGGGTGGCGGGGCCGGTCGCGGCGCTCGCCCTGCGGCGGGTCGGCTGGGATGTCACGGTGTACGAGGCGTACGCCGACCCGGCCGGCGACGTCGGGTCGTTCGTCAGCCTGGGCGCCAACGGCCTGCGGGCGCTCGCCGCGGTCGGCGCCCGGGACGCCGTCGCCGCGCGCGGCACGGCGATCCCGCTGCTGCGGCTGTGGAGCGGCCGGGGGCGGCTGCTCGGCGAGGCGGCCCGGGAGCGGGTCACGCTCATGCGCGGCCACCTGGTCGAGACCCTGCGCGACCTCGCCGCGGGGGCGGGGGCCGAACTCGTGACCGGCCGCCGCCTGCTCGACGTGCGCGACGGGAAGGCGGTCTTCGACGACGGCACCACGGACGCCGCCGACCTCGTCGTCGGGGCCGACGGCATCCACTCCCGGCTGCGCACGATCGTCGATCCCCGGGCAGCGACGCCGGTCTACGCCGGGCTGTGGACGGTCGGCGGCCGGTCGGCCCACCCGGTCGAGCCGGGCGCGTTCAACATCACGCTGGGCGGGAGAGCGACGTTCGTCCACGCCGCCACGCGGCACGGCACGCTCTGGACCGCGCAGGTGCCGGCCGACCGGCCGCCAGCCGGCCACCCGACGGAGCACCTGACGGAGCACCTGACGGAGCACCTGACGGAGCACCTGGCCGGGCTGTTCGCCGGCGACCGGAGTGAGGCCGTGCGGATCATCGGGCACACCGAGCAGTGGCACCCGTTCACCGTCTTCCGGCAGCTGCCGTCGACGCCGGTCGTCCACCGCGGCGCCCTGGTCCTGATCGGTGACGCGGCACACCCGATCGGCGCCGGCCAGGGCGCGTCGCTGGCCATCGAGGATGCCGTGGTACTGGCGAAATGCCTCCGCGACGGGCAGGACCTGGAGGCGTTCGCGGCGCTGCGGGCGCCCCGCACCGCGCGGATGCTCAGGACGGCCGGCGCCAACGTCGACGCGAAGGTCGCCGGGCCGCTCGCCGCGCGGGTCCGCGACGTGATGATGCCGTTCTTCTTCCGCCGGTTCGCGGCGAAGGGCAGCGCCTGGATGTACGACTACGACGTCGAGTGGACGACCCCGGCTCAGGCGTGAAAGTCGGCCAGCCGGTCCGCCTCCGCGGTCACCTGCTTGCGCACGCGGGCGGGCAGGGTCTCGAAGGGCTCCCAGGTCAGGCCCGGGCCGCCGGTGGTGTACTTCCACGTGCCCGCGACCTGGCCGTCGACGAGGAACGTGCCGATCGACTGCGGCATCCGCACGTGGAACACCTTCGAGCGGTGCTCCTCCGGCAGGATCCGGGTGCGCCGGGCGTGGGCGAGCAGGGCGGCGTCCCAGGTCGGCAGGAAGCGCACCGGCGCCGGCGTCTGCGGGTCGGGCAGCGGCGCGTCCGGGAGGTCGACCAGCTCGCGGCCGGCCTCGTCGCGGTACACCCGAAGGTCGAGGCGGCCGAGGACCTCGGCGACGGTGGCGACGGGCAGCCCCGCCCAGTCGGCGATCTCGGTGCGGTGGGCCGGGCCGAACGCGCCGAGGTACCGCCGCACGAGCAGCTCCTGCCCCTCGCGCTCGGTCGCGTCGGGCGCGCCGACCCAGTCCTCGGCGGCGCCGAACAGGTCGGCGCGGCGCCGGGCCCAGGTGCCGGACGGCGGGACGCGCACCATGTCGAGGTACATGCCGAGGCCGTTGCGGATCGGTGCGCCGAAGCGCTTGTCCAGCTCCGTGCGGCGGACCGGGCCCTCGCGGAGCAGCTCCCGCAGCTCGGCCACGGCGGCGTCCATCGCCGCCGCGTCGTGCTGGCCGCGCGTGGCCCGCAGGTGCCACTCCCGGCGGGCCATGTGCACGCCCTGCGCGAACGGCCAGTAGTCGGCCCGCGACACGAGGTGGATGGTGGCCCGCAGCAGCGTCGCCTGGACCACCTCGCGGCGCTCGAGCAGGCGGGTGACCTCGTCGCGGTCGAGGTCCGCGACGCGCGTCCAGAGCCCGATGTACATCGATGGCGCGTACTGCGCCTGCAGCCCGCCCATCCGCTCCAGCGCGTCGGGAACGCTCAGCGCCGCCCGCTCCAGCAGCATCTGGCGGGCCAGCAGCGCCCGGTTCAGCGCGCGCCAGGTGAGGGTCTGCTCCATGGGAGCACCGTAGTTCAGGCGGCTTCCCGCAGCGCGGCGCGCACCAGCTCGACGGTGCGGTCGTAGCTCATCCCGCGCTCGCGCAGCAGCCGCGCGCCGAGGCCGCGCTCCTCCTTGAGCACGCCGAGCAGGAGGTGCTCGGTGCCGATGTAGCCGTGCTTCATCGACAGCGCGACCCGCAGCGCGAGCTCCAGGGCCTTCTTGGCGCCGTTGTTGAAGCGGTTGGGCACCTTGCTGCGGCGCAACAGGAAGCCGCCGCGCTCGGCCGGCCGGGCCCGGTCGAGGGCGCCCGGTCCGAACGTCTCCTCGACGCTGGAGCGCACCACGTCCAGATCGATGCCGATCGAGCGCAGCACGGCGGCGTCGTCACCGGCGGCGAGCGCGTCCCGCCATTCGCCGTACTCGATCCCGCACGCGCGCAGGACCGTGTGCCCCACGCCGCCGTCGGTGGCGAGCATGGCGAGCACCAGGTGCTCGGTGCCGATCGCGCGGTGGCCGAGGGACTCGGCCTCGCTCCACGCGGTCCGCACGGTGGTGCGGGCCCCCTCGGTGAACCGCTCGAACATCACTCCTCCTTCTGCGCTGCCGGCGTGCGACCGGCGTGCTTCTTGTGGACCGCCTGCTTCGTCACGTCGAGCGCGTCGGCGATCTCCTGCCAGGACCAGCCCTGCTGACGGGCGTTGTCGACCTGGAGCACCTCGAGCGCGTCCGCCAGCCGGCGCAGCGCGACGGCGGCCCGCAGGCCGACGCGCGGATCGGGACTGGCCGCCGCCGCGGCGAGGTCGTTCGCCTCCGTCATGCGTCAACCATAGTTGACGAGACCGGCCATCGTCAACCTGAGTTGACACCCTTTGCTGACAACCCTCTGCTAGGTTCCGAGCGTGCAGCAGGACGTGAAGCTCTACGCGCGTGGCATCACCAAGCGGTACGGACGGCGGACCGTGCTCGACAACGTCCACCTCTCGGTCGGCGCCGGCCAGATCGCGGCGATCGTCGGTGCCAACGGCTGCGGCAAGAGCACACTGCTGCGCATCTGCGCCGGCTTCGCCAGCCCCGACCGCGGCACCGTCCAGGTCCACGGCACGCTCGGCTACTGCCCGCAGGACGGCGGGACCGTCGACTTCCTGATGCCCGAGGAGCACTTCCTGCTCGTCGGCGCCGGCCGCGGCCTGTCCCGCGGCGAGTCGCGGGCGGCCGGCCGGGCCGGGGCCCGCGCACTGGACTGGGAGCCCGACCCCGGCGTGCAGGCGCGCCGGCTGTCCGGGGGCACCCGCCAGAAGCTCAACCTCGTGATGGCCGGCATCGGCGAGCCCGACGTGCTGCTGCTCGACGAGCCCTACCAGGGCTTCGACCGGGGCACCTACCTGGACTTCTGGCAGCAGCTGTACCGCTGGCGCGACCAGGGCAAGGCCATCGTGGTCGTCACCCACCTGCTGACCCAGCTCGACGGCGTCGACACCGTGCTCGACCTGACCCCGGCGGGAGTGCGCTCATGAGGAAGACGCTCACCGTGGCCGAGATGGCCCTGCGCGAGGTCGCCCGCCGGCGCAGCGTGCTGGCGATCATCCTGCTCCTGCCGCTCGCGTTCTACCTGACCCGCCGCGAGGAGCACCTCGGCCAGTCGATCCGCTTCGTCTTCCTCGGGCTGAGCTGGGCGCTGAGCACCGCGGCGCTGTTCGCGGCGAACGCGGCCCGGGGCATGGAGCCGCGACTGCGGCTGGGCGGCTACCAGACCTGGCAGCTGATGCTCGGCCGGCTCGTCGCGCTGTGGACCCTCGGCGGCGCCCTCAGCGTGCCGTACTTCCTGCTCATCCGCTTCGACCAGCACGACGTGCGGTACGGCCCGATCGCCCTGGTCATGGTCCTGCTGACGCTGATCGCCCCGGTCTTCGGACTACTGCTCGCCGCGGTGCTCCCGCGCGAGCTGGAGGGCACGCTGGTGCTGCTGCTGGTCGTGGGGCTGCAGATGATGATGAACCCGTCCGGCGACGCCTCGCGGCTGCTGCCGTTCTGGTTCAGCCGCGAGATCGGCACCTACGCGGTCGACCAGACCGGCACCGACTACCTTGCCCGCGGGCTGGTGCACGCCGTGGTCATGCTCGCCGTCCTGCTGGCCGCGGTCGGGATCGCCTCGGCGGTCCGGCTGCGCCGCCGCGGGCACCTGCGACTGGCCGGCTGATGCTCGAGCTGCCGATCATCGACGTCTCGCGGCTCGTCCGCGACGGCGCGGACCCGGTGGCCGCCGCCGGGATCGAGGCCGCGTGCCGCGCCAGCGGGTTCTTCTACGTCACCGGCCACGGCGTCCCCGGCGAGCTGATCGAGCGGCTCGACCGGCACGCCCGCGAGTTCTTCGCGCTGCCCGAGGCCGACAAGCTGGAGATCGCGATGGCCCGGGGCGGGCGGGCCTGGCGCGGGTTCTTCCCCGTCGGCGCCGAGCTCACCTCCGGCGTGCCGGACGAGAAGGAGGGCCTCTACTTCGGCACCGAGCTCGGCCCGGACGACCCACGGGTGCGCGCCGGGCTGCCGCTGCACGGCGCGAACCTCTTCCCGCGCCGGGTCCCCGAGCTGCGCGCGGCCGTGCTGTCGTACCTCGACGCGCTCACCGCCACCGCGCAGGCGGTGCTGCACGGGGTGGCCCAGAGCCTGGGGCTGGCCCCGGACTACTTCGCCGCCGGCTACACGGCCGACCCGACCGTGCTGTTCCGGATCTTCCACTACCCGCCGGCCGAGCCGGACACCGACGCGTGGGGCGTCGGCGAGCACACCGACTACGGCCTGCTGACCCTGCTGCTGCAGGACGGCAACGGCGGGCTCCAGGTACGTACTCCGGACGGGTGGATCGACGCGCCGCCGGTGCCCGGCACGTTCGTGTGCAACATCGGCGACATGCTCGACCGGATGACCGGCGGCTGGTACCGCTCGACCCCGCACCGGGTGCGCAACCGCAGCGGCAACGAGCGACTGTCGTTCCCGTTCTTCTTCGACCCCGACTTCGCCGCCGAGGTGCCGCCGCTGCCCGGCCGGGCCGCCACCGGCGCCGGCGGCGAGCGCCGGTGGGACGGACAGGACCTTCGCGCATTTACCGGTACCTATGGCGATTATCTTGTCGCCAAGGTGGGCAAGGTCTTTCCAGGCCTCAGCGCGGACGTCGGGGCACGCTGACCCGTTACCGGCGGGCGGTGCGGATCGTAGAACCCTCGGAAGAGTTCACAGATCCGTTCACGCAGGTCGGACGCATGGCACGATGACGGGAGCAATCCGGTCCGCGGTGTACCTAACGTTTGAGTCACCACACCGCGACAGGAGGCGACGATGTCCACCCCGACCACCACCCCGACCCCTCGCAAGCTCACCAGCCTCGACAGCGAGCAGGGCATGCTCGTGCTCCTGGCGGTGATCGTCCTGCTCAGCGTGATCGGCGTGATCGTCGTCGGCGGGTGATGTTCCGGGCTCCCCGGGCGCGACGCCGCCCTGGACAGGAGCCTGAGACGTGTCGGCACTCGCAACGCTGCGCAAGTCCCGCCGTGACCCGAGATGGGCCCGCACGCTGGTGATCACCGGCGCCCTCATGATGATGCTGGCGGGCAGCGCGTTCGTCGCCAAGGACGCCGTCGTCGGCTACGCCACCAGCAGCGTGCGGCAGGAGGACCTCATCGTGCCGGCCGCCGAGGCACAGGGCCGGCACGTGAGCATGAGCGGGGCGAAGAACATCCTCCTGGTCGGCATCGACCCGCGGCCCGACCAGAGCCCGACGGACGCGATCCGCTCCGACTCGATCATCATCGTGCACATCCCCGCGAGCCACGACTCGGCGTACCTGATCTCGATCCCGCGGGACACCTGGGTGGCGATCCCGCCGTTCAACAACGGCAAGGCCCGCTACCACGGCGGCCACGACAAGATCAACGCGGCCTTCGCCGAGGGCGGCCTGCGCACGACCGGCAAGGATCAGCGGCGGTACGGCATGACGCTGCTCGCCGACACGATCGAGGAGAACTGGGGCATCACCTTCGACGCGGCCGCGATCGTCGACTTCGCCGGCTTCACGCGCGTGGTGACCGTCCTGGACGGCGTCGACATGTACGTCGACCAGGAGACCAGGTCGGTCCACATCGGCCACGACGCCAAGGGCAACACGAAGGTGCCCTACATCCAGCGGTTCAACGCCCAGGGCGGTACCGACCTCATCCCGGTGGCCGGCGTGACCCCGCAGACCTACCACGTGGGGTACCAGCACCTGGCCCCGTGGCAGGCGCTCGACTACGTCCGCCAGCGCGACACGCTGCCGAACAGCGACTACGACCGGCAACGCCACCAGCAACAGTTCATCAAGGCCCTGTTCCGCAAGATCGCGAGCCGCGACGTGCTGACCGACCCGGTGAAGCTGAAGAAGGTCCTCGACGTCGTGGGCGAGTCGATGACGATCGACACGGGCGGCATCGGGCTGGACGACTGGATCTTCGCGATGAAGGGCGTCACGGGCGACAACCTGCTCACGGTGAAGACCAACAACGGCACGTTCCACGCCTCGTCGGTCCAGCCGGGCGCGGAGGCGCTGGACGACACGACGCTGGCGCTGCTGGAGGCGGTGCGCACCAACGATGTGGAGGCCTTCATGGCCGGCCACGTGGACCTGGTGAGCAACAGCTAGGGTCTGTTGCATGTCGCGGATCGTTGTCACCGGAGCGAGCGGGAAGACCGGGCGGGTCGTCGTCGCCGACCTGCTCGCGCACGGGCACTACGTCGTCGCCACCGATGCCGTCGGCAAGGCCGGGCACCTCAGCGACCTCGGCACGCCCCTGCTGATCGCCGACCTCACCGACTACGGTCAGGCGGTCGAGGTGCTCCAGGGGGCCGACAGCGTCGTGCACCTGGCCAACATCCCGGCGCCGGGGATGTATCCGCCGGCCGTCACCCTCAACCGGAACTCGGCGATGAACGCCAACGTCTTCCTCGCCGCGCAGGCCCACGAGCTGCGCAGCGTCGTGTGGGCGTCGAGCGAGACCACCCTCGGGCTGCCGTTCGACACGCCGCCGAAGTACGCGCCCGTCGACGAGCACCACTTCCCCTTCCCCACCACGACGTACGCGGTGTCGAAGGTGCTCGGCGAGACGCTCGCCCGCGAGATCGCCGGGTGGAGCGGCATCCCGTTCGTGGCGCTGCGACTGTCGAACGTGCACACCCCCGAGGACTACGCGAACGTCCCCAGTTACTGGGCGGACGCGCACGCGCGGAAGTGGAACCTGTGGGGGTATGTCGACGCCCGCGACGTCGCCGCCGCCTGCCGGCTCGCGCTGGAGGCGGCCGAGCGGACGGAGCTACCCGGAGCGAGCGAGTTCGTCGTCGCCGCGGCCGACACCATCATGAACCGGCCGTCCAAGGATCTGCTCGCCGAGGTCTTTCCCGATGTGCCGCTGAACAAGGAGATCGGCGAGTTCGAGACCCTGCTGTCGATCGACCGCGCCCGCGAGGTGCTCGGCTACGAGCCGCAGTACTCGTGGCGGGACCACGTCAGATAGACGGCCGGGAGAGCAGCTCCAGCAGCACCGCCAGCGCCGCCGGTGAGTCGTGCGCGGCCCGCGCCAGCAGCGTCAGGTTGTGCTGCTCGCCGTCCGGGGCGACCAGCACGCCGGCCGCGGCCGGGTGGACCCGCCGCCAGCCCCGCTCGGTGAGCGCCGCCTCGGCCACGACCACGACCGACGGCGTGCCGTCGAGTTCCGCGGGCTCGGCCGGCGGCTCGGGCTGCGCGGACGGCCAGTTCGCCGCGATGAGCTCGTCGAGGCGGGTGAGCAGCACCTCGACCACCTCGGCCGGCCCGAGCGGCGGCCGGCGCAGCAGCGTCGCCACCTGCTCGGTCACCGACCGGGCCTGACGGGCCAGCCAGCCCGGCCACTCCTCGTCGGGGAGGGCGGCGAACGTCACCCACTGGGTCCCCTGCCGCTTGAGCACGTGACCGGCCAGGGCGCGCTCGGCCGACGGGGTGAACGGCGCCATCGGTACCGGGTCGAGCGCGCGCAGCCCCACGTGCGCGTCGGTGAGTGACCCGATCGCGCCGGCCAGGCTGGGGTGGCGGGCCATCAGCGTGGCCCGGGTGTCCTCGTCGAGCTCGGCGACGACCGCCCCGGCCCGGGCCACGGCCTGCCAGCCGGCGTGCAGGTCCTGGACGGCGGCGCCGGTGCGCTGCCAGACCTGCTCCTCGACGTCGAAGGCCAGGTCGGCGAACTCGAACTCGGCGAGGTCGGCCTTGACCACCGCCCGGGCCGCGGTGTGCAGCCCGGAGGCGCTGCTCGCGGCCTGGTCGGCCCGCCGCTCCAGGGCGTCGGCGAAGTGCTGCGTCGCCCGCAGGACGCTCAGCGAGCGGCCGCGCGCCAGGCCCGGCTCGACGGCCTCGTCGTGCAGCTCGCGCAGCCGGACCACCAGGTGGGCCCGGCGGTGGTCGATGACGGCGAGCTCGTGGGCGACGAGCGCCCGCACCTCGTCGACGGCGAGGCAGTACAACACCGGCACCCCGACCAGCAGGATGCGCCGGCGGCGGCTGGCCCAGCCCCGGACCACGCCGTGCCCGCTGAGCAGGACCACGTCCGGCGGCGCCACGCCGACCCGCGCCGCGACCTCGGTGATCAGCGTCAGCAGCTCGGCCTGGGTGGTCGCCTCGACGCCACGTGGTGGGGGCCCCGGTGGCCTCCCGTAGCGCATCAGCAGCCACCGCGCCCGCCAGACGCTGATATTGCCGGGCAATCCGTTTCTGGGTTCGTCCACTACGGCAACCGACACAGCGAAGCATCCTCACGTCGATCCCGCGCAAGGTCAACGAGCACGGTCCACGCGCCCGGGGTGAAACCCGAAAGTCACCCGGACCGCCGCCGATATGTGCAGGCGGGGACACGGGGGTGAGATGTACCAGACGTTCAGGCCACTGCTGGACGCATTGAAGCAACGCGGCGCCGACCCGGAGGCCGTGGACCGGGCCGCGGAGGAGGCCGAGCGGACCGGCCGGTCCATCCGGGCCGTACTGATCAACGACCACGTCGTCACCGAGGAGCAGCTGACCGAGGCGTCGGCCGACGCCTTCGGCATCGCGACGCTCGACCTGGTCGGCTACCCGATCGACCCGGCGGCGGTCACCAAGATCCCGATGGCGCTGGTCCTCAGGCACCGCGTGCTCGGCATCGCCCTCAACGACACCGAGATCACCGTCGGCATCACCGACCCGGGTGACGTGCTCGCGCTCGACGACGTGCGGGCGGCGACCGGCCTGACCGTCCGGCCGGTGGTGGTCGCCCGGTCGGAGCTGCGCAAGATCATCGACCGGCTCAAGCGCGAGGAGAACGACCTCGGCGAGGTCGCCGAGAGCCTGCGCGGCGAGGCGGTCCCCGCCGTGTCGAACCTGTCCGCGGCGAGCGAGGACGCGCCGATCGTCCGCTACGTGAACTCGCTGCTCGAGCAGGCGATCGTCAACCGTGCCTCGGACCTGCACCTGGAGCCGGGCGAGCACAACATGCGGGTGCGGTACCGCATCGACGGCGTCCTGCACGAGATCGACACGGTGCCGAAGCACGTCCAGTCGGCGCTCATCTCGCGACTGAAGATCATGTCCAACGTCGACATCACCGAGCGCCGGGTGCCGCAGAACGGCCGCATCACCGTCGAGATCAACCAGCGGGTGGTCGACCTGCGCACCGCCACGCTGCCGACGGTGTGGGGCGAGAAGATCGTGCTGCGCGTGCTCGACACCAGCGGCATGGACCTCAAGCTCGCCAAGCTCGGCTTCAGCCGGAACAACTACGACCGCTTCGCGACGAGCTTCACCAAGCCGCACGGGATGCTGCTGGTCACCGGCCCGACCGGCTCGGGCAAGTCGACCACGCTGTACGCGACGCTCGCCGAGATCAGCAAGCCCACGGTCAACATCATCACCGTCGAGGACCCGGTCGAGTACCGCCTGCCGGGCGTCAACCAGGTGCAGGTCGACCACAAGGCCGGCCTGACGTTCGCGGCCGTGCTGCCGGCGATCCTGCGCTCCGACCCCGACGTGGTGCTCATCGGCGAGATCCGCGACCGGACCACCGCACAACTCGCCGTCGAGGCCGCGCTCACCGGCCACCTGGTGCTCTCGACGCTGCACACCAACGACGCGCCGAGCGCCGTCACGCGGCTCGTCGAGATGGGCATCGAGCCGTTCCTGGTCGGCTCGTCGGTCGACTGCGTGCTCGCCCAGCGGCTCGCGCGGCGGCTGTGCGACTGGTGCCGGGCCGAGTACGCGCCGACCGAGGCCGAGCTCGCCGGGGCCCGCTGGCCGTTCGAGGACTTCGGCGTGCCGGGGACGCTGTGGCGGCCGGTCGGCTGCCGGTCGTGCGCGAACACCGGCTACCGCGGCCGGATCGCGCTGCACGAGGTCATGCCGGTGTCGCCCGAGATCGAGAAGCTCGCGGTCGACCGGGCCTCCGCCCACGAGATCCAGGCGGTGGCGTACCGCGAGGGCCTGCGCGACCTGCGCGTCGACGGCCTCGCCAAGGCCGCGGAGGGGCAGACCTCGATCGCCGAGGTCGTGCGCGTCGCGGTGTAAATCCTCACCTCGCTTCCCGCGGTGCCGATTCCACCGGTGAACCACCGAGAGGAGTCCGCGTGACGGTGACCTCCGACGAGCGCGCGTCGCTCGACGCGATGCTGGTGTCCCTCGTCCGGGCCGGCGGCTCCGACCTGCACCTCACCGTCGGCGCGCCGCCTACGGTGCGCATCAACGGCGGGCTGCGGTACCTGCCGGGGTACGACGACCTGACGCCCGAGGACACCGGGATGCTGGTCCGGGCGGCCGTGCTCAACGAGCACCAGTGGAAGCAGTTCGAGCAGGTCCAGGAGCTCGACTTCGCCTACGCCATCGAGGGCGTGTCGCGGTTCCGGGTCAACCTCTACAGCCAGCGCGGCTCGTTCGGCGCCGCCTTCCGGGCGATCCCGCACACCATCAAGCCGCTCGACCAGCTCGGCGTGCCCGACCAGGTGGCCCGGTTCGCGCACCTGCACCGCGGGCTGGTGCTGGTGACCGGCCCGACCGGCTCCGGCAAGACCACAACCCTCGCGGCGATCCTCGACCTGGCGAACCGTACCCGCTCGTCGCACATCGTCACGATCGAGGACCCGATCGAGTTCCTCCACGAGCACAAGCGGTGCCTGGTGAACCAGCGCGAGGTCGGCGCCGACACGACGTCGTTCGCGATGGCGCTCAAGCACGCGCTGCGCCAGGACCCGGACATCATCCTCGTCGGCGAGCTGCGCGACCTGGAGACGACGTCGACCGCGCTGACCGCCGCCGAGACGGGCCACCTGGTCCTGGCGACGCTGCACACGCAGAGCGCCGCGCAGACGGTCGACCGGGTCATCGACATCTTCCCGCCGCACCAGCAGCAGCAGATTCGCGCGCAGCTGTCCAACGCGCTGCAGGGCGTGGTGACCCAGGCGCTGGCTCCCCGCGCCGACGGCCGTGGCCGCGCGATCGTCTCCGAGATCATGTTCGCCACGCCGGCCATCCGGAACCTCATCCGGGAGGGCAAGAACCACCAGATCCCGTCGTTCATGCAGTCCAGTGGCAACGACGGCATGCTCTCGTTCGACCAGCACCTGGCCGAGCGCGTGCGCCAGCAGCTCATCTCCTACGAGGCCGCCCTCGAGCTGTGCCACTCGGCCGAGGAGTTCCGCCGCCTCGCCGGGCGCACCTGACCACCGTGTGATGTGACGACATGCCTGCCACCAAGACCTTCGACTACCAGACGCTCGACCACGACGGCAAACGCGTCAAGGGCCAGATCGAGGCGGCCAACGAGCTGGCCGCCGCGCAGCTGCTGCGCCAGCAGGGGCTGACCCCGCTCGCGATCACCGACGCGAACACGCTGATGAAGCGGGAGCTGCACATCCCGGGGTTCGGCGAGCGCACCTCGCTCAAGGACCTCGCCGTCTTCGCCCGGCAGTTCGCCACGATGACCCAGTCGGGCATGTCGCTGCTGCGGTCCCTCGCCGTGCTGGAGGAGCAGGCGCCGAAGCCGTCGCTCAAGAAGGCGCTCGGCGAGGTCCGCGCCGACATCGAGGGCGGTGTGTCACTGTCGGGCGCGCTCGGCAAGCACCCCAAGGTGTTCCCGGCCCTCATGGTCGCGATGATCCGGGCCGGCGAGACCGGCGGCTTCCTCGACAGCGCGCTGGAGCGCATCGCCACGAACTTCGAGAAGGACGCGATCCTCCGCGGGAAGATCAAGAGCGCGCTCACCTATCCGGTCATCGTGCTCGTCTTCACCGTCGTGATGATCAGCGCGGTCCTGATCTTCATCGTGCCGATCTTCGAGAAGATGTTCCGGCAGCTCGGCGGCGAGCTGCCGCTGCCCACGCGGATCATCGTCAACGTCAGCCATACGCTCTTCTGGCTGGGGCCGCTCGTCATCGCGCTGGCCGTCGCCGCCTCGATCGGCATCCGGCAGCTCAAGGCCCGCAACCCGGCGGCCCGCCTGTGGTTCGACAAGGTGAAGCTGAGGCTGCCGGTCTTCGGACCGCTGTTCACGAAGATCGCGCTGAGCCGGTTCTCCCGCAACCTCGGCACCCTGCTCGGGGTCGGCGTCCCGGTGCTCCAGGCGCTCGACGTCGTCGGCGCAACCACCGGCAACAGCATCATCACGGCGGCCATGGCCGACCTCCAGCAGGCGGTGCGCGAGGGCCGGCCCATGTCCTCGCAGCTGAGCCAGCACAAGATCTTCCCGTCGATGGTCGTGCAGATGATCGAGGTCGGCGAAGAAAGCGGCCAAATCAGTCAGATGCTCGAAAAGGTTGCCGATTTCTACGACCGGGAGGTCGACAGCGCGGCCGAGGCGCTCACGGCGTCCATCGAACCGATCATGGTGCTCGTCATGGGCGGCGTGGTCGGCGGGATGATCGTCTGCCTCTACCTGCCGATGTTCTCGATCTACCAGAACATCCAGAGCAACTGAACCGCACCCGGCCGCCAACCGCCGCGGCACCGCAGGGCACCGCTACTGGTGTACAGCACCGAACACCCACCCCACAGTCTGGCGCCAGGCAGCGGAGCCTCGCCGCCACACCACCCCAGGCAGGAGCAGGAGGCTCACCCATGAAGGAAACGCTGCGCAGGATGCGGAAGAAGCGTGCCGCCGCAGACAGCGGGTTCACGCTCGTCGAGCTGCTCGTCGTCGTCGTGATCATCGGCGTGCTCGTCGCGATCGCCGTGCCGATGTACCTCAACTACCGCAAGGGCGCCGCCAACAAGTCGGCCGAGTCCGACGTGCGCGCCGCGGTCAGCGCCATCGAGCAGTTCTACACCGAGAACAGCAACGCCTACCCGGAGGACGGCAAGGCCACCTACTCCGACACCGTCCAGAGCCTGACCTTCGGCACCACGAACAGCGGCGAGGGCTCGGCGGCCACCGGCGGCACCCCGCAGCACGCCACCCTGTCGCCCGGCAACACCCTGTCGTACAAGCAGGGCGCGAACGGCTCCTACTGGGTCTGTGGCATGAACGCCGACGGCGGCCAGGTCTACGTTTACAACAGCGCCACGGGCGGCTCGGTCAAGAAGGCCACGACCAACAAGCTCGGGGACTGCGAGAGCGCCGGTAAGTAGGCGCCCCGCGTGCGTGGCGGTCCGGCGACTGCGGGCCGCCACGCACCGCCTCAATCCACGGAGAGGAACGACATTGGCGTTCACACTCGTCGTCGTCGGCGTGCTCGGGCTCGCCGTCGGGTCGTTCCTCAACGTCGTCATCCACCGCGTCCCGCGCGGCGAGTCGCTGCTGCGCCCGCCGTCGCACTGTCCACAGTGCACCTCGCCGGTCCGCCCGTGGCACAACGTGCCCGTCGTCGGCTGGCTGCTGCTGCGCGGCCGGTGCGCCGACTGCGCGGCTCCGATCAGCGTCCGCTACCCCCTCGTCGAGGTCGGCACGGCCGCCCTCTTCGTCGCCGTCGCCGCCCGCTTCGGCCTCTCCGCGAGCCTGCCCGCCTGGCTGTACCTCGCCGCCATCGCCGTGGCGCTCGCCCTCATCGACCTCGACGTGCTCCGCCTGCCCGACGCGATCGTCCTGCCGTCGTACCTCGTCGCGCCGCTGCTGCTGCTGCCCGCCGTCGTGGTCGGGCGCGACTGGAGCGCGGGCCTGCGCGGGCTGCTCGCGATGGCCGTGCTGTGGTCGTTCTATTTCGTGCTCTCCCTGGTGTACCCCGGGGGAATGGGCTTCGGCGACGTCAAGCTCGCGGGCGTCCTCGGCCTGTACCTCGGCTGGCTCGGCTGGTCCTCGGTCGCCGTCGGCACACTCGTCGCGTTCGTCATCGGCGGCGTCGCCGGGCTGGCCCTGCTGGCCACCGGCCGCGCCGGCCGCAAGACGGCGCTGCCCTTCGGCCCCGCGATGCTCGCCGGCGCGCTCGTCGCGCTGTTCGCCGCCGCCCCGATCACCAACTGGTACACGTCCCTGCTGCTGCCCGCGTAACACCCGTACCGCACGGAAGGAGCACGATGGCCGCCGTCAACCCGATCGGTCTCGACATCGGCACGGTGTCCATCCGCGCCGCGGAGACCAGGTCCAGCAAGGACGGGCCGATCATCAGCAACTTCGGCCACGTCCTGCTGCCCCCGGGGGTCGTGCAGAACGGCGCCGTGCAGGACGAGCGCGCCGTCACCGTCGCGCTCAGGCAGCTGTGGCACACGTTCAAGTTCCGCACCCGCAGGGTCGCGCTCGGCGTCACCCACCAGCAGGTCGTGGTCCGCGAGACCACGGTCGCCAACCTGCCGGCCAGGGAGATGCGCCAGGCCCTGCCGTTCCAGGTCCGCGACGCGCTGCCGCTGCCGCCCGAGCGGTCGCTCATCGACTTCTACCCGCTCGAGGACCCCGGCTCGGCCGAGACGGTCCGCGGCCTGCTCGTCGCCGCGCCGAAGGAGCCGGTGCTGGCCGCGATCCGGGCGATCGAGGCGGCCCGGCTCAGCGTGGTGCGGGTCGACCTGGCGTCGTTCGCGTTGCTGCGGGCCGCGTCCCGGCTCGACGAGCAGGTGGAGGCGATCATCGACATCGGCGCCCACGCGACGAGCGTCGTCGTGCACCACGACGGGGAGCCGCTCATCGTGCGCACGATCCCCCGCGGCGGCAGCGAGATCACCAAGACCGTCGCCGACCGGCTGGACATCCCGATGGAGCAGGCCGAGGAGCTCAAGTGCCGGCTCGGCCTGCGCACCGACGCCGACACCGCGACCGTGGCCGCGCTGAAGGACGCGGTGCGGCCGCTCATCAACGAGATCGGCAACTCGTTCGCGTACCTCACCGCCGCCGGCCGCCAGGCCCGCGTCAGCCGCCTGGCCCTCTCCGGCGGCGGCTCCCAGCTGCCGGGCCTGCTCGACGCGCTGCGCCAGCAGCTCGGCGTGGAGGCGCTCGCCGTCGACCCGGTGATGCGCCTGCGCGGCCTGCGCCGCGTGCGGCACGGCAGCCTCGAACACGTCCGGGCGTCGGCCGCCGTGTCGGTCGGCCTGACCCTGGGAGCGACGTCATGACCGACCCGAACGACCCGCGCGACGGCCAGGAGCCACCGCCGGCCCCGACCGAGGGCCGCCTGACCGGCATCGTGCTGCCGTCCTTCGACGACGAGCCACCGGCGGCGCCGGAGCCCCGGGAGCCCCGCCCGGTCCGCATGGTCCCGTCCGGCCCGCCCCCGTCCTGGCCGCCTCAGGAGCCGATCAGCGAGGCGCCGGTCGCCGGGGAGCCCGCCCCGGCGGCAATGGTGGCACCGGCTCCGGTCAAGCGGGAGTTCCCGAGGTTCATCCACGGCGAGCTCGTCCTGCCCGGCGAGGCGGCTCCCGCCGTCCGGCCGGAGTTCGTCACCGAACCACTGCCGGCCGGTCCCGCACCGGAGACCGACCGGACGCCGGCCCTCGACCTCCCTCCGATGGCGGCACCGCCGTCCCCCGCACTGGAAGCGCCCTTCGCCGAGGCACCGACCGCCGGCCTGCCCGCCGTCCCCGCCCCGGCCACATGGGCGCCACGACCGGCCGACAATCCGGCCGACATCCCGGCTGGCGTGCCGGCTGGCGTGCCGGCTGGCGTGCCGGCTGGCGTGCCGGCTGGCGTGCCGGCTGGCGTGCCGACCGCCGAACCGGTCGCGACCCGGGCCCCGCTCCCCATCGCGGCGCCGATCCCCGTACCGGCCCCGGCCCCCGTTGCCGTGGAGGCGGCGCGGCGGGCCGGGCCGTGGCAGAGTGCGCCGCATCCGGCGTTCCCGGAGGCGACCGCGCGCACGTTCCGCATCCTGCCGATCGCCGCCGACCTGCTACCCGTGGAGATCTCCGCGACCCGGCACGTGCGCCGGGTGCGCCGGCTCGTCGTCGTCGGGGTCGCGGCGGTCATGGCGCTCGTCGTCGGGTGGTACGTCATGGCCGACAGCGAGGTCCAGCAGGCCGCCGACGACGTCGCCGACGCGCAGCTCGCGCTGCGGAAGGCGATCAGCCAGCAGGGCGACTACAAGGAGCTCAACGACGCCCGCCGGCGCGCCGACGAGATCTCCGCCCAGCTGCGGGCCGTGATGGCCCAGGACCTCTCGTGGTCGGCGCTGCTCGCGTCGCTGCAGACCGCGGCGCCGAAGGGTGTGCGGCTCTCCGGCGTCACCGGCTCGCTGGACACCGAGACCCAGACCGGCACGGGCGCGAGCCCGGACCGCATCGGCCTCATCACGCTCACCGGCATAGCCCCGTCCAAGGCTGTCATCGCCACCTACGTGGACACGCTCGGCACGGTCGGCGGCATCGCCGACCCGTTCCTCACCGACGCCAACCAGGACGACCAGGGCGTGACGTTCACGATCCGCATGGACATCACCAGGGCCGCGCTGGGCGGGCGGTTCAGCTCGCCGGCGCCGGGCCCCAGCGCGTCCGGAGGCAAGTGATGCTGCGCGCCGACCGTCTCTGGCTCATCGGCGGGGCCGTGCTCGCCGCCGCGATCCTCGCCGTCAGCTACTTCTTCGTCATCAGCACCAGGTACCAGGATCGCGACGACTTCCGCACGAGTGCCGAGCAGGTCAGCCAGCAGGTCACCGTCCAGCGCAACCGGCTCGCCCAGATGCGCAGGGACAACGCGCGGCTGACGGAGTTCACGGCGACGCTCGACGCGAACAAGGCGGCGCTGCCGGAGAGCGACTCGGTGTCGGCGCTGCTGCGGGAGCTGCAGACGGCCGGCGAGCTGACCGGGGTCTCGGTCAGCGGCGTGAGCGTGGGCACCGCCGTGGACGTGACGACCGCCAAGGGGAACGTGCAGTCGCTGCCGGTCGGGCTCACCGTCGTCGGGCCGGCGGCGAAGATCGGCCCGTTCCTCGACCAGCTCCAGAAGGTCCAGCCGCGGGCCGTGCTCATCACGAGCGTCAACGTCGCCACGGGCGGCGGCGACAAGACGAACGTGACGATCAACCTCCAGGCGTTCTACGCCGTGCCGGAGTAGCCGTGTGCCGCCGCGGCGACGACGGGTTCAGCCTCGTCGAGACGCTCACCGCGATCGCCGTCATGGGCGTGGTGATGACGGCGCTGACCACGTTCTTCGTGTCGGCGACGAACACGCTGAACAAGGAGCGCGGCCTGCAGGTGGCGGTCCGCTACGCCCACGACGGTGTGGAGATGGTCCGCGCGCTGCCGGCCGGCAGCGTGATCGGCGGGCGCAGCGGCGAGGAGGTGGCCCGGCAGCAGGCGTTGCTGAGCACCAGGGACACGGGCGACCGGGTGGCGATGGCCCTGCAGCGGGAGCTGGGCGACGTCGCCACGACGATGGACATGTCCGACGCCGTCGACAAGGCGGTCAGCGGGATCGACCCGGCCGACGACACCCTGAGCACCGAGGCGAAGCCCGAGACCTTCTTCGACGCCGACCTGTTCCGGTACTGGTTCGTCGGCTCCTGCTCGGCGCCGGTCGGCAGCGCCGCCTGCGAGTCGCCGGTCGACCCGGCCGAGCTCAAGTTCTACCGGGTGGTCGTGGTGGTCGTCTGGTACGACTCGCGCGCGTGCATGAGCGGCGTCTGCACGTACTCGACGCAGACCCTGGTGACCGCGGCGACGACGGACCCCGTGTTCAACCAGATGGTCACGGTGGTACCGCCGCTGCCGGACAACCCCGGCAACCAGTTCAGCGACGTCGGCGTCCCGATCCGCCCGGTGCGGCTCACCGCGACGTCGTCCTCCCCGCCGTACAGCTGGAGCGTGGAGAACCTCCCGAACGGCCTGACCCTCGGCAACGACGGCACGATCAGCGGCACCCCGAAGAGTGTCGGCGTCTCCGTCGTGCGCGTCGTGGTCACCGACAGGAGCAGCAGCAACGACGCCTCGTTCAACTGGACGGTGAGCGCGCTGCCGGTGACCGCGCCGCCGGACCAGACCTGGGACGCGGGCGCGGCGGTCTCGTACACGCTGCCGGTGACGGGCGGCGTCGCCCCCTACACGTGGTCGGCGACCGGGCTGCCGGCCGGGCTGTCGTTGGACAAGGCGACCGGCGTGGTGACCGGGACGACCACGGTGAGCGGCGCCGCCGCGACGGCGAGCGTGAAGGTGACCGTCGTCGACGGCTACCAGCAGACCTCGACCGCGACGTTCAAGTGGAACACCAGGGTCCAGGTGACCGGGCCGGCGGCGCTCACCCCGGCGAAGGGCGTGCCCTACTCGGCGAAGCTCACCGCGGGCGGCGGCTCCGGCGGCTACACGTTCTCCTCGACGACGCTGCCGACCGGGCTCACCCTGGCGGGCGACGGCACGATCAGCGGCACGACCACGCTGACCACGCGCTACCTGGCGACGATCGACGTCCGGGACGGCGCCGGCGCCACGAACGCCATGGTGCTGCCGGTCAACGTGGCCGTGCCCGGCGCCGCCGACCTGCGGATCACCCAGCCGACGACCGACGCCCCCGACCGGACCAGCGCCAAGGGCACCGCCCTGTCGGGGCAGAAGGCGACGGCGTCCGGCGGCACCCCGGCGTACAGGTGGGCGGCGGCGAACCTGCCGACCGGCATCTCCATCGCCGCGTCGTCCGGCGCGCTGAGCGGTACGCCGTCGGCGGCCGGCACCTGGATCGTGACGATCACGGTGACCGACGCGAAGAACGCCACGTCGTCGTTCACGTTCCAGTGGAAGGTCGCCTGAGCATGCGCATCCTCGACCGCGTCCGGGGCCGGACCGGCGACGACCGGGGCGTGACGCTCGCCGAGATGGTCGTCACGACCGGCATCCTGTCGGTGGTCATGGCCATCTTCACCACCGCGGTCGTGCAGCTGTTCCAGGCCAGCAACGAGAACACGGCGGTGGCGGTCTCCCAGGCCCAGCTCAACACGGCGTTCACCCGGCTGGACCGGGAGCTGCGCTACGCCGCCGGGTTCAGCCGGGAGAACTCCACCGGCGACACCGTCGAGTACGTCAACACCGAGACGAGCACCGGTACCGCCGAGTGCGCGCAGCTCAACCTCGACGCGACCGGCCGGACCCTGCGCCGGCAGGTGTGGAAGCAGGGGACGAAGCCGGGCGGGCGCTGGGCGGTGCTGGCGAGCGACATCGACGTGGCGCAGAGCTCGTTCAAGCTGCTGGCGCCGGACGCCACGGCCGGCTTCCAGCGGCTCCAGGTGGTGCTGGTGGTGACCACCGCCCCGGGGCGCGGCAAGACGACCGCGCGGTCGCGCATCACGTTCACCGCGCTCAACACGACCAGCGGTACCGACCCGAAGGACGTCTGCCCGGAAGCGAGGACGACCACGTGATCCTGCGCCGACTCCGGGGCGACGACGGCTCGCTGCCACTGGCGATGATGCTGACGCTGGTGGGCACGTCGCTGAGCACCCTCATGGTGCCGGTGGTCATCCAGCAGCTGCGCGACACCCAGCGGACGGTCGAGCGGGCCCAGGCGCTGCACGCGGCGCAGGCCGGGATCGACGTCGTCATCGGCGCCATCCGCGCCACCGGCGGCAACCCCGACCACCTGTGCCCGGTCACGACCCCGTTCACCGGCGCGGTCGGCGGCGGCAAGGGCCGCTACACGGTGTCGGTGACGTTCCAGGACGCGGCGAGGAAGCCGGTGGGCTGCCCGCTCAAGACGGTCGTGCCCTCCTACGCGCTCATCACCTCGACCGGCACCAACGTCCCCGGCACCGCGTTCCCGGCCGACCGGTCACGGACGCTGACGGCGACCTACGTGTTCCGGTTCACCAACGAGAACATCGAGGGGGGCCTGGTCAAGTTCTACGGCGGCACCTACTGCCTCGACGCGGGCTCCAGCTCGCCCGCGGTCGGCACGAACGTCACCACCCAGCCGTGCAGCACCGGCAGCCCGCGGCAGATCTTCGCCTACACCAGGAACCTCACGCTGGTGCTGGTGTCGTCGAGGACGGCGGCCAACCCGCAGGGCATGTGCCTCGACTCCGCCGCCGACCCGGTCAGCGGCACGCTCATCCAGTTCCGCCCGTGCGGCTCCCCGACCGTGCCCTACCACCAGCAGTGGAACATCAACGACAGCTCCAACTTCCAGAGCACCGACAACACCGGCACGAAGCTCGGCGCGTACTGCTTCCACGCCAAGGCCGGCAGCACCAAGGGCGCGTTCGTCGAGCTGCTCGCGTGCGGCGGCGCGTCCGACAACACCCGCACGTTCGCGCCGGAGGCGTCGGTCGGCGCCGGCGCGGCCGGGCCGCCGGCCCAGCTGGTGAACTTCAAGCAGTTCGGCCGCTGCGTCGACGTCACGAACTTCGACGTGACGAAGGGCTTCCTCATCGTCTGGCCGTGCAAGCAGGCGCCGAACCAGGCCAACGTCGGCTGGAACCAGCGCTTCACGATCCCCGCCACGTCCGGCGGCACCGGCCACGCGACGGGCCAGATCGTGACCTACGACAGCTCGAAGCTCAAGACGAACGTGTGCCTGACGACCGCCAAGCGCACGGAGTTCGTGACGATGCAGCCGTGCCCGGCCAAGGGCACCGCGTCGGCGGAGTGGACGGTGTCGTACCAGGAGAAGACCTACGGCGCGAGCTACGTCATCCGGGACTCCGCCGGCCTGTGCCTGACCCCGACCGACCTCGATGCCAAGCCCCTGCTCGAGAGCAACATCTTCCGGGGCAGCACGGTCGTCAGCAAGCTCACCGTGGACCACTGCGACGGCTCGAAGCTGCAGAAGTGGAACGCCCCCGCCAACACGGAGGACCCGTCGCCCCTGAAGGACATCGGGGAGGACTGACCCGATCCCTAGGGGTACTCCTGAACCGGCGGGGCCGCCGACTTCAGGGTGAAAGTCGGTGCATCGCCTGGATGGCATCGAGCCAGGTCACGGCAAAGCTGAACGGCATGACCATCACCTGGGAGGAGCCCGACACCGCCACCCGCGCGGCCGCACCCCGGGTCGCGCTCGGCCGGCAGATCGGCATCGTGACCGCGGCCGTGGCCGCCTACTTCCTCGTCCGCGGCGCCACCGAGGCGGCGACCGACCGCGCCCTCGACAACGCCGGCAGCGTCGTGGCCCTGGAGCGCAAGCTCGGGCTGTTCCACGAGGGCTGGCTGCAGGACACGTTCGCCGGCACCCCGGCCGTCGCCACGTTCTTCAACTGGGTCTACATCTGGGGGCACTGGCCGGTCATCATCGCCACGCTGATCTGGCTGGCCCGCACCAACCCGCGCATCTACTACCGCACCCGCAACGCGATGCTGCTCTCCGGCGGGATCGGGCTGTTCGTCTTCACGCTGTTCCCGCTCGCCCCGCCGCGCCTCGCCGAGCTGGGCATGGTCGACACGGTCGCCGAGACCTCCGACGCCTACCGGGTGCTGCAACCCGCGATGTTCACCAACCAGTACGCGGCGATGCCCAGCCTGCACGTCGGCTGGGACCTGCTCATCGGCCTGGCCATCGTGGTCGCGGCGCGGCGCCCGCTCGTGCGGCTGGCCGGCGCGCTGCTACCGGTGCTCATGGTCTCCGCGGTCGTCCTGACCGCCAACCACTACATCATCGACGCGATCGCCGGAGCGGCGCTGACCACGGCCTGCTGGGTGTGGCTGGTGGCGCGCGACCGGCCGGCCGGACCGAAGGGCTACGCCGGCTGGGACGGCCTGCGGCTGACCTGATCAAAGCGCACCCGTCGGCGACACGCCGCGCATACCCTTTCCACATGGACCACGGTCTGGACGTCGAGCACCAGGGGTTCCCGGCGGACGTGATCCCGCTGCAGTACCAGGCGCTCCTGCTCTCCGACGAGGCGCGGATGAGCGCGTTCCAGCAGGCGATCGGCCACGCCGTCGGTCCCGGCATGCGGGTCCTCGACCTCGGTGCCGGGACCGGCGTGCTGTCGTACTTCGCCGCCGGCCAGGGCGCGACGGTCACCGCGATCGAGCGGGAGCCGCACGTCTTCGCGGCGGCCCGGGCGGCGCTGCGGGCGGCGACCGGTGACCGGGTGCGGATCCTGCACGCCGACGCCCGCGACTACCTGCCCGAGGCGCCCGTCGACGTGGTGCTGTGCGAGATGCTCCACGTGGGCCTGCTGCGGGAGCGGCAGGTCGAGGTGATCACCAGCTTCAAGCGGCGCTACCTGCGGCACATCGGCGGCCCGCTCCCCCGGTTCCTGCCCGAGGCGTGCGTGCAGGCCGTACAGCCGGTCGAGCAGGACTTCACCTACTTCGGCTACACCGTCCCCGCGCCGGTCTTCCAGCTGCCGGAGAGCGTGCAGCCGCGCACCGTCGAGGCCGCCCCGCCGCAGGTGTTCCAGCAGTTCTTCTACCAGGACCCGCTGCCCGCCCGGTGCACCGCCGACCTGCGGTTCGTGGCCGAGCGCCCGGCGGTCGTCAACGCGGTCCGGGTGATCACCAAGAACCTCCTCGCGCTCACCCACGAGCCGCCCGGCAGCGTCGACTGGACGATGAACTACCTGGTCGTCCCGCTGCGCGAGCCGGTCGAGGTGCTGCCCGGCGACGAGGCGCGCATCCGGTTCGACTACGCCCCGGGCGACGAGATCCCCGCCCTCACCGACGGCCTGGAGATCAGCGTCCTGGCGCACGCGCACTGAATCTCCACACCTCGGGCGCCAACCGCCCCCGGGCATCCGGCTACGTTCCGGGGATGCGACGCAGGCTCGCCGTCATCGGCGTCATCGCGGGGACGCTGCCGTGGGTCGTCATGATCCTGATCCCGACGCCGCGGGGGCGTCGGGTCAACCTCGACCCGGTCCAGGGGCTCGCCGACGTGCTCACGGGCGACCCGTGGACGGCGGTCGTGCAGATGGGCGGCAACCTCGCGGTGTTCGCCGCGTTCGGCGCGCTGGGCCCGATCGCCTGGCGGATCGGGCCCTGGGCGGTGACCGCGCTGGCGGCGGGCGGTTCACTGACCCTGGAGATCCTGCAGTACCTGCTGGATCTCGGCCGGGTCTCGGCGGTCGACGACGTGATCGTCAACGCGGCGGGTGCGGGACTGGCGGCGCTGCTGACCCGGCGGTGGCACCGGCGCCGGACCGCCGAGCCGCCCAGCCCGTCGCGATCAGCGCCAGCGCCGCAGCGTACGTCGACATGACCACCAGGTCCCGGCCGGCGAAGTCCATCCCGGCCGCGCCCACGCCGATGAGCAGGTCGGACAGCAGGAACAGCACGGCGCCGGCCGCCACCCGGGCGCTGACCGCGGTCGCCCAGGCGGCCATCGCGGTCAGGGCCAGGCTGTAGGCGAGGATCGGCACCCGCAGCGGACCGAGCCGGCTCCACAGCAGCGCGTTGAGTCCGGCCCACAGGATCGCGGCGGCCACCAGCACCGCCGTCGAGGGCCGGCCCGACCGGCGGAAGGCCACCAGGAAGCACAGCTGCGTGCCGAGGAAGCAGGCCATGCCGAGCAGGAACCACACCTGGCCCGGCACCAGCAGCGCGACGTCGCCGGCGAAGGCGAAGGCGAGGCCCGTCGCGACGATGTCCCGCCGGCTCCAGAGATACCAGAGGAGCAGCGGAGCCAGCAGCGGCTTCGACGCCCACTGGATCGCGCGTTCGTCGAGGGCGACACCGACCAGCTCGACGCAGGCGGCGACCGCAAACAGCCACAAGGGCGCCCTGCTGCTCATGCGGCCGGCTGCCAGCCCGGGCGGCCGAACACGAAGCGCAGCCGGTCGCGCCAGCCGCGCGCCGCGCGGACGTCCTGCCAGATCGCCCGGTACTCGTGGGTGGCCACGCGCAGCGGGTTGTACGTGCCGATGTTCTTCGTGAGGCCGTAGACGACCCGGGCCCGCTCCGGCTCGAACGTGCCGAACAGCCGGTCCCAGACGATGAGGATGCCGCCGTAGTTGCGGTCCAGGTACTCCGCGTTGGCGCCGTGGTGGACCCGGTGGTGCGACGGCGTGTTGAACACCCACTCGATCGGCCGCCACAGCCGCCCGACCCGCTCGCTGTGCAGGAAGAACTGGTAGGCGAGACTGATCGACTGCTGCAGGAACACCATCCATGGCGGGATGCCCAGCAGCGGCAGGAACAGCCAGAACGGGGTGGCGGTCATCGGCGTCCAGCTCTGCCGCAGGGCGGTCGAGAGGTTGAAGAAGACGCTGGAGTGGTGCACGACGTGGCCGGCCCAGAAGACGCGGACCTCGTGGTGCAGGCGGTGGAACCAGTAGTACGCCAGGTCGTCGGCGAAGAACAGCAGGACCCACGTCCAGGGGCTGTGCGGGTCGAGCTTGAGCGGGGTGAGCACGTACAGGCCGGCGTAGGCGACGGCCACGACGAGCTTCCAGGGCACGCCGATGATCTGGCTGCCGAGCCCCATGCTGAGGCTGGTGGTGGTGTCGCGGACCTCGTAGCCGCGCTCCTCGTCGTCGGGCAGGAACCGGTACGAGACCGCCTCCATGACGATGAGCAGCAGGAAGGCCGGAACGGCGTAGAGCACGGCGGGGATCATGCTCTGCTGTCCTTTCTCGGTGATGCGACAGGGGCGGTGATGGGGGCGGTGAGCAGGGCCTTGGCCTGGCCCTCGGCCTCGGCGGCGGCACCGGCGGCGATGTGCGCGCCCAGGCGGCGGTGCCCGGCGACGTCGAGCAGCTCGGCGGTGCGGTGGCCGGCCGGGACCCGGCCGACGGCGAGCGCTCCGCCGACGAGGGAGTTGAACGCGAGCAGGTAGGCGATGTTGGCGCTGCCGGCGATGACGGCCCGCCAGAGCGCGACGTTCGCCTCGCCCATCCGCTCCAGGTCGGGCGCGGCGGCGGCGTACACCTCGACGGCCGCGACGACCTCGGCCTTCGCCTCGGGGGTGCCGCGCTCGGCGCACAGCCGGGCCGCGTCGGCGCCGAGGCAGGCGCGCATCTCCACGACGTCCCGCACGAGCGTCTCGACCGGCAGCGCCTCGGCCCCGGCCATGGCGAGGTCGAGCCCGGCGTGCCGGCGCCAGTCGAGGACCCGGGTGGCCCCGCCCTGCGCGACCCGGACCAGCCCGAGCTGCTGGAGGCGGCGCAGCGCCTCCCGCACGGCGTGCCGGTTGACCTCGAAGACGGTGGCGAGCTCGCGCTCGCTGGGCAGCCCGTCCCCGGGTGCGTACTCCCCGCTGACGATCGCGTCGCGGAGCTGGGAGAACACATGGTCCGAGACGGAACTGCGACTGGCGGGCCGAAACTCCATGCCGTGCAGTCTGACACTCATCAACTGGTTGGACCAGTGGCCTTCTGGAAAAACCGCTGGGTGCGCGGCCCAGCTCAGCCGGTGAGCTCGTCGACGATCCGCTGGGCCGTCGTGGCGTGCTTGGCGTAGGCACTCGCGAACGCCGAGCGTTGGACCGCTTGAGCAGCCCCCGTCACGCTCATGTTCTGCCAGCCGTCGACCTTGACCAGCTTGTTGAAGAACTTCGCCGACGCGAACGCCGGGTCCATCAACTGCTCGGGGGTGCCCCAGATACTGGCCCGCTGCTGGAAGATGCCCAGCGAGTCGTGGTCGGTGCCGGTGCCGTCGTGCGGGAGCTTCAGCGACGCGGGGACCTTCGGGTTGGCCAAGTTCCGCAGGTACGTCTCCTGGAGCGCGGTCGCGATGGCCACCACCATCGCCCGCTTCGGCAGCTGCATCTGGCGGGCCACCTCGACGACGATGAAGGCGTTGTTCGTCTGCGCCTGGTTGAGCCCGGCGACCGGGCGCGGCACCAGCGACGCGCCGGGCGCGGAGGCGACCACGACACCCCGGGCGGCGTTGGCCCGCGCGTTGGTCTCGTAGAACTTCGCCGCGTCGAAGTCGGTGTCGTCGGCCACGGGAACGGGTTCGTTCGGGAAGATCGCCCAGGACACACCGACACTGATCAACGAGGCAGCGAGGGCGACCACCGCCAGGAGCGCCATTCTGCCCATGTGCAGACGGCGTCCGGCGGTGCGCCCGCGCCGTGAGGTGGCGCCACGCACCGCGACAGCTTAGGGAACGTGACGCCACGAACGAAAGCGTTGAAATCGTTGCTTGAACAAAACCTAAGGATTGGCGGTCAGACCACGCCGTTTGAGTAGCGGCTCGATCAACGGATCGCGACCGCGGAAGGCGCGATAGACCGCCATCGAGTCGGCGCTGCCGCCCCTGGCGAGCAGCCCGTCGCGGAACGTGTCGCCGAGCTCGCGGCGCAGCCCGCCCTGCTCGGTCAGCCAGTCGACGGTGTCGGCGTCGAGGACCTCGCTCCAGATGTAGGAGTAGTAGCCGGCGCTGTACGCGGCGCCGCTGAAGATGTGGGCGAAGTACGGCGTGCGGTACCGCGGCGGCACGAACGGCACGGCGACCCCGGCCCGCTCCAGCGCGGCGGCCTCGAACGCGGCGACGTCGACGTCCTCGGCGTCCTCGACCCGCAGCGTGTGCCAGGCGAGGTCGAGCAGCGACGCCGCGAGGTACTCCGTCGTCGCGAACCCCTCGTTGAACTGCTTGGCGGCCTGGAGCCGGTCGACGATCTCCTGCGGCAGCGGCGCGCCGGTCTCGTGGTGGGTGGCGTAGTTGGCCAGCACCTCCGGCCAGAGCATCCACACCTCGTTGACCTGCGACGGGTACTCGACGAAGTCGCGCGGGACGCGGGTGCCGGCGAACTTCGGGAAGTGCACCTGCGAGAACAGCGTGTGCAGCGCGTGCCCGAACTCATGGAACAGGGTGCGCACCTCATCGAGCGTCAGCAGCGTCGGCTCACCGGCCGGGGCCCGGTTGATGTTGAGGTTGTTCACCACGACCGGGGCGGTGCCGAACAGCCGGGACTGCGGCACGAGCGCGTTGGCCCAGGCGCCGCCGCGCTTCGACGCGCGGGTGAAGAAGTCGCCGACGAACAGGCCCAGCGGGCTGCCGTCGTGGTCGAGCACCTCGAAGACCCGGGCGTCCGGGTGGTACGCGGGCAGGTCGGGGCGCTCCTCGAAGCGCAGCCCGTAGAGCCGGCCGGCGGCGTAGAAGACACCGTCGCGCAGCACCCGCTCCAGCTCGAAGTAGGGGCGCAGCTCGGCCTCGTCGATCGCGTAGCGCTCGCGGCGCACCCGCTCGGTGTAGAACGCCCAGTCCCACGGCTCGAGCGTGAAGGTCTCCCCCGCCGCGGCGATCGCCGCCTGGAGGTCCTCGGCCTCCGCGAGGGCGTTGGCGACGGCGGCCGGGGCGAGCTTGGCCAGCATCTCCTCGACGGCCTGGACGGTGCGGGCCGTGTTGTCGGCGATGTTGTACTCGGCGTGGTGCTCGAAGCCGAGCAGCCGGGCCCGCTCGGCCCGCAGCCGCACGATGCGGCGGACCAGGCCGGTGGTGTCGTGCTCGTCGCCGCGCCCGCCACGGGTCACCGAGGCGGTGTGCAGCCGCTCCCGCAGGGCCCGGTCGGTGAGCGAGGCGAGCTGCGGCTGGGCGGTCGGCAGGATCAGGTTGAGCACGTAGCCGCGCTCCAGGCCACGGTCGCGGGCCGCCTGCGCGGCCGCCGCGATCGCGTCGTCCGACAGCCCGTCGAGCTCGGCGACGTCGTCGACGACGACCGCGCTCGCGTTCATCTCGTCGCGCACCTTGTTGCCGAACTCGGTGGCGAGCCCGGCCAGCTCGGCGTTGAGCTCCCGCAGGCGCACGTGCTGCTCGTCGGACAGCTGGGCGCCGGCCCGCACGAAGTCGGTGTGGTACCGCTCGAGCAGCCAGGCCGGCTCGGCGTCGAGACCCAGCTCGGCGCGCCGCTCGTACAGCTCGCGCACCCGCCCGTACAGCCCGCGGTCGAGCATGATCGCGTCGCTGTGGGCCGACAGCTGCGGTACCACCGCCTTCTCGATCTCCTGCAGCTGCGGGCTGGTGTCGGAGCTGGCGAGGTTGAAGAACGCGGCCGACACGCGCTGCAGGATGCGTCCGGAGCGCTCCAGGGCGACGAGGGTGTTCTCGAACGTCGGCGGCGCCGGGTCGGCGGCGATCGCCGCGACCTCCGCCCGCTGGTCGGCCATGCCGCGCTCGAAGGCCGGAAGGTAGTGGCCGATCTCGATGCGATCGAAGGGTGGCAGCTGATACGGCAGGTCGCTCGGGGCGAAGAACGGGTTGTCCGTGGTCACCCACCGACTGTATCGAGTGCCGCGCTCCCCCACTCGCCTGCCGCGTTGCCCTACTCGCTTTGGCAGTGTCCCGCGCCCGCCACCCGCGCCTACCGTGACGACGTGTACCGATATGTGATCGCCGACGTCTTCACCGACACCGCCCTCGCCGGCAACCCGCTCGCCGTCCTGCCGGACGCGTCGGGCCTGCCGGCCGAGCGCATGCAGCGGATCGCCCGCGAGATGAACCTGTCGGAGACCACGTTCGTGCTGCCCCCGCAGGCCGGCGGCGACGTGCGGGTGCGCATCTTCACGCCGCTGGGCGAGCTGCCGTTCGCCGGCCACCCGACCTTCGGCACGGCCGTGGTCCTGGCCTCCTCGGGCGCGGCCGGCGCGCGGCTGCGGATGGAGACCGGCATGGGCGTGGTGCCGTTCCGGCTGTCCTCCGCCGCCGGGGTGTGGAGCGCGCGGATGCTCCAGCCGGTGCCGGTCCTGGAGCCCTACCCGCGGGCGGACGAGCTCCTCTCCGTGCTCGGCCGGTCGACGTCGACGCTTCCCATCGAGGTGTACCGCAACGGCCCGCGCCACGCCTTCGTGGGCCTGCCGGACTCGTCCGCCCTGGCCGCGCTGCGGGTCGACCTGCGCTCCCTGGCGACCCACGACGACCTGGCCCTGAACTGCTTCGCCCCGACGGCGGACCCGGCGGTGTGGCGGACCCGGATGTTCTCCCCGGCGTACGGCGTGACGGAGGACGCCGGCACCGGCTCGGCGGCGGGCCCGCTCGCGCTGCACCTGGCCCGCCACGGCCGCCTGCCGCTGGGCACCCCGCTGACGGTCCACCAGGGCGTCGAGATCGGCCGCCCGTCGACCATCCACGCCGTGGTGGAGGGCACCCTGGACAAGGTCGAGCGGGTGGAGGTCTGGGGCCAGGCCGTGGTGGTCGCCGAGGGCACCCTCTACGTCTAGCCCGGCAGCGGGCCGGTGTAGGAGGCGCGGAGGCGGAGCTTCGTCGGGCTGGCGTACTCCTCCATGGCGTGGGCCAGCCAGCCGACCGTCCGCGCCATGCCGAAGATGGCCTCGCCGGAGCCGCGCGGCATGCCGGCGAGGTGGGCCAGCAGGCCGAGGGCGAAGTCGACGTTGACAGCCGGCAGCCGCCGGCGGCGGGCCTCGTCCAGGATCGCGTCGGCGACGGGGAGCCGCGGGTGGCCGGGGACGACGCCCTTGATCCAGTTGAGCAGGGCGTTGGCGCGCCCGTCGCCGTGGCGGTAGACCGCGTGGCCGAAGCCCGGGACCCGCTCGCCCTGGCGCAGCCGCCGGCCCATCACCGCCGATGCCTCCGAGGGGTCGGACGTCTCGGCGAGCATCGCTTCGGTGCCGAGCGAGGCCCCGCCGTGCAGCGCCCCGCTCACGACGCCGAGGGCGGCGGTGACGACCGCGTAGGGGTCGGCCCGCACGGACGCGGCGACCCGGGCGGCGAGCGTCGAGGAGGCCAGCTCGTGGTCGGCGAGGAGCACCATCGCGTATCGCAGCACGTCCGACAGCCGCGGATCCGCACCCGGGCCGGCGAGCCGCGCCCAGAGCCGCACCGACACCGACCGCTCGTCGAGCGGCCGGTCGGTCCCGGCCGCCTCGGCTGCGGCGCGCTCCCGGGCCGGGTCGGCGAACGGCAGGGCCTCGACCAGGCCGGCGATCAGGCTCTGGCCGAGCTGGACGACGGCGACGGGCTCCAGGGTCAGCCGCACCGGGTTCGCGGCGGCCAGCGCGGCGACGATGAGCTGCTGGCGCTCCAGCGGCAGCACCGACGCCGGCAGCCCGGCCTGCGCCGCCCGGGCGGCGGCCACCCCCTCCGCCGAGGCGGTCCAGCGCACCGGATGCACGTAGTCGTCGCCGGACCACAGCCAGGCCGCCACGCGCTCGAACGGCCAGGTCTCCGCCAGTACAGTGGCGTCCCGGCCCCGGTAGAAGTGGCGGTCCTCGCCGAGCAGGGTGACGGTCGACTCGATGACCAACTCGGGGTGGGCGCTGCTGCGGCGCGGGCGACCACGCAGCGCGAGCTGCTCGACCTCGCCGGCGTCGAACACGCTGCGGCCCTCGGGGTCGCGGCGGCGGGCGAGCACGCCCCGGCTGACATACGCGTAGACGGTGGCGGTCTTCACACCGAGCCGCTGGGCCGCCTCCTCGACGGTCATCCACCTGGTCACGCCGCTGCTCCCCGCGTTGTTCAGTCAAGTAGTGTTGATTTTCGTCAACATTGACACAAATGCAGCACGACCGTCAACGTGGACAGCATGGTTGCACAAATCCACTTCCTTGACGTCACCAACCGTGACGGCGTCCAGACGGCCCGGACCGGGCTGTCCAAGTTCGGCAAGACAATGGTCAACTTCTATCTGGGCCGGCTCGGCGTCGCGCAGTCCGAGATCGGGTTCCCGTTCCTGTTCCACGAGGTGCCGTACATCCGCGCGCAGACGGCGCTGGAGGAGGCGGGCGCGTTCGGCTCGCTACGGCTGTCGGGGTGGTGCCGGGCCGTCACCGCGGACGTGGAGAGGTCGGCCGCGCTCGGCCTCAGGCACTACAACCTGTCGATCTCGACGTCCGACCAGATGCTGCAGAACAAGTTCAAGGGGCGGCTCGACCGGCCGGCGCTCATCCGCGAGATGACCGACGCCGTGCGCACCGCGAAGGCGGCCGGCGCGCAGACCGTCGGGGTCAACGCGGAGGACGGCTCGCGGACCGACGACGGCTTCCTCACCGAGTTCGCGATCGCGGCCCGGGAGGCGGGGGCGGACCGGCTGCGGTACTGCGACACGATCGGCGGCGACACCCCGGGCCGCATCGGGGAGCGGTTCGCCACGCTCGCCGCCGCGGTCGGCATCCCCATCGAGACGCACTGCCACAACGACCTGGGCATGGCGGTCGCGAACTCCCTCGCCGGCGCGTTCGGCGACCTCGCCGCCGGCCAGGACGCGTGGATCAACACGTGCGTCAACGGCATCGGCGAGCGCTCGGGCAACGCCGACCTGATCTCGTGCATCCTGGCGCTGCGCCACGGGTTCGGCGTGCCGGAGGGCGCCGAGATCGGCGACCCGATCGACCTGGCGTGGGCCCGCCGGTTCGCCCGCTGGGCGTCGTACGCGTTCGGCCAGCCGCTGCCCAACCACCAGCCGGGCGTGGGGCCCAACGCGTTCGCGCACGAGTCGGGCATCCACGCCGACGGGGCGCTCAAGGACCACCGCAACTACGAGCTCTACGACGAGGACGAGCTCGGGCCGTTCCCGGCCGAGCGGCACGCACGGGACGGCCGGATCGTGCTCACCGGCGAGTACGGGGGGCTGGCCGGGTTCCGGCACGTCATGGAGGACCTGGGGGTCGACGTGAAGGACGAGGAGCTGACGTTCAAGCTGGTGCAGCTGTGCAACGCGGCGACCGGGCGGCCGCTCACCGACGACGAGCTGCGACTGATCGGGGGGCACCCGGACGAGCTGGCCCTGCTGTACCCCGGCCTGCTGTGACGGCTACAGCATCCCGTGCTCGACGATCCAGTCGAGGCGCAGCAGCTCCTCGCCGGAGAACTCGAGCGCGACCATCTCGTGGAAGCGGCGGGTGACCTGCAGCGGCGTGAACCGGTGCACGGCGCACTCCATCCAGATCGGGATGCGCGAGGCCGGGTTGGCCAGGACGACATGCTTGCCGCAGCGGTGCTCCATGCCGGATCAAGCTAGCCCCGCCGGCCCGGCCGGCCCACCCGGGTAACCGGAACACCGCGGTGTACACCATTTGGTGCAGGCGCAGGTGTCACCGCGGGGACGACGACCGCGCGGCCGCCGGTCCATAGCGTCGGTGCCATGCAGCTCAACGACCTCCGCTACCCGCCCGCCGGCCTGGTCGCCGGCCTGGCTGCCGGCCTGGCCGCCGGCCTCGTCACCGCGCTGACCGGTGCGCTGCTGGTCCTGACCGGCCCGGCGCGCGACACGACCACCGTGACCTTCGTCGAGTATGGGACGGTGGCGGCATGCCAGCGCTGAGCCGCCCCGTGACCCCCGCCGTCCCGGCCGTGGACGGTGGCGGCGGGCCGGCGCTGAGCCGCCCCGTGACCGCCGCCTTCTCGGCCGTGACGTTCGTCGGGGTGCTCAGCGGCGAGACCATCGCCGGCCAGCCGCTCGGCGCGCCCGGCCCGCTCGCCGTCGCCACCACGCTCGCGGCCCTGCTGTGGCTGCAGCGCCGCTGGCCGGTCACCGGCCTGCTGCTGGGCGTCGCGACCGTCGCGGGCCAGCGGAGCGCCGACCTCACGGTGGCCGGCTGGCTGTGGCCGGCCACCTTCCTCTACGTCGCCGCGCTGCTCGCGGCCCGCCCGCGCACCACGCTCGTCATCGTCGTCGCGGCCGTCCATGCGGTGTGCGCGTTCAACCTGGACTGGAATGTGCTCCAGCACTCCCCGGGCCGCGCGATGGCCGCGGTCGGCACCGAGTCGCTGTGGCTGGCGGCGGTCGTCGCCGGGACACTGTCGTACCGCAACTGGCTCGGCTGGCGCGACGAGATCCTCCAGCGGATGCGGGCCGACCTGGAGGAGCAGCGCACGGCGGAGCGCCTGCGGGTCGCCCAGGAGGTCCACGACACGGTGGCCCACACGCTCGCCGTCGTGGGCGTCCACATCAACGTGGCAGCGGACGCCCTGGACGCGGCGCAGGAGGAAACGGCGGCGCGGGAGGCGCGGGAGGCGCTGCGGCTGGCCCAGGACGTGCGCCGCAAGGCGATGGCCGACCTCTCCTCACTCGTCGGCGTGCTGCGCGACGAACGCCGGCCGCCGGCCGCGCCGCTCCCCCTCGGCGAGCTCGCGGAACGGGTGCGCGAGACCGGCCTGGACACGATCCTGACCGTGACGGGTGACGAGGAGTCCTGTCCGTTGCCGGTACGCCTGGTGACGTCCGCGATCGTCCGCGAAGCGCTCACGAACACCGTCCGCCACGCCGTCGCCACGAGGGTCACGGTGACGGTCCACTATGGAGCACCAACGGAGGTGGCCGTGCGGGACGACGGCCGCGGGCCGGACGAGCGGCCTTCGGGACACAACACCGAAGGGCACAACGCCGACACGCACGGCGACGACGGGCACGGCGCGCGGGTGGCGGGGCACGGGCTGGCCGGGCTCGCGGAGCGGGTGGCGGCGCTCGGGGGCGGCTTCAGCGCCGGGGCGGCGGACGGTGGCGGGTTCCTGGTGCGTGCGAGCATCCCGGCATGACGATCTCCGTACTGCTCGCCGACGACCAGGCGCTGGTGCGGGCCGGGTTCGGCAGCCTGCTGCGCCGGGCGCGGGACATCACCGTCGTCGGCGAGGCGGCGAGCGGCGACGAGGCCGTCCGGGAGGCCCGCCGGCACCGGCCCGACGTCGTCCTCATGGACATCCGCATGCCCGGGCTCGACGGGATCGCCGCGACCGCCCGCATCACGGGCGACCCCGAGCTGGCCGGGACCCGGGTCGTCGTGCTGACCACGTTCGAGACCGACGAGAACGTGTTCGCCGCGCTGCGGGCCGGGGCCAGCGGCTTCCTCACCAAGGAGGTCGAGCCCGACGACCTGCGCCGCGCCGTGCGGGTCGTCGCGGCCGGCGAGGCCCTGCTCTCCCCGAGCGTGACGGCCCGCGTGATCGCCCGCTTCGCACCGGGAGCGCTGGGAGCACCGGGAGCGGCCGGCGCGACGGAGCCGGGTCAGGGCGCCCGCGACCGGCTGGGCGCCCTGACCCCGCGCGAGGTCGAGATCGTCCGGCTGGTCGCGAGCGGGCTGTCCAACGACGAGATCGCGGCCCGCCTGTATATCAGCCCGCTCACGGCCAAGACCCACGTCACCCGGGCGATCGCCAAGGCGGGCGTGCGCGACCGCGTCCAGCTGGTGATCCTGGCGTACGAGTCGGGCCTGGTCGGTCCCTAAGGCTGGTGCTGGTCGACGCCGAGGCCGTTGCACTGGCGGCCGCCGTTGACACAGTGCGCGACGAGCTGAGCCTGGCGCGCCGCGTCCCAGCCGTTCATGAAGTCGTAGTGGAACGACTGCGCCTCGCCGGAGGAGTACCGCAGACCGCCGGTGTTGCCGCCGGGCAGCTTGTACGGGACCTTCAGCTCGAACATCGGCAGCGGCACCGGGTGGTCCTTCGGGCACACGCCGCCGACCGGCCAGGCCATGTGCGACTTGTGGTCGGCCGAGTCCAGGTGCACGCCGTCCCAGCAGCTCGGCGCCTGCATGCGCACGATGAGCGAGGAGCCGGCCGGGCAGGACGCCGGGACGGCCTTGCCGAGGTACCCCGTGCAGCTCCAGGTGCCGGTGAACTGCTCGGCCGACGCCGTCTTCACGTCGCCGACCACGAGGCGGAACCCGGCCGGGAACGGCTGGACGGTCCGGTAGTCCTTGACGCCGGACTTGTAGTACATGGTGACCATCTGCGGCTGGACGACGGTGCCGTTCTGGTACAGCGTCGGGAACCAGTACGACGACGCGTCCAGCTTGTCCTGGCACGACGTCCTGCCCCGCAGCAGGCTCTCCGGCGTCGAGGTCGCGGTCGTCGCCGGGTTGCCGACGAACGTGTGGTCGTGGGCCGCTCCCGGCAGGCCTGGGAAGACGATCGGGTCGTCGCCGGCGCGGTGGGTCTCGGTGCAGTTCGCGGCGAACTCGCGGTACTGCGCCTGGGGAGGCTTGTCGGTGAACGTCCTCACCGGCTGCGGGGTGGCCGTCGCGGCGCTGGCCGACGGGGCCGGCGACGGCGGCGCACCGGACGGGGCCGCGGACGACGGCGCCGCGGACGACGAGGCCGGCGGCGGCTGGGAGATGACGGGCGCGGACGGATCGCACGCCGCCACGGCGGTCAGCAGGGTGCCGGCGGCGAGCACGGCGAACAGCGGTCGGAGACGCACGTCTGAGCTGGCCTTTCGAGTCGGTGCCACCCGCCGCCGACGTTAGGCGCCCGGCGCGGCCCGGTCATGAGTCGAAAGGCCCAGCCCAGCGCACGACCGCCTCGGTGCGGCTGCTCACCCGCAGCTTGGTGAAGATGTTGTACAGGTGGTTCTTCACGGTCTTCTCGGTGAGCCGCAGCCGCCCGGCGATGGCCGCGTTCGACAGTCCGGCGCTGAGCAGGTCGAGCACGTCGCGCTCGCGGTCGGTGAGCCCGAACGCCGCCCGGCCCCGCTCGGCGTCGCCCTGCGAGCGCAGCGCCGAGGTGGCGACCGAGGCCGCGACCGGCGACAGCCAGCCCTGCCCGCCCGCGACGGCCAGCACCGCCCGCAGCAGCTCCGGCGGGTCGAACTGGCCGTGCACGAGGTACCCGCGGGCGCCGCCGCGCAGCATCGAGCCGATGACGGCGGGGCTCGCGTCGCTGGTCAGCGCGAGGACGGCGGTGAGCCGGGCCAGCTCGGTGACGATGGACAGCCCGTCGGCGATCGGCATGCGGTGGTCGAGCAGCGTCACGTCGGGCCGGTGCCGCTGCGCCAGCGCGAGGGCCTCCTGCCCGTTGCCGGCCTCGCCAACGACCCGGGTCGCCTCGTCCGCGTCGAGGAACCCGCGCAGCGCCTCCCGCACGACCGGGTTGTCGTCCACGACGAGCACGGTGACGCTCACGACCGCTCCAGCGGCACGCTCACCACGAGTTCCGTCCCCTCCCCGGGTGCCGCCGACACCCGCAGCGACCCGCCGGCGTTGCGCGCCCGTTCGGCCATCCCCACGATGCCGAGGTGACCGTCGGCCTGCAAGGCGGCCAGGTCGCGCGGCACGAACCCGCGGCCGTCGTCGGCGACCCGCAGCTCCAGCCGCCCGCCGCGGGCGGTCACGGTGACCGCGACGCGGCGCGCCCCCGCGTGGCGTTCGACGTTCTGCAGCGCCTCGGCGAGGATGCGGACGAGCTCGTACCGCGCCTCGACCGACGGCTCCAGCGGTACCGCCGAGACATCCACTGCGATCATGGACCGCCGGGCCCACGCGTGGCAGGTCTCCCGGACGGCGTCGGCGAAGCCCAGGTCCAGCGGGTCGGCGCGCAGCTCCTCCAGCAGCTGCCGGGCCTCTCGCGCGGCCGCCTCGGCGCCCCGGGACACGGTGCCGGCGAGTTGCTCGGCGAGGGCCGGGTGGCGGCGCAGCGACGACGGCAGCGCGAGCGCGGCGAACGACACCCCGCGCAGCGTCTTGGCCACCGAGTCGTGCAGCTCGCGGGCGAGCCGGGCCCGCTCGGAGGCGGCGGCCGAGCGCTGGGCCTCGGCGACCATGGCGACGGCCAGGTCGAGCTGGCGCTGCAGCGCGCCGGTCGCGGCCGCCGCGCCGAGCCCGGCGAGCACGCTCACCATCGGGAACGCGGCCACGAACGCGGCCACCTCGGGCGGCGGCGCGCTCGTGCGCAGCACCGCCCCGGCGGCCGCGAACCCGAGCGCGGCCTGCCCGATCCACAGCGGGACGGCCCGCATCCCGAGCAGCGCACCGCCGAGCGCGGCCGAGCCGGCGACCCAGGCGAAGAACGCCATCCCGCCGCCGCTGAGCACGGCGAGCGCCACGGCCACGGCGAGGTCGGCGCCGAGCGCCGGCCACGGGTGGCGGGCCAGCGCCGGCCAGCGGGTCAGCAGGCTCACCTGCACGACCGTGACCCCGGCGATCGTGGCGAGCACGGCCACGACCCGGGCCGGGTCGTCGACGAGCAGCAGCCCGGCCCCGGCGCCGGTCGCCGCGACGGCGGCGCGGCCCAGCAGCACGGCGCGCGCGATCGCGGCCGGGGCGATGTTCACGAGAGCTGGACGTCGTCGACGAAGAAGCGGTACGCGTTGGGGACCATGTCGGTCGCGATCACCAGGTCGATGCGCCGCAGCGGCCGGCCGGGCAGCAGCTCGGCCAGGTCGAGCTCGAACGCCGTCCACACGTCGACCGGCGCGGTGAGCACGACGGGGGCCGCCGCCGGCCGGCTGGCGGTCTCCGCGACCGTGACGCGCAGGACGGTGCCGTGGACGCGCCCGCCGTACACCCGGAACCGCAGCGTCGTGGCGGTGACCGCGACGGTGGCGACGAGAGCGACGAAGGCGGTCTTCTCCTTGGGCTCGACCCGCAGGGCCACCTGGTCGGTGCCGGGCACGATGCCGGCCGGGACGACCTTCACGCCGGCGCTCTCGATCGACCATCCGGTACCGAGGGCGGCCCCGTAGACGGCGCAGGCGGGCCGGCTGCTGGCGCCGGTGCCGCACGGCGGGACGTCCGGCGACGGCGTCGGTGGACGCGTCGTCGGAGGCATCGACGGCAGCGCGGCTGTCGATGTCGCGGACGGGGGCGGCGGACCGACATGCGTGCGTGGCAGCAGGAGCGGGGGCACGCCGACCGCCGCCAGGCCGATGCCGACCGCCAGCAGACCGTTGCGCAGCCGTCGCTTCCGTATGCCGGGGACGGTACCCCGGACGTGGCCGCCGCGGTCAATCCGGCCCGGCTGAACAGCCCGGTCCGGCGCCGGCCGCACGGCGAGAAATCGCAGGTCACCGAACGTACCGAAATGAGATTCCCGCGAAACGCACAGTTCACCCGGACAACGCCGTTTCCGCCTGACAGATCCGGCATGGCGGGTCATGATTTGCCCGTGACAAGCCAACTGCGCGTGATGTCGATCTATGAGGGATTTTTCGCCGGCGGTGCCCGGGCCCTCCACAGCACCGTCGTGGCCGGGCTGCACACCGGGGGCTCGCACCGGCACTCGGTGCTGAGCCTGCACAGCGCGATGCGCCGGGAGACCGTCCTGCAGCGGATGGAGGACGACGCCTCGTACCGCTCGTTGCGCGCGGCCGGCGTCGAGGTGCGCCCACTGGGCCGCCGCGTCGGCGGCGACACCGCGGCCCGCAGGGCGTTCAGCGCGGCCGAGGTCGCGACCGCGGTCGCGCACGCCGAGCGCGCCGACATCATCCTGTCGCTCAAGGAGCAGCCGCTGCGGCTGGTGAACCGGCCGGACTTCCCGCGCAAGCCGGTGATCGTGTGCCTGCACCGATCGGACCCGCAGCACCAGGGCAGCGCGCTCGACGAGCTGCGGACCGCTGTCGCCGACGGCCGGATCGCCGCCGCCATCTGCTGCGCCGAGTCGACGCGGGACGCCTACCGGGCCGCCGGGATCCCGGAGCGGCTGCTGCACGTCATCCCCAACGGCGTGGACCTGGCGCGGTACCGGCCGGTGCCGGCCCGCCGCCGCACGGCGCTGCGCCGGGCGCTGGGCGTGCCGGCGAGGGCCCGGGTGGTCACGCTCGCCGCGCGGTACGACCCGATGAAGAACGTCCCGCTGTTCCTGCTGGCCGCCCGGGAGTTCCTGCGGCGCGAGCCGGCCGGCCACGCGCTCATGTGCGGGGCCGGGATGAACGCCGCCAACCCCGAGCTGTGCGGGCTGCTCACCGACGTGTTCGCCGGCGAGCCGCGGCTGCTGGCCCGGCTGCACCTGCTCGGCATCCGCCGCGACATGGAGCTGGTCTACGCGGCCACCGACGTGGTGGCGCTGACGTCGGCGAGCGGCGAGGCGGCCCCGCTGTGCCTCATCGAGGGCGCGATGTGCGGCGCGGTGCCGGTCTCGACCGACGTCGGCGACACCGCGCGCATCGTCGCCGGGCACGGCCTGATCACCCCGCCGGAGCCGGACGCGATCGCCGCGGCCTGGTCGGAGGCGGCCGACCGGCGGGCCGAGCTCACCGCGGCGCTGCTGGCCGGCCGGGAGCGGTTCAGCCACACCCGGATGATCGCCTCGTACGCCGCGGTGATCGACCACGCCCACCGCGAGGCGGGCCTGCGGGTCTGACCCCCGCCCGCCCTCATCGGCGCGACAACGGCATCCGGGTCGGGGCGCGCGATGTCATGCCCGGGGCATGACATCGCGCATCTGGGGTTTGCGCACCCGGCGCCCGAGGCTCGACGCATGTCCAAGTTCGTCTGGCCGGCCGTCGTCGCCGGCTTCGTCGTCGGGGCGGCCGAGTTCGCCGACCTCGCTCCGTTCGCCGCCGCCGGGCCCGCGCTGTGGATCCCGCCCGCGGTGGCGCTGCTGTACCTCGTACTGGCGCTCGCCCGGCACCGGCTCGTCGCGCGGCAGCTCGCCGGGGTCGTGCTGTTCGCCGCGGTCGCCGGCGTCGCGCTCGTCGTCGACCCGGTCGCCGGGCAGTACGTCGTCGCCGCCGGCTGGGCCGGCCACGCCGTCTGGGACTGGTTCCACCGCGACGGCACCGTGATCCCCCGCTGGATCATCGGCTTCTGCCTGCCGTACGACCTGCTTGTGGCGGCCGCCCTGGTCTACGGCGCGGCTACGATCGCCCGATGACTGCGGCGGACCGGCAGCTGCGGCGGGCGCGGCTCGTGGGCATCGTCTCGCTGGGCCTGCATGCCGTCACGGGTCTGGTACTGCCACTGGCCACCACGCCTTGGAGCACGCTCACGCCGTGGCGGTCGGCCGCCGCCCTGGCCGGCGTCCTGGCCTTCACCGCCGGCCAGGGCGCGGCGATCTACGCGGCGATGACGCCCTGGCTGGGCCCCGCGGGCCGGCGCCGGCTCCTGCTCGGGTACGCGGTCGCCGCCGCCGCGTCGCTGCCGCTGCTCGGCCCGGGCGACGCGTGGGTGTGGATCGGCGTGTCCGTCGTCGGCACCGCCCCGCTGCTGGGCCACCGCGGCTGGGCCCTGGCCAGCTGCGCCGCCGTGCTCGCCGCCGGGCTGCTGATCGACCTGCGGGCCGTCGCGGCGATCGCGGTCGTCGGGGCCGGGGTCGCGCTGGTCAGCTGGTGGCAGGTGTGGTTCTGGGACCTGCTGCTGCAGGCCCGCGAGGGGCAGCACGCCCAGGGCCGGCTGGCCGCCGCCGAGGAGCGGCTGCGGTTCGCCCGCGACGTCCACGACCTGCTCGGCCACAACCTGTCGATCATCGCGCTCAAGGCGGAGCTGGCGTCCCGGCTGGCCGCGGCCGACCCCGAGCGGGCCGGGCGCGAGGCGGCCGAGGTGCAGCGGCTCGCCGGCGCGGCGCTCGACGACGTCCACGAGGCCGTCCGCGGGTACCGCAGCGTCGACTTCGGCGAGCACCTGGCCTCCGTCGCCGCGCTGCTGCGCTCGTGCGGCATCCGCTGCACGGTCTCGGGCTCGCCGGGCGCCGAGGTCCCGGAGTTCGCGGCCGTGCTCCGCGAAGCGAGCACGAACGTCCTGCGGCACAGCCGGGCCGCGTGGTGCACGATCGAGCTGTCGCACGACGACGGGAAGGCGGTGCTGCGGGTGACCAACGACGGGGTCTCGGCGCCATCGAAGGCCGGCGGCTACGGGCTGCGCGGGCTCGCCGAGCGGCTGTCGGCCGTCGACGGCACGCTCACCACCCGCGCCGAGGGCGGCCGGTTCGTCCTGGAGGCGCGTGCGTGATCCGCGTGCTGCTCGCCGACGACGAGGAGCTCATCCGGGTCGCGCTGGCCGCGCTGCTCGGGCTGGAGCCCGACCTCGACGTCGTCGCGCAGGCCGCCGACGGCCGCGCGGCGGTCGACGCGGCCCTCGCCCACCGGCCGGACGTCGCCGTCGTCGACCTGGAGATGCCGGCCCTCGACGGGCTGCAGGTCACGGCCGAGCTGTCCCGGGTGCTGCCCGCGTGCGCGGTCGTCGTCCTCACCGGCCGCGGCCGGCCCGCCCACCTGTCGCGGGCCCTCGCCGCCGGCGCGAAGGGGTTCCTGCCGAAGGGGTCGCCGGGTGGCGCGCTCGCCGACGTGATCCGGCGCGTCCACGGCGGGGACCGGTACGTCGACCCGTCGCTCGCGGCCGACGCCCTGGCCGCGCCGCCGTGCCCGCTCACCGCGCGGGAGCTCGAGCTGCTGCGGCTCGCCGAGCCCGGCACGCCCGTCGCCGCGATCGCCCGGCGGACGCATCTGTCCAGCGGTACCGTGCGGAATCATTTGACAGCCATAGTGCAGAAACTCGGGGTGTCCAACCGGGCCGAGGCACTTCGCGCGGCGCGCGATCACGGCTGGATCTAACGGCCGCTTAACCCTGGCTTGAACGTCCCCGCGCGCCTTGCTTAACCGGCCTGTCGCAATGTGCCCGGGCGGGCGGTTTGGGAGAGACAAACTTAAATTGACCGGATCTGGCGGCAGTCGTACCTTCGGCCGGTGGACAGGCGGAGTTCACGATCCGGGGCGCACCCTCCCGCCCGCTGGATCACGATCACGGCGCTGGCCGGCATGGTGGTGCTCGGCACCGCGACCGGCGGCTTCCACCATCTGTGGACGTTCCTGCGCTTCTACGGCGGCGTGTTCACGCTGGTGTCGCTGACCCTGACGGTGATCGGCGGCCTGGTCGCGACCGACCGGGTGCTGCTGCTGCCCCGCCACCGGGTCTGGCTGCAGTCGATCCACCGCACGCTGGGCGTCATCGCGGTGTCCTGCCTGGCCGTGCACGTCCTGAGCGAGGTCCTGTCCGCGCGGGTGTCGGCGGCGGCCGCGGTCGTGCCGTTCGCGCTCGCGCCGGTCGCGGTGGGCCTCGGCACCGTCGCGGCGTACCTGATGGGGGCCGTGCTCTGGACCGGCATCGCCCGGGCCCGCTTCGCCGGCGAGGCGCGGGCGGGGCTGTGGCGGCCGGTGCACGCGGCGGCGTACCTCTGCTGGCCGCTGGCCCTGCTGCACGGCCTGAGCGCGGGGCGGCCGCCGGCGGTCTGGGTGACGGCGTCGTACCTCATCCTGTTCTTCCTGACGGCCGTCGCGCTGGGGCTGCGGCTGTCAGCGGAGTCGCGCCACCGCCGCCGCCAGCGCGCGGCGGACCGCACGACGACGAGCATCCCGCACACGCCGCACCGCGCCACGTTTCACTGGGGCGCCCCGTCCGCTGAACACCTCTGGTCCACGCCACCGACGCCGACCGACACGGACCACCCACAGGCGCCGGCCGCCGAGGGCCGCCCCCGGGTGCCGACCGACGCCGACCACCCACGGGTACCGGCCGGCGAGGGCCACCCACGGGTACCGGCCGGCGAGGGCCGCTCACGGGTGCCCGCCGACACGGACCGCTCACGGGTGCCCGCCGACACGGACCGCTCACGGGTGCCCGCCGACACGGACCGCTCACGGGTGCCCGCCGACACGGACCGCTCACGGGTGCCCGCCGACACGGACCGCTCACGGGTGCCCGCCGACACGGACCGCTCACGGGTGCCCGCCGACGCGGATCAGCCACGGGTTCCGGCCGCCGCCGATCGGCCCGCGCCGACGCCGGAGGGCCGGGTCGCCCCGCCCGCCGAACCTGCCCGCGCGCACCGCCCTGCTCCCGCCGCGGCGGCGGGGGCGCGCGACCTGTACCCGACCGAGGACGACACCCCGACCCTCGTCAACCTCGACTCCCAGCGCATCATGCGGCGCGGGACCGGCCAGCCGCCCCCGCCGGCCCGCTCGCCGCGGCCCGTCCGCCGGGCGCAGGCCGGCCGGCAGCGGGACCGGACGCACGACCTGGACGACGAGCAGTACTGGCGGGTCCTGCGCGGCCTGGGTCAATGAAGGCCCCGATGATCCGCCTCGGCGCCCGCGACCGGCCCGCGCCCGCCGCGCCGGCCAAGGTGCCCGAGGTGCTGACCCTGGGCCCGCCGCGGCTCACCGCCGGGCTGCACGGGCCGCAGCGGCGCCTCGACCTGCGCGGCCACCTCGCCGTGCACGGGCCGCTCGGCCCGCTCAGCGCGACCGGGCTGATCGAGCTCGCGGAGCGCGTCAAGCTCGCGGGGCGCGGCGGGGCCGGGTTCCCGTTCGCCAAGAAGGTGCGGGCGGTGCTGGCCTCGGTCGACCGTCGTACCGTCGCGCCCGCCGTCGTCGTCAACGCCACCGAGGGCGAGCCGGCCGCCTGGAAGGACAAGGTGCTGCTCACCCGGGCACCGCACCTGATCCTCGACGGCGCGGCCCTGGTCGCCTGGGCCCTGCACGCGGCGGAGATCGTCATCTCGGTCGCCGACGACGGGATCGGCGAGGCGTCGATGCTCGCCGCGCTGCGCGAGCAGCCGCTGCCGGCGCCCGCCCGGCTGGTCCGCGTGCCGCACCGGTTCATCTCCGGCGAGGGCGGCGCGCTGGTGCAGGGCGTCAACGGCCTGCCGCACATCCCGCCGGGCATCAAGCGGCGCGCGAGCGACGCCGGCGTGGACGGCCGCCCGACGCTGCTCTCCAACGCCGAGACGTTCGCGCAGCTCGCCGTCGCCGCGCGCCTCGGGCCCGCCCGGTACGCGGAGCTGGGTGAGGACGAGCCGGGGACGGTACTGCTGAGCGTCACCGGCAGCGCCGCCCGCCCCGCGGTCGTCGAATGCGCGGCCGGCACACCGGTGTCGGCGGTGCTCGACGCCTGCGGCGTGCCGGACGGCCCGGCCGTGCTGTTCGGCGGCTTCCACGGCCGCTGGGTCCCGCTGGCCAAGGCGCGCACCGCGACGTTCTCCCGCCGTGGCCTGCGCGCCGCCGGCGGCTCGCTCGGCGCGGGGATCGTCCTGCCACTGGACCACGCGACGTGCCCGCTGGGCGAGGTGGCGCGGGTCGTGCGGTACCTCGCCGCCGAGTCCGCCGGCCAGTGCGGCCCCTGCCGGCTGGGCCTGCCCGACCTGGCCCGCGCCGTGGACGCCGTGGTGGCCGGCACGGGCGACCCGGCCGCGGTCCGGGCGGCGGCCGGCGCCGTGGTGGGGCGCGGCGCGTGCAGCCACCCCGACGGTACCGCCGGATTCGCCACGTCAGCCCTGGAAGCCTTCGCCGACGACCTGCACCGCCACGTCACGGCGGGCACGTGCGGCCGCCCGGTGCGCGGCACGCTGCCGATCCCCGGCACGACCCCGAACGGCGACCGCCGCCTGACGGTCGACTGGTCCCGCTGCGACGCCCACGGCCTGTGCGCCGACGTGGCCCCGGACCTGATCCGCCTGGACACCAACGGCTTCCCGGCCCTCGGCGACGCCCCGATCCCGCCCCGCCTGGAGCCGCTGGCCCGCGAGGCGATCGCGGTCTGCCCGGCCCTGGCGCTCCGCCTGGCGACCCCGAAGCACTGACCCCTCAGGCGCCGGCGCGGGCGGCCAGGATGCCGAGGCGGACGCGGTTCGGGGCGCCGGTCTTGCTCATCAGGCTGGTGATGTGCGTCTTGACCGTGGTCACGCCGAGGTGGAGGCGGTCGGCGATCTCCTGGTTGGACAGTCCCTCGCCGACGAGGGTCAGCACGTCGCGCTCGCGGCGGGTCAGGTCGGCCAGGCCGTCCACCGCGAGTGCCGCGGCCGGGCCGCTGGCGCTCACGGCCCGGGCCACCAGGCGGCGCAGGACGGCCGCGCTGAACGGGCTGTCGCCCTCGGCCGCCTTCCGGATGCCGTCGAGCAGCTCGGCCGGGGCCGCGTCCTTGACCAGGAACCCGCAGGCGCCCGCGGCCAGGGCCGGGTACAGGTGGTCGTCGTCGTCGAACGTCGTCACCACCACGACCTTGCACGCCGGGTGGGCGGCCCGGATCCGCGCGGTGGCCGTGGTGCCGTCGACGCCGGGCATCCGCAGGTCCATCACGACGACGTCGGGCCGCAGCTCGTCGGTGAGCCGGATCGCGTCGCGGCCGTTGTCGGCCTCGCCGACGACGTCGAGGTCGGGCTCGGCCTCGCAGAGCATCCGCAGCCCGGCGCGGACGAGGCGCTGGTCGTCGACGAGCAGGACCCGGATGCTCATGCGCCCACCGCCGGCAGTGTCGTGGCGAGCGCCCAGCCGCCGCCGGTCCCCGGGCCGGCCCGGAGGTCGCCGCCGAGCAGCTCGACCCGCTCCCGCATGCCGATGAGCCCGTGCCCGGTCCCCACGGGAGGTCCGCTCCGGCGTGGGCCGCCGCGGCCGCCGTCGTCGGTGACCGACCACTCCACCGACTCGTCGCGCAGGCGGACGACCAGGCGGGCGTGCGGGGTGGGGCCGGCGTGGCGGGCCACGTTCGTCAGCGCCTCCTGGGTCAGGCGGAGCACGGCCAGGCCGCGTACCGCGTCGAGGCCGGCCAGCGCCGGGTCCACCTCGGCGTCGACGGTCACGCCCGCCTGGCGGGCCCGGTCGGCCGCGGCCGCCAGCGCGGCGGGCAGCGAACCGGGCTCGATCCACACCACGGCGGGCCCGGGCACCGAGGCGGCCGGGTCCGGTGCGCGCAGGACCGTCACGAGGCGGCGGAGGTCGGCCAGCGCGGCCGTGCCGGTGGCATGGACGTCGTCGAGCACCGCCACGGTGCGCGGGTCGGCGTCCGGCAGGACGTGGCGGGCCACGCCCACCCGCAGCACGATCGAGGCGACGTGGTGGGCGACGACGTCGTGCAGCTCGCGGGCGACGGCCGTGCGCTCGTCCGCCCGCGCCGCCCGGGTGTCCGCCACGCGGCGGCGCTGCTCGTCGGCCGCCCGGGCCTCGGCCTGCCGGGCCAGCTCCCGCGCGCCGCGGATGTTCACGCCGAAGAGGACGGGGACGCCGACGATGATGAGGATGTTGTACAGCAAGGGCACCGCGTCGGCCGGCAGCCTGCGCGACTCGTCGGCGAAATGGGCCGCGAACAGCACGACGGTCGCGACGGCGAGCCGGCGCCCGGGCGCGCGCAGGGCCAGCTCCAGCGTCGCCCAGCCCGCGCCGACGATCGGGATCACGGCGCGGTCCTCGCCGAGCAGCAGCGCGACGGCGAGGACCGCGGACTGGGTCAGCGCGCCCGCGAACGGGAAGCGGGCGCACAGCGGCACGAGCGCGAACTCGGTGAGGTCGGTCGCCCAGTCGAACGCGTTGCGCGGGTCTGCCGGGTCGCGCAGCAGGACGAGGTACCCGACGCCGCACGCGGCCAGCAGCACCAGCCGCGCGAGGGCGAAGCGCTCGTCGAACATCCGGGTGAGCACCGACCCACCATAGGACCTCATCGAAGAGCCGCGGCGGTACCGCCGACGCCCGCCGCGGCGAGCAGGCCGGCCGCGGTGAGGGTCACGGCGCCGGGGTGCACGAGCGGCTCACCGCGCAGCGCCTGCCAGGTGACGACGGCGAGCACGCCGGTGAAGAGGGCCGCGGCGAGCAGCACCAGCCGGGCCCGGCGCTGTTCGGTGAGCCGCGGGAGGCGCTGCGCGAGGACGGCCAGCAGCAGCGCGAGCAGCGGCAGGGCCTGCAGCGCGTGCAGGCCAACGAAGTGCGGGATGCGCAGGTCGCCGCCGGTCGCGCTCCAGCCGGTGAGCGGCATCCCGGGCCCGCCGTCGGCGACGCCGACGCTGTGCGCGCCGATGACGGTGTCCACGCCCGACTCGAGCGCGCGCCGCTGCGCGGCGTTGGGCAGCACCATGAGCGCGCCGAGCGACATGCCCACCAGGGAGAGGACCACGCCGAGCCGGACGGCCCAGCGGTTGGCGCGGTCGGCGACCGCGGTGCGGAACAGCAGCACGCCGAGGATGAGGGTGCCGGCCCAGAGGAACATGATGGTGGCGCCCATCGTCAGCCGGATGACGTCGTCGAGCGGCGTCGTGGTGTTGAAGTGGCTGGCCCGCCCGCGGGCGGCCTGGCCGACGATGAGCAGCATCTCGCCCGCGGCGCTGATCGCGATGACGGTCCCGGCCCGGTCGGCGAGGCGCCGTCCCCGCCCGACGAGCGTGATCATCCAGGCGAGCGTCAGGCAGTACACCATGAGGGACAGCGAGAACTTGAACGGCTTGAGCCACACCGGCGCGCCGATCACCGTGCGGTGGTCGAGGAGGAGCCCGGCGGAGCAGGCGAGGGCCAGCACGGCCATCGCCGCGGAGAGGGCCATGAGGGGCCGGTGCCAGTGCACGGCGCGGGCCACGGAGGCGTTGAGCGTCGTCATGCCGTTCAGCCTGGGCGCCGGGCGGCAGGGGCAGATCCGACCGGAGGCCCGACCCTCCGGCCTCCGGAAGGAGCCGCCCGGCCTCCCGGTCGGTGGAGAGCGCTCTCCGTAACCACCAGTTCTCCGCCCGAATTGTGCCACTTGGACGGGCGACGTATTGACGAACCCGCCCCTTGGGAGCACCATCGGGAGAGCGCTCTCCAAGCGCAATCCCGCCCACCGGCGCCCACACGCGCCGGTGCCCGGCGTGACCGCCTCACGCCGTCGAACACCCTTGGGAGCCCCCTTGAGGACCAGAACCCGCACGACAACCAGATCCCGGCTCCGCAGAGTCCTGGCCCCGCTCGCCGTCACCACCACCGTCGTGGCGTCGGTCGTCGTCGGCGCTCTGCAGCTCACCGCCGCCGACGCCGCCACCGGCACGCTGCTGTCGCAGGGCCGCCCGGCCCTCGCCTCCTCCACCGAACTCGGCGAGACGCCGGCCGTGGCCGCGGTCGACGGCAACAACGCCACCCGCTGGGGCAGCCAGTGGAGCGACCCGCAGTGGCTGCGGGTCGACCTCGGCTCGACGGCCACGATCTCGCAGGTCGTGCTCCAGTGGGAGGCGGCGTACGGCAAGGCGTTCCAGATCCAGACGTCGCCCGACGGCAACGCCTGGACGACCATCTACAGCACCACGACCGGCACCGGCGGCACCCAGACGCTCGACGTGAACGGCTCGGGCCGGTACGTGCGGATGTACGGCACGCAGCGCGGCACCGGCTACGGCTACTCGCTGTTCGAGTTCAAGGTGTACGGCACGTCGGGCGCGCAGCCGACGCCGACCGGCGGCGCCGGGTACGTGCCGGCCAACCCGCAGGTCACCGGCGTGGTGCCGTCGACGGCGACCCCGCCGCCGACCAACCCGCCGACGACCCACCACGAGTTCCAGGCGAACTGCTCGGTCAGCCGCAGCAACCTCAACGACGACCCGATCGTCTTCTTCGGCCTGCCGGGCGCCTCGCACTCGCACACGTTCATGGGCAACACCACCACGAACGCCAACACCACCCTGGCCTCGCTGCAGGCGGGCGGCACCGCGTGCATCACGCCGGGCGACAAGAGCGCCTACTGGATGCCCACGCTGTACAACGGGGACACCGCGGTGCAGCCGACCGGCCCGCAGGTCATCTACTACAAGAGCGGCGTCATCGACTACCGCAGCGTCCGCCCGTTCCCGCCGGGCCTGCGCTACGTCGTGGGCAGCCCGTCGTCCACGCTGGACGAGTTCCGCAACCACCCGGGCGCGGTCGAGGGCTTCGAGTGCGGTGACCTGACCCGGCAGTGGGACATCCCGGCCAACTGCGTCGCCGGGAGCCAGCTCAACGTCCGGTTCCAGGCCCCGAGCTGCTGGGACGGCAAGTACCTGGACACGCCCGACCACAAGTCGCACATGGCCTACCCGGTCGTGGGCGTCTGCCCGTCGAGCCACCCGGTGGCGGTACCGATGATCGAGTTCAAGATGGCGTGGCCGGTCTCCGGCAACATGGCCAACGTCCACTTCTCCAGCGGACGCGGCTACTCCTTCCACTACGACGTCTACAACGCGTGGGACGTGCCGACCCTGGCCGCCCTGTCGAACCACTGCATCAACGGCGGTCTCCAGTGCAACCCGCGCGGCTTCGACCAGTACAAGCCGGAGCGCGGCGCGGCCCTGAACGAGAACTACGTCCTGCCGTAACCCACACCTGACCGGACCTGCCCGCTCCGCAGCTCGTCGACGTACTCGGCGACGCCGCGGGGCGGGCGGCCCAGGAGGTGCTGGAGGTCGTCGCTGTGGCGGTCGTAGCGGCCCAGGGCGTGCAGGCGGACCATCGTCGCCAGGTGTTCGGCGACGTGCTCCGGCAGGCCCAGCGGGGTCAGGACCTCGTCGACCCAGCGGCGGTACGGCAGGTCGACGTACGTGACGGGACGCCCGAGCGCCTCGGCGAACTGGACCGCCAGCTCGACCGCGGTCACCGGGCGGGCGCCGGTCAGCTCGTAGACGCGGCCCACGTGCTGGCGCGGCGCGGCGAGCACCGTGGCGACCACCTCGGCGACGTCGCCGGCCAGGACGGGTGACGTGCGTGCGGTGCCGAACGGCAGGCGGATCGTGCCGTCGCGCTCGATCGAGTCGAGGATCGACGCGGTGAAGATGGGGTTCTCCATGAAGACCGTGGGGCGGACCTCGACCACGGGCAGGGCGGACCAGTCCAGCACCCGCTCCCCCAGCCACTGCTGGTGCTGCTGGTGCGACTCGACCGAGCTGATGATGCTCATCTGCGACACGGTCATCTGCGACATGTTCACGAAGACGTCGAGGCCGCCCAGCTGGCGGGCCGCGGCGGCCGCGGTGACGGTCGCCTCGAGGTACCGGTCGGACACCCCGAAGCCGAAGTAGACGCGGTCGCAGCCGCTCATCGCGTGCAGGACGTCGGCGCCGCTGAGCAGGTCGCCGGCGACGACCTCGGCGCCGAGCCCGCGCAGGGCGTCGGCCCGCTCGTCGTCGTGGTGGACGAAAGCGCGCACGGGCAGGTCGCGGCGGCGCAGCAGCTCGACGACCCGCCGGCCGACGCCACCCACCGCTCCGCCTGCCCCCGTGACCAGAATCGGCATGGCTGGGCTCTACCCGGACGCGCGGGCTTGACACCGCCGAGCAGACTGGGCCGTCGTCCTCGGTCTTTCTCGGCGAAGGAGCCCGTCGGTGTCCAGCAGCAACTCGTACCTCGATCAGGTGGTCAGGCAGCAGGAGCGCCTGGAGGCGGACCTGCGGACGAAGCGCAGCGCCCCGATGCCGGCCGCGCCGGCGCCCCAGAGCAGCGGCGGCGGGCGATCGCGGTCGGGGCCGGCGGGCGACGCCGCCGCGCCGACGTCGAGCGCCGTCGAGGTCCGCGTCACCGGGATCGGCCGGTGGAAGACCGTGCTGGTCCCGCCGAACGCCTTCGTCGTGCACACCCGCCGCGGCCACACCGAGCCGCTGCACGTGGGGCTCGGCGTGTCGTTCCGGTACAACCCGAACACCGACTCGTACCTCGTGGTGCCCGGCGCCATGCAGACCATCCTCATCAACGCGTACTGCATCTGCAGCGAGCTGCAGGGCGTGCTGGTCCAGGCCTACCTGCAGTGGATCATCGAGGACTTCGCCACGGCGTACCGCAAGCTCGACTTCGCCGACGCCGAGGACCCGATGCGCGTGGTGAACCTCCAGCTCAAGGAGCAGGCCGAGGCCGCCATCAAGGACAAGGTGGCCACGCTGAGCGTCGGCGCGGTGCTCAGCGACAAGCAGCCCATCATCGAGGAGCTGACCGCCCGGCTACGCGCCGTCGCCGAGGGCGTCGGCCTGCGGATCGTCACGGTGCAGATCAAGGAGGCGGTCGTCAGCTCGGCCCGGCTGTGGGAGAACCTCCAGAAGCCGTACCGCTCGGAGCAGGGCCGCATCGCCCGCCTCGCCGAGCTGGTGGCGGAGGAGGCGATCGGCGAGCGCGAGCGGGCCGCCGGCCGCCAGCGCGAGACGCAGGTGATCGAGAACGAGCGCGAGCTGGCCGACCTGCGCGCCCGCAGCGCCGCCCTGCAGTTCGACCGGGACGCCGCCGAGCGGCTGCGCCGGTCGCAGCGCGAGCAGGAGGACGCCCGCGCGCTGGCCGACCTCCAGGACGCGACGAGCCGCCACGCCCTGACCCTGGAGCGGGAGCGCGCCGACGAGGAGGCCGAGATCGGCCGGCTGCGCATCGCCCGCGAGACGGAGCTGGCCCGGCTGAAGACGGAGGCCGAGCTCCAGCAGACCGGGGCCCGCGCGCAGGCGCTGCACGAGCAGGCGCTGCTGGAGCTGGAGCGGCTGCGCCAGCGCGCGGCGATCGACAACGCCCAGTCGCCGGAGCACATCCAGGCCCGGCTGGTGGAGTCGCTGCCGGAGATCGTGGCCCGGCTCCCGAAGCCGGCCGAGCTGCGCACGGTGAACATCGGCGGCACGGACCAGACCACGGTGGGCGGCCTGCTGGCGGAGCTGACCACCATCCTGACCGCGCTGCGCTCCTCGCTCCCCCAGCGCTAGCCGAAGACGGAGACCCCGGCCGCGACGGTGAGGACCGTGGCGAAGAGGGCGATCACAGCGCTCCTGGCAACCCAGCCCCCAAGATCGGCCCTCAGAGCGCAGAGTTGCCGATCTTGGGCAGCCGTGGACCCGGCCGCGCGCGACAGCTCCACGGCCGGTCGGGGCACGCCATGATCAAGGGAACAATGTGGCTGCCACGGCAGCCAGAAGTTTCCCTGGATCATGAGGTCGGCCGGTCGGGGCGCGGGTCGCCGTGCGACGGTCGATCTACCCCTCCAAGATCGCGGCCCACGGCACGGAGCCGCCGATCTTGGGTTGCCGTGGGCCCCAGCGGGAGCACCGTCGCCAACACCGGGGAGTTGCGCCATGATCGATGGCACGTTCCGGCTGTCATAGCAGCCAGAACTCGCCATCGATCATGACCGTGGCCGGGCTGGCGTGCGACGTCGCAGCGCTGTGCATCAGAGACCTACGGAGCGTCAGGGCCCACCGCGGACGTCCGCGCGGGCGGCAGCCCGCGGGTCCTTGGGACGACGGCGATGGCAGCGTCCGTGCCGCCGGGGCGGATGCCCCGGCGGCACGAGCGGTGTCTGGCGGGAGCGACGGTCGTCACTTGCGCGGACCCGAGCCCCCTGATGGGGTCAGCCCGTGTACGCCGCGAAGATGCGGCTGAACTCGTACGGCTGCTGGGGGATGTTCGTGCACATGTAGAGCGCGCCGGTGCAGGCGTTGCGGTCGCGGGTCTCCTCCCAGAAGGACAGCATGCCCAGGTGGTTGGTCTGGGCGAAGGCGACCAGCTGGCGGGCGTCGTTCTGGTCGTACGTGCCGCCGTCGTCGTTCTTGCCGAGCATCGGGGTGACGCCGACCATTCGCCAGAGCTGGGCGTCGGTCTTGGCCGGGTACAGGCCCTTGAGCTGGTTGAAGGTCGACTGGGCGGCCTGGACGGCGAAGTTGCCGTAGTCGCCGCTCGAGCGCTGGTAGTCCATCGCCATGACGTTGACCAGGTCGAGGTTGACGCCCGCGTCGCGGGCCGCGCGGACCACGTTGACGCCGTCGGCGGTCAGGCCCTCCGGGAGCACCGGCAGGGTCAGCGAGATCTTGACGTCGGGGCGCGCCGCCTGGAGCAGGGCGAGCGCCTGCGAGCGGCGGTTGACCGAGGCCGGGTCGGCGACCGCGGCGCCCTCGATGTCGAGATCGATGTACTTCAGCGCGTAGGCATCGACGACCGCCTGGTACTCGGCGGCCACCGCGGCCGGCGTCGTGCAGGCCTGGGCGAGCTCGATGCCGCTGGCGCCGCCGAAGGAGATCTTCACGTCGCCACCCCGGGCGCGGATGGCGTCGATCTGGTCGCGGGCCCACGCGGCGCGCGGGTCGTACGCGTTGAACCAGGACGCCTTGCAGCCGGCGCTGTTGACGAACGCGAGCGTGAAGCTTTTGAGGTTCCCGGCGGTGGCCATGTCGGTGAGGCTCGGCGTCGGCCAGGCGCCCATGTCGACGTACGGCGCGAGGGGGAGCGTGGCGCCCGGGTTGCCCGGGTTGCCGGCGTTGGTGGTGGCGCTGACCTGGTTGCTCGCGCCGGACGCGTTGCCGGCCGCGTCGCGCGCCTTCACGGTGAACGTGTACGCCGTCGACGGCGACAGGCCGGCCACGGTACCGCTGGTGCCGGTCACGGTCGCCGCCAGCGCGCCGCCGCGGTAGACGTCGTACGCGGTGACGCCGACGTTGTCGGTCGAGGCGTTCCAGGCGAGGCTGACGCTGCCCGAGGTGGTGCCGGTGACCCGGAGGCTGCCGGGCACGCTCGGCGCCTGCGTGTCCACGACGCCGGCGCAGCTGCCGCCATTGATCTTGCAGTTGGCCGGCTTGCCGCCGCCGCTCACGAGGAACCCGAAGGTCGTCGAGGCGCCGGGGGCGAGCGTGCCGTTGTACGTGCGGTTGTCCGCGGTGACGTGCTGGGCCGACTGGCTCATGAGCGCGTCCCAGTAGCTACCCAGGGCCGAACCCGAGGGCAGGTCGAACTCGACCTTCCAGGCCGACACGGTGGCGGCCGTGCCGTTGGTGATCGTGTACTTCGCCTGGTAGCCGGATCCCCAGTCGGAGTCGTACGTGAGCGTGGCGGTGAGCGACCCCGCCGCCTGCGCGGGCGCCGTGACCACGGCGACGCCGCCGACGGTGACGAGAAGCGCGGCGCCGGCCAGGACGAGCCTTCGAAGTGCCATCACTGCCTCCAGGTGAGCAGCAGAGGTCCCATTGAGGCACAACGATAAAGAAAGTTAACTAAAAGTCAATCCCCGGCGGGCTGACCTGCGCGACCCTTTGGATGGCTCGGGTCCTTGCAAGTTTCGACCGTCGCTCATTGGTGGAATGGGTGTTGCCCGGTTCTTGGATGGGTCGGGTGGCACCTGGGTCGTCGGTTCA
>NZ_JAHYSG010000003.1 GCF_022095675.1 Dactylosporangium sp. AC04546 | reverse complement strand
GTGTGGACAGTGCGGCGGCCGTCGGCGCCACGTGCGTCGGCGGCCCCGTCTACGCCGCGGTCGGCCGCACGTGGCGCATGTCACCGCCCCAGCGGGCGGCCTGCTACGCCGAGTTCCGCCGCGCGCTGCTGCCGGTGGCCGAATACGCCGGTGAGCGCGGGGTGAGTATCGGCGTCGAGGCCCTCAACCGGTACGAGACGAGCGTCGCCAACACCGTCGAGCAGACCCTCGAGCTCATCGACGGCCTCCCCGACAACGTCGGCATCATGATCGACACCTATCACATGAACATCGAGGAGGCCGACCCCTACACCGCGCTGGTCATTGCCGGCCCCTATGTCAAGCACGTCCAGGTGAGCGGCACCAACCGTGGCACCCCGGGCTCCGACCACTTCGACTGGCCCCGCTTTTTCGAGGCTTTGGCCACTACCGGCTACAACGGCGCGGTCTGTATCGAATCCTTCACCGCCGACAACGAGACGATCGCGACCGCCGCCTCGATCTGGCGATCACTCGCACCAACACAGGACAGCCTCGCTGCTTGCGGGCTCAGTTATCTACGGAGGATCGCCAACTGAGTGCCCCGAGCCGGGGCCTTCGTGACCAGGACCAGTAGCAGGCGCAGTGCCGCCGATCCGCCGCTTCACGGCTGCTACCAGAGGGCGTCGGTGCGGTCCGACCCGGTTCTGCAGAAGCTCCATCCCCAGCTCGGCACCGCCGCCGAGTACCAGCTGTGGCACGACAGGCTCCGGGAGATCGTCGACGGCTACCAGCCCGACATCCCTCTGGCAGGATCTCAACCGCAGCCCGACTCCGGAGTCGTACCGACTGGCAGGGGACCCTTGGGTCCCGATGCACACCGAGCAATCGCCAGCCCGCAAAGCCCTTCGATTCCTCGTCCAATGGAGTCGCGACGGATCTGCCCTTGAACCGCAGACCCTTCATCGCCGCCGCGCTCACTGTCGAAGGCTTGCCACACATTGACGACGAGCCAATGGCCGCGTGCTCTGGCCCGCCCCGCGACCCGGCACCCCTCCCAGCTCCAAGGAGAATTGCTCATGTCCCCTTTCCTGTCTCGCCGGCAACTACTTGCCGCCGGAGCACTCACGGGAGCCGCTCTGGTCACCGGATCCGCGATATCCGGGCAGTCCGCCGCCGCCTATACCGTGCCCGCCCGGATGGCATGGTGGTACGCCGCACGCTTCGGCATGTTCATCCACTTCGGGTCCTACTCCTACCTGGGCCGCGGAGAATGGGCCTTCAACAACGAACACTGGACCAAGTACGACTACCAGACGCAGGTGTCCGCCAACTTCAACCCCACCTCCTTCAGCGCCTCGACGATCGTCGGCCTGGCCAAGTCCGCCGGCATGAAATACCTGGTCATCACCGCAAAGCACCACGAGGGCTTCGCCATGTGGGACTCTCAGGTAGCGGGCTTCACCGACACTACCGGCACCACCCGATACACACTGCCCAGCTATTCGGGGTACCAGCCCGACCTGCTCGCCGCACTCAAAGCCGAATGTGACGCACAGGGAATCAAGTTCGGGCTCTATTACTCCATCTTGGACTGGAACCACCCTTCCCAGACCATCCGCCGCACCGACGTCGTGTTCTCGACGATGTCGTCACCAGCCGCACGCATCGCCTACATCGAGGACATGAAGGCCCACCTGCAGGAACTCCTGACTCGATACGACCCGGCCATCCTCTGGTTCGACGGCGACTGGTGCGCCAACGCGGCCGCACCCACAGCCGACGATTGGTGGACCGAGGCCGATGGTCAAGACCTCTACAACTGGCTGCTTGCCCGCAAGCCCGTCCTGATCGTCAACGAAAGGGTGAAGCGGGGACTCGGGCTGGGCGACTTCGAATGTCCCGAAGAGACCGTGCCACCGACCGCTTTGCCCCGGCCGTGGGAAACCAACTGCACCATGAACGGCTCCTGGGGCTACAACGCCGGAAGCGAGAACTGGTACCGCTCCTCGACCGCACTCATCCAGGAAATGGTCACCGTCGTCAGCCGTGACGGCAACTACCTGCTCAACATCGGGCCGACAGGGAGCGGCAGCGTCACCCCTGGCTCTGTCGCAGCGCTGCAGGACATCGGTGCGTGGATGAGCACCTACGGTGACAGTATCTATGGCACCACCGCCAGCCCGTACACATTCGAGCCTTGGTGGGGTCGGTTCACCAAGAAGGCCGGCAAACTCTACGCACATGTGTTCCAGTGGCCTGCGGACGGCGCGCTGCGCCTGCCCGCGGTGCAGAACGCCATCACCCGGGTGTATCTGCTCAACGCACCGGGCACCTCCCTCAGCTACACCATCAGCGGCGACTACATCAACGTCACCGTACCCACACAGGCACCGAATGCGCATGCCTCAGTCGTCGTCGTCGAGGTCACTGGGACGCCGACACCCACGGCAACCCCTGCCATCGTCTCCGGCGGCACATACAAGCTGGTCTGCCAGCGCAGCGGCAAGGCGCTCGACAACGGCAACACCCATGACGACGGCACCTGGTCGCTGCAATGGACCGACCATGGCGGACCGCAGCAGCGATGGACCATCACCGCCACCGGCAGCGGACGCTACAAGCTTGTCAATCACCTGAGCGGCAAGGCACTGGACAACGGCAACACGATCGGCGAGGGCGCCCCGGTCATGCAATGGACCGACAACGGCGGACCGCAGCAACGGTGGACCATCACCAGCGTCAGCTCCAACAGATACAAGCTGGTCTGCCAGCGCAGCGGCAAAGCACTCGACAACGGCAACACCGCCGACGAGGGCGCCACCGCAATCCAGTGGACCGACAACGGTGGATCACCGCAGACATGGCAGCTCACACGCGTGGGGTGACTGCCTTCCCCGGGACTTGGAGATGGAGATGCCTGTGCGAAGCGGTCAGGTGCCAGGCCGGGACGAAATCTTGCGGCGACTGTGGTTGCGTTCCCAGCCGTGTCAGGCTCTGTCATCGGCGGCCTAACGCCGGCACGCTCTACGTAGGCCCGTGGATAACCCTGGCGAACGCCGGCAGGCGTGGTGAGGACGGGTGGGCGGGGCGCGCGCGACCCGCGATCAGCAGGGACCGAGTCGAAAATGAACCTAGCCCACGGGGCTTCAGCCGGATGCTGGTGTCGTGCTGCCGCGCACGACGAGGTGGGTCGGGACGAGGTCGGTGCCGGGGCCGGCGGGTTCGTTGCGAATCTGCCGGAGCAGTGCCTGCACGCAGCGTCGGCCGACTTCGGCGAAGTCCTGGTGCACGGTGGTCAGTGGGGGCAGGTACGACGCGGCGTCGGGGATGTCGTCGAAGCCCACCACGCTGATGTCCGTGGGCACGATGCGCCCGCGCTCGTGCAGGGCTCGCAGTACCCCCAGGGCCATCTGGTCGTTGGCCGCGAAGATGGCGGTGCAGTCGGGCCTGTCAGCCAGCCGGAGGCCGGCGCGGTAACCCGATTCGGCGGACCAGTCGCCGCGCTCGATCGGCGGCAGCGGGCAGGCGGCCGCCTCCAAGGCCTCCCGCCAGGCCTTGGCGCGGCGCTCCGCGGCGAACGACTCGGCCGGCCCGGCGACGTGCCAGACGGTGCGGTGGCCGAGGTCGAGCAGGTGCCGGACGGCCTGCCGGGCGCCGTCGGCCTGGTCTGTGTCGACGACCGGGTAGCGGTCGCCGGCGTCGGAGTCGACGACCACGACGTGCACGCCCGGCGGCAGCGCGACGGTGCTGGCGTCGAGGAGGTGGACCTCGATGATGACGATGACGCCGTCGACGGCGAGCTCGCCCATGCGGGTGAAGGCGCCGAGCACGTTGTCCTGGGTGGGCGCCCCGACCGGGATCAGCGTGATGGCGTAGCCCTCGGCCGCGGCGTGGGTGGCGATCGCCTCGACGGTGCGGCTGTTGCCGGTGGAGGAGAGGCTGAAGAGGATGACGCCGATGGTGTTGAACTGGCCGTAGCGCAGGGCGCGGGCGGCGCTGTTGGGCCGGTAGCCCAGCTCCCGCATCGCTGCCAGGACCAGCTCGCGGGTCTCCTCGACGACGCTGGGGTGGCCGTTGGAGACCCGGGAGACGGTTTGCGAGGAGACGCCGGCGAGCTTGGCCACGTCGGCCATGGAGACGCGTTGCTTGCGGCGACCGCCGGGGATGCCCGAACCGCCGCGCTGTGCGCCGCCCATGGGCACGAGCTGTGGGCGGTGCCCTTGGGCGTCGAGATCCATGCTGCTCCCTGCCTACTGCGCACGGTCGGTGTCACCGGCTTGACGACGTTGGTGAGGGGTGTCACTATACCGCAACCAAGTTTACGTAAACATTGCCGGCTGTAACCCTCCTGTCGCCTCGCGGCGTGTGGCGGAAACCGATCGTGGATGTTTACGTAAACACCGAACGTCCGGTCGTGCGGACGGGAAGGAGCGCACCGATGGCCTCGGCAGGGCTCGCAAGCGTCACGGCACTCGACCGGGCGCCGGCCCGGCGACGACGATCCTGGGTCGGGTGGCGGTTCGTCGGGCCGTTCATGGCGGTCTTCGCCCTGGTCTTCCTCGCCCCGATCGGCTACTCGCTCTACCTGAGTGTGTTCCGCACCCGGCTCGTCGGCGGCACCACGTTCGTCGGCGCCGACAACTACGCGAAGGCGCTCAGCGACCCGCAGTTCTGGTCCGGCTTCGGACGGGTGGCGCTGTTCCTGGCCGTGCAGGTGCCGATCATGCTGTTCCTGGCGCTGCTCGTCGCCCTGGTGATCGACAGCGGTCGCCTGCACGGCGCCGGGTTCTTCCGTATCTCGGTGTTCCTGCCGTACGCGGTGCCCGCGGTCGTCGCCACGCTCATATGGGGATTCATGTACGGCAACCGCTTCGGTCTCGTCGGCAACCTCAACGAGGCGCTCGGCGTGACGCTGCCCGACCCGCTGTCCCCGGACCTGATCCTTGCCTCGATCGGCAACATCGTGACCTGGGAATTCGTCGGCTACAACATGCTGATCCTCTACTCGGCGCTGCGGGTGGTGAACCCGTCGCTCTACGAAGCGGCGGAGATGGACGGCGCCGGGCAGGTGCGCATCGTCACGGCGATCAAGCTGCCGGCGCTGCGTGGACCTCTGCTCATCGCCACGATCTTCTCCATCATCGGCAGCTTCCAGCTGTTCAACGAGCCCAGAATCCTCAAGACGATGGCGCCGAACTCGATCACCACGTACTTCACGCCCAACTTGTACGCCTACTCGCTGTCGTTCGCCGGACAGCAGTACAACTACGCCGCCACGGTCGCCATCGTCATGGGCGTGCTCACCATGGTCGTCGCCTACCTGGTGCAGCTGCGCGGCGCGCGGAAGGCGGGCTGACCATGGTGACCACCGCCCTCGCCGACCCGCCAACCCGCCCGGCCGCTGGCGATCGCACCGCTGCGCGGCGGCGGTCACCGCGGCGGCGCCGCAGTCTCACGCTCACCGCGCTGACCGGGCTCATGCTGGTCTACACGCTGCTGCCGCTGGCCTGGCTACTGATCAACGCGACCAAGACGCAGGACGGCCTGTTCCGGTCGTTCGGTCTGTGGTTCGACCGCGACTTCGCGCTGTTCGGCAACGTCGCCGACACCTTCACCTACGACGACGGCGTCTTCACTCGCTGGCTGCTCAACACGCTGCTGTACGTCATCGTCGGCGCCGGCGGCGCGACCCTGCTGGCGGCGCTGGCCGGCTACGGCCTGGCCAAGTTCGACTTCCTGGGCAAACGCGCGGTGTTCGCGCTGGTCATCGGCGCGGTCGCGGTGCCGGGCACCGCGCTGGCGGTGCCGACCTTTCTGATGTTCTCGAACCTGGGCCTCACGAACACCCCGTGGGCGATCATCGTCCCGTCGCTGGTCTCGCCATTCGGCCTGTACCTGATGTGGACCTTCGCCCGCGACGCAGTGCCCGACGAGATGCTCGAATCAGCCCGTGTCGACGGCGCGGGGGAGTTCCGCACCTTCTTCTCGATCGCCGCGCCGCTGCTGGCCCCGGGCACCGTCACCGTCCTGCTCTTCAACGTCGTGGCGACGTGGAACAACTACTTCCTGCCGCTGATCATGCTCAAGGACCCGGACTGGTACCCGCTCACCCTCGGCCTCAACGAATGGAACCAGCAGGCCGGCACCGCGGGCGGCGAAGCGGTCTTCAACCTCGTGATCACCGGCTCGCTGCTCACCATCGTCCCGCTGGTCGCAGCGTTCCTGCTGCTGCAGCGGTACTGGCAGTCGGGCCTGTCCGCCGGAAGCGTCAAGGAATGACCGGCGCACGGTCCCCAGCCCCGCCCCACAGGTACACCCACACAATCCCGGTAGGCACACCCCACGAAGGGAACACTCATGACGGTCATCCGTCGCCGTATGCTGCTCGCCAGTGCCGCGCTGTCGGTGGCGCTACTCGTCACCGGATGCGGCTCCGGCGGTGACAGCGGCTCCGGCGGACAGTCCGGCCCCGTGTCCGAGGCCGACGTCCAGGCCGCGCTCGACGCCGGCGGCACCATCACGGTCTGGGCCTGGGAGCCCACGCTCAAGCAGGTCGCCGCCGACTTCCAGGCGAAGTACCCCAAGGTGAAGGTCGACCTGGTCAACGCTGGCACCGGCGACAAGCAGTACACCGCCCTGCAGAACGCGATCAAGGCCGGCTCGGGCGTGCCCGATCTCGCCCAGGTCGAGTACTACGCGCTGCCGCAGTTCGCCCTCGCCAAGTCGCTCACGGACCTCGGCCCGTACGGCGCCGGCGCGCTCGACGGCAGCTTCACCCCCGGCCCGTGGAACGGCGTGCGCTCCGGCGTCGTCGTCTACGGCCTGCCGATGGACTCCGGCCCGATGGCGCTGTTCTACAACAAGGAGGTCTTCGACAAGTACGGCGTCGCAGTGCCGGCCACCTGGGACGAGTACGTCGCCGCCGCCCGGAAGCTGCACACGGCCGACCCGAAGGTGTACATCACCAGCGACACCGGCGACGCCGGGTTCACCACCAGCATGATCTGGCAAGCCGGTGGCAAGCCGTACACGGTCGACGGCACGACCGTCGGGGTGAACTTCGCCGATGCCGGCACCAAGCGGTACACGACACTCTGGCAGCAGCTCATCGACGGCAAGCTGCTCTCCCCGGTGACCGGCTGGAGCGACGCCTGGTACAAGGGCCTCGGTGACGGCACCATCGCCACCCTCGTCATCGGCGCCTGGATGCCGGCCAACCTCGAGTCCGGCGTGAAGGCCGCTTCGGGCAAGTGGCGGGTCGCGCCGATGCCGCAATGGGAGGCGGGTGGCAAGGCCACCTCGGAGAACGGCGGCAGCGCCCTGGCGATCCCGGCCGCCGGCGCGAACAAGAAGCTCGCGTGGGCGTTCCTGAAGTACGCCACCGTCGAGGCCGGCGCGCAGAGCCGGGCCGACAACGGCGCGTTCCCGGCCACCACCGCCCAGCTCAACTCGCCGGCGTTCAAGGACAAGGAGTTCCCGTACTTCGGCGGCCAGAAGGTCAACCAGGTCCTCGCCGACGCCGCCGGGCAGGTCGTCACCGGCTGGTCCTACCTGCCGTTCCAGGTCTACGCCAACAACGTCTTCGGCGACACCGCCGGCAGGGCCTACCTCGGCGGCACCACCCTGCAGGACGGCCTCAAGGCCTGGCAGGACGCCTCCGTGAAGTACGGCAAGGAACAAGGCTTCACGGTCAAATGATCCCCGGTCCGTCCGGCCGTCCCGGGCGGCGGCCGGACGGACATGTTTACGTAACCATCAGCACGTAGCAACCAGGAGAAGCTGTGCAGGAACACCACGGTCACCGATGGCTGCGCTGGCCGTCGGACCCCGTCCGGCCACGCCTCGGGTTCGGCGCCGACTACAACCCGGAGCAGTGGCCGCGTCACGTCTGGGACGACGACGTGCGGGCCATGAAGGTGGCCGGAGTCAACATCGTCTCCCTCGCCATCTTCTCCTGGGCGCGCATCCAGCCCCGCGCGGACGAGTGGGACTTCGCGTGGCTCGACGACATCATGGACCTGTTGCACACCAACGGCATCGCCGTCGACCTGGCCACGGCAACGGCATCACCGCCGCCATGGCTGACCACGGCACATCCGGAGATCCTGCCCGTCGACCGCGACGGCCGGACGGTGTGGCCCGGCGCGCGGCAGCACTGGCGGCCGACGTCGCCGGTCTTCCGCGAGCATGCGTTGCGTCTGGTCCGGGCACTCGCCGGGCGCTACGGCAGCCACCCGGCGCTGGCCGCCTGGCACGTCAACAACGAGCTCGGCTGCCACAACATCTACGACTACTCCGACGACGCCGCGGCCGCGTTCCGGCAGTGGCTGTGCCGGCGGTACGGCACCGTCGAGGCGCTGAACCAAGCCTGGGGCACGGCGTTCTGGTCGCAGCGGTACAGCGACTGGGCGCAGGTCCTGCCGCCGCGCCTGGCGGCCTCGCACCCGAACCCCACCCAACAGCTGGACTTCAAACGGTTCTCCTCTGACGCACTCAAGGACCACCTGCGGGCCGAGCGCACGGTGCTGCGCGAGGTGACGCCCGGGATCCCGGTCACCACCAACTTCATGGTCATGGGCGAGACCAAGGGGATGCACTACGCCGACTGGGCGTCCGAGGTCGACTTCGTCGCCAACGACCACTACGTCGTGCCCGGTCCGCAGGCATTCGACGAGCTGTCGTTCTCGGCCAACCTCACCGGCAACATCGCCGGCGGCCGGCCCTGGTACCTCATGGAGCACTCCACCAGCGCGGTGAACTGGCAACCGGTCAACGTCGCGAAGGCCCCGGGTGGGCTGGCCCGTGACTCGCTCACCCACGTGGCCCACGGCGCCGACGCCGTGTGCTTCTTCCAGTGGCGGCAGTCCGCGGCCGGCGCAGAGAAGTACCACTCCGGCATGCTGCCGCACGCCGGGGAGGACAGCGCCGTCTTCCGCGCGGTAACGGAACTCGGCGCGGCGCTGCGTGATCTGGCCGAGGTCGCCGGCACGACCCGCCAACGGGCACGGGCTGCCGTCGTCTTCGACTGGGAGTCCTGGTGGACCGCCGAGCACGACTCGCACCCCACCGACCGGCTGCGCTACCGCCGGGAAGCCCTGGACTGGTACACCGCGCTCCTCGACCTCGGCGTCCGCGCGGACGTCGTCCCCGTCACCGCCGAACTGGAGCACTACGACCTGCTCGTCGCCCCGATCCTGCACGTCGTGCCCGCCGCGCTCGCCGATCGGCTGCGCGCCTATGTCGCCAACGGCGGCCATCTCGTCACGACCTACTTCTCCGGCATCGTCGACGAGCACGACCACGTCTGGCTCGGCGGCTATCCCGGCGCACTGCGGGACCTGCTGGGCATCCGGATCGAGGAGTTCGCCCCGCTGCTCGACGACCAGTGCGTTGAACTCGACAACGGTACGACCGGCATCCTGTGGACCGACCGCATCGGCATCATCGATGCGGACGTCGAGGTACTCGCCTGGTACAAGTCCGGTGACCTGGCCGGCCGCGCCGCGATCACCCGCCGCAGTGTCGGTACCGGATCGGCGACCTATGTGTCGACCCGGCTCGGACCGGCGGGACTGCGGCCTGTGCTGACCGACGTCCTCGACACCGCCGGCGTGCACAGCGAGTTGCCCGACACGCTACGCGGACAGGTCGAGCTCGCCGTCCGGCAGTCCGCCGACGCCGAGTACTGGTTCCTCGTCAACCGCACTGGCGAGCCGCGGGAGCTGTCCGGCGTCGAGGGCACCATCCTGTACATGCAGCAGGCTGGCGACACCGCCGCCCCCGGTGTGCTCGGTCCGCACGCGGTCTCCGTGCTGCGCCGGAGGCAGGTATGACCGCGCCGCATGTGCCGTCGCGGGCCACGGGATCGGATGTGCGGCTGGAAGGCGGTGATCGTCGCGGGGAACGCTCATTTCTCAGCAAAGGTGGCCTTATGTCCTCAGTACCTGGTTCTGAGTTCCGCATCGGCGTCATGTTCGACTGTGACCGGGAGCCGGAGGAGCTTGTTGGTTTCGCGCAGGCCCTCGACGCGTTGCGGGTTGAGGATTTCTGGCTGGTCGAGGATCTGGGCTGGGGTGGCGCGATCGCCTCGGCGGCCGCCGTGCTGGCGAGCATCCAACGGCTGCGGGTGGGGATCGGGATCGTGCCGGCGCCGCTGCGCAACCCAGCCCTGCTCGCCATGGAGGCGGCGACGCTCGCTCGGCTGTACCCCGGCCGTTTCGTCACCGGCATCGGACACGGCGTATCCGAATGGATGGCGCAGGTCGGCGCCGCCACCCCGCAGAAGCTCGCGCTCCTTGAAGAGACCATCCGCGCTGTGCGGTCGCTCCTGCGCGGCGGACCCGTCACGCTCGATGGTCGCGCAGTACACCTGCGTGACGTGCAACTGTGGCACCCGCCCGCCGAACCGCCCGCCATCCTCGCCGGTGTCGTACGCCCCCGCTCACTCGAGCTCTCCGGCCGCGTCGCGGACGGCACCATCGTCGCCGAGGGCCACGGACCGCGCGAGGTCGCCGCCGCGCTCGCGCACATCGACAAAGGCCGGGCCGCGCCCGGCGCGCCCGCCCGGCACGAACTGACTGTCTTCACCTATCTCTGCGTCGATGACGATGCTGCTCGTGTACACGCCGCGACCGACCGGATCGTCGCCGCGCAGGCCGCGTGGCTCGGCGTCGACCCGGCCGACGTGTTTGTTGTCGCCGGACCCGCCGCCAAGGCGGCCAAGCAGGTCCGCACACTGTGGGACGCCGGCGCGCAGACCGTCGTGCTGCGCCCCCTCGGCGACGACCGGCTGGGCCAGGTCCGCGCGGTGCTCGCCGCCCTCGACAGTCCCGAGGAGGGGGCTTGACGACCCGGCGGCGGCGGTGTCGGCAGCTGCCGATCGGGCTCATCGACTGGCGGACGCCGGCGGGTGCGGCAGACGGTGGCGAAGGCCTGGGAGGTGTAGTGCGCGCGGTGGTCGGTGTGCCGGATCGCCCCGGTCGGGCTGCCGCGGGTGCGTTGGCGGCGGTCCGGGCGTCGATGACGAGTTCTGCGCGCATGTGCTCGGCGATGGCGTAGCCGGCTGGCCGCGCCGAATTGGCACCCGGCGCCGGCGGCCGTGCGTACCGCCGCGACCGGGGTGTGCGCCGCCCGGGGCGTCGACATCGCACAGGTCGCTGTGCGCTCCGCGGCCGAGCCGGCGCAGTTCGCCACCACCTTCGTCGGTATGGCCGACCCGGTGAACATGGCCGGCAACGTGCGACGGGCCGAGGAGCCGATCGAGCCGACCTGCTCGCCGGGCTCCAACCGGTCCTGGGCCAGTCCTGGCCCAGCGGCCGGCCGGAGAACTCCTGACCCCCTACCGAGGAGACACCTTGCCCCGCAGCGCCCACTATCTCGGCAACCGCACCTTCGCCGTTGCCGACACCGAGCCCGTGCCGCCCGGCCCGGGCGCGGTCCGCATCGACGTCGCCTGCGTCGGCATCTGCGGCACGGACCTGCACATCGCGCACGGCCTATGATCCACGAGTTCGCCGCCCAGCGCCGACAGGCGATCCTCGAGCTCGTGGCTCAGCGGGAGTACGCCACGATCGCCGAGGTCAAAGCTGTCACCGGTGCTTCCGCTTCGACGGTCCACCGCGATCTGGCGCATCTGGCCAAAGCCGGCGTGGTGCAGCGCATCCGTGGCGGCGTGACCCGGGCGGCCAAGCCGGCCGAGGCGGTGGCAGAGCTTCGCCACCGGCTAGTTTCCCTTCCGCGAGTACTCGACCTTGGCGATCTGACCGCCGTTCACCGGCTGCTGACCCAGGCACTGCTCGCCTGCGAACGGCTACGTCGATGATCGATACGTCGGCGGTTGCGGAACCGGGCGGATCCGCCGGATGTCACGATGACCTGGCGCAGCGAGGGTGATCCGCCGTTGGTGACCCCCGCCCGGCGGAAGGAAAGCTTCGTCATCAGCGGCTCCGAGTGAGCCGTGCGCCCTACCGTCCGCGCTCGGGCGGTGCGGGCTCACCCGTCGGGACAACCGTCGGCTGGAACGGGCGCGTCGGGCCGGAGCAGTCCCGCGGCGACCAGGTCGGCCCACAGCTCGGCCGGGGCCGGGGGCGCGGCGACGAGCGCGGCGTTGCGGGCCGCCTGGCCGGGTGTCGCGGCACCGACCACGAGGCATGCCACCGCTGGGTGTGCGGCGGCAAACGCCAGCGCGGCGGCTGGCAGGGTGGTCTGGTGCCGAGCGCAGACTGCGGCGATCGCCTGCGCCCGGGCCAGCAGGTGTGCCGGTGCCGGCCGGTAGTCGTAGCGGGAGGACGGGTCGGGCGCGTCTCGGGCGAGCAGGCCGCTGTTGTAGACACCGGCGTTGAGCACCGCGACGCCACGCGTGCTGCACGCAGGCAGCAACGCGTCGAGGGCCGGCTGCTCGAGCAGCGTGTAGCGCCCGGCGACCATGACCGCGTCCAGGTCCGTGCGGGTGACGAACCGGTGCAGTACCTCCCATTGGGTTGAGCCAGCGCCGATTGCCCCGATCACCCCTTGCTCGCGCAGGTCCTGCAACGCCGGATAGCCCTCATCGATGGCCGCCTGCTCATGGAACTCCGGATCGTGCAGCAGGACCAGGTCCACCCGGTCGACACCGAGCCGGTGCAGGCTGCCCTCCAGGCTGCGCCGCACCCCGTCGGCGCTGAAATCCCATACCCGCCGATGGTCGGCTGGCACCAGGAACCCGTCGTCGCTGCGGCCGGCGCCGTCGGGGTCCGCGACCAGCAACCGGCCCACCTTGGTGCTGATGGCGTAGTCGGCGCGCGGCCGGCCCGCCAGCGCCGCGCCCAGCCGCCGCTCGGACACCCCGAGGCCGTAGTGCGGGGCGGTGTCGAAGTAGCGCACGCCTCCTGCCCACGCCGCGTCCACCGTGGCGGACGCCGCCTCGTCGGACAGCACCTCGTACATGTTCGCCAGCGGCGCGCAGCCCAACCCCAACCGACTGACGCGAACCGAACCGTCCGCCAAGCGAACACGGTCGGAACCGTTGTCAGGCATCAGGCAACCACCCTCCACACACATCGACATCGACGCGGCTGCCGTCGACGGTGATCCAGTCAACCCCAGGATGTTATCGATAGCAAACTCGGATCCACGGTCATGTGACGCGTGCCAACGGGATCCGAGTACGGGTCGCGACTGGCGGGTACGGCCGAAGCTAGTCGGTGACGCCGATGCGATCACCCGGCTGACCTGCTCTCGGTGTGTTCGATGCCGCATGCGGGCAGCTCAAAGCCCTGTACCGGTCAGGTTTCCGTTGCGTCACGGGCGCTTGACAGTGGCTCTGTTATCGATAACTATTCTGGCCAACCGCATGTGACAGTCGTGCAATGACCTGGAGGTGGCCGCGATGACCGAGGTCGGCGCTGCACACACCACCGACGACTCGATGACCGAGGGTGAGAAGACCGCGGGTGGCGTGCCGAACCAGACCCGGCCGCTGGTGATGTCGGATGTCGCCGCGGCCGCGGGGGTGTCGGCGCAGACGGTGTCCAGAGTGCTCAACGACCACCCGCACGTCAAGCGGGAGACCCGCGAACGGGTGCTGGCCGCGGTGCGGGAGCTGGGCTACCAGCTCAACTCCAGCGCCCGGGCACTGCGGACCGGACGTACCCGTACGATCGGCGTGATCACGTTCGACGCGGTCCGCTACGGGCCAGCGAGCGTGCTGCAGAGCATCGGGCAGGCCACCCAGGAGGCGGGGTACGCGATCTGCGTGGCACCGCTGCGGTCACTGGACCAGCGGTCACTGCGTGACGCGGTGGACCTGCTCACCGGTCAGGCCGTCGACGGGATGATCACGATCGCACCGCACAGGGACATGGCCCGGGCTCTGCTGAACGTGTCGGCGAACGTGCCGATGGTGGCGTTGGACGACAGTTTTGACCCGCACGTCGCCGTGGTCACCGTCGACGAGGCCGCCGGTGCCCGGCAGGCCACCGAGTACCTGTTGCAGCTGGGTCACCGAACCGTCTGGCACATCGCGGGGCCGACCGACTCGATCGCCGCTGACGGCCGCGTGTCAGGCTGGCGGTCGGCGCTCGTCGACGCCGGGGTGCCGGTGCCCGCGGTGCTGGTCGGGGATTGGGAAGCCCGTGCCGGCTACGAGCTGGGCCGTGACCTGGCCGACCGGGACGACGTCACGGCGGTGCTTGCCGCCAACGACCAGATGGCCCTTGGCCTGCTGCGCGCGTTGTCCGAACGGGGCCGTCGGGTGCCGCAGGACGTCAGCGTCGTCGGGTTCGACGACATCCCGGAGGCGGCGTACCTGGTGCCGCCGCTGACCACGATCCGACCGAACTTCCAGGAGATCGGCCGGCGCTGTGTGCAGGTGCTGCTGCGACGCATCGGCGGCGACGACGGCCGACCGTTGCGCTCGCAGATCCAGCCGGAGCTCATCGTGCGACGCAGCACGGGCGCCCCGCCGCGGATCTGACGGCTACCAGGTCCGGCAAACCGGGGGTCCGGTTCCACAGTCCCCAACTTTGTTATCGATAACAGAACTCTGTTGAGAGGTTGAGCGTGCAGATCGTCGCGTTGTACACCCGGCTCCGGCCCGGTCAGGAGCTGGAGTACGAGAAGGCGCACCGGGTGGTGCCGGCTGAGATCGCCGACGATCTGCGCGCGCGGGGTGTGAGCGAGTGGCGGATCTTCCGCCGCGGTGTGCACCTGTTCCACGTCGTGCACGTGGAGGACTACCGGGCCTTCGCCGCCGGTCCGGCGACCAACGCGACCGCCGAGGGGTGGGGCGCGGTGATGGAGCAGTTCCTGGAAATTCAGAACGACATGGACGACCCGGACCGCAACCTGCTCGGCCAGGTGTGGGCGTTGACCGAGAACGGGCAGTGACCGCGATGCTGTTCGGTGCCGCCTACTACCCCGAGTACGAGGCCGTAGACCGGCTCGATGCGGACATCGAGCTGATGCGGGCCGCCGGGGTCAACTACGTGCGGGTGGGCGAATCGACCTGGCATCTGTGGGAGCCGATCGACGGGCAGTTCCAGTTCGACTGGATCACCCGGGTCGTCGACCGGTGCCACGCGGCCGGTATCTCGGCCATTGTCGGCACACCCACCTACGCGATCCCGGCGTGGCTGGCGAGACGCTACCCGGAGATCCTGGCCCAGACCGGTACCGGTACGCCGCTGACCTACGGCGGACGGCAGAACGTCGACATCACCCACGGCGCGTACCTGTTCCACGCCGAGCGGGTGATCCGTGCCGCGGTGGGGCACTTCGCCGGGCACGCGGGCGTGATCGGGTTCCAGGTCGACAACGAGACCGGGGTGTACCTGTTGCACAACCCGGGCGTGCGGGAGCGGTTCGCCGACCACTTGAAGGCCACGTACGGCAGCCTCGACGCGGTCAACGAGGCGTGGGGCACCAATCATTGGTCGCTCGGGCTGGGGGACTGGGCCGATCTGTGGCCGGCCGACCACAACAGCTCGCCCGGCTACAACCTGGCCTGGCGGCGGTTCCAGACGAGCCTGGTCACCGAGTTTCTGGCCTGGCAGGCCGGCATCGTGCGCGAACTGGCTCGGCCCGATCAGTTCGTCACCCACTGCACCGTCGGCGGTCACGAGCTCATCCGACCCGCGGGCAACGCCCGGGCGGTTGCCCGCCTCGTCGATATCCCTGGCGTCAACGTCTACTACTCCACGCAGGACACGCTGGAGTTACCGGATCACCACACGGAGCCGCCGGTGCCGTCCTGGGCGGCCGGGGTGGGGGTATGGGCTCTGTACCTGCAGGCCGACATGGCACGGGTCGCCGCCAAAAATGACCGATTCCTGGTACTGGAGTCGAATGCGTCCAACGCCGGCTACCCGCACGAGAACCATCCCGCCTACGACGGCCAGTGGCGTCAGGCGGCGCTGGCGCTGGCCGCTCGTGGGGCGCGCGGAATGGGGTACTGGCACTGGCACTCCTGCCACACCGGGAAAGAGATCTACTGGCGTGGCGTCCTCGGCCACGACTACCAGCCGGGCCGCCCCTACCGCGAGATCGCCGCGTTGGGCGCCGAGCTGGCTACGCTCGCCCCGTTACTGGGTCAGGCCGAACCCGATGCCGAGGTAGCGTTCCTCTACTCCCAGGACAGCAAGTACGTACTGCAGTTCCAGCCGCCGCTGGCGGATCCCGTGACCGGGCGCCCGGATCCGGCTTCCTATGAGCGGATCTTCAACACCTTCTACCGTGGCTACTTCGATGCCGGCTTCCAGATGGCTTGCATCGACCTGGAGGAGGATCGGGGCGAGGATCTGAGCCGGTGGCCAGTGCTGGTGGTGCCGGCCGGGTACGTGCTCGCCGATGCCGATGCGAGCCGGCTGGTTGACTACGCCGCCGCGGGTGGGCACCTGGTCCTCACGCCGCGCACGGGCTACGTCGACGAGCACGGCCGTGCCCGGACCGACACGGCACCCGGCCCACTGTCGGTCCCGGCCGGTGTGGCATACCAGGAATTCACCAATCTGCGCACCGCTGTGCCGGTGGTCGCTGCGGCGGGCGAGCCTGTCGCCTCCGACGGCGCCTCGGCGACCTACTGGGCCGACCTGCTGCGGGTGACCACCGCCGAGCCGGTTCTGTACTACGACCACCCCGCATGGGGCCAGTATCCCGCAGTGACCACCCACCGGTGGTTCGCCGGGCGCATCACCTGGGTCGGCACCCTACCCGACCCGGTTCTGGCGAGAGATCTCGCCCGATGGACGGCAGCTGCTGCCGGCATTACACCATTGTGGACAGAGCTGCCAACGTCGGTGCGCACCGACTCGGCATCTCTGCCCGGCGGTCGGAAGCTCTGGTTCGTCGGCAACTGGTCCGGCCAACCGGTCAGCGTTCGGCTGCCCTTCACCGCGCGGCACGCGCGGACGGGCGACACCTACCCCGAAGGCCACCAGCTGCAGCTGGCTGCCTGGGACACCACCGCCCTGCTCACCGCCTGACGCTCCGAATCCACCCGACACTCACCGGGTGTGTGCATACCTCAAATCCTCGGATGGAGGAAACACCTCATGCACAGAAGAAAGTTCTTGACCATGGGCGCAGCCGCCTTCGCCCTGACCACGCTGTTCGCCACCACCGCGTGCAGCGACGACAACACCAGCACCAGCGCCGACGGGAAGGTGACCCTGGAGTTCTGGTCCTGGGTCGACAACATCGGCAAGGCCGTCGACCTTTGGAACAGCAAGAACCCCAACATCCAGGTCCACCTCAACTCGGTACCCGGTGGGTCGCAGGGCACCTACACCAAGATGTATGCGGCGGTGAAGGCAGGCAACGCCCCGGATGTCGGGCAGATCGAGTACGCGTTCCTGCCCAACTTCGCCCAGCTGGGCGACCTGGTTGACATCTCTTCCTACGTGACGCCGGAGACGAAGGCCGCGTTCCCGGAGTGGACCTGGACCCAGGTGTCGGGCGGCAAGGCGATCTACGCCATCCCACAGGACATCGCGCCGATGGGTCTGTTCTACCGCAAGGACCTCTTCGCCGCCGCCGGCATCACCGCACCGCCGGCCACGTGGCAGGAGTACGCCAGGGACGCCGAGCTGGTGAAGGCGAAGTTCCCTGACGCCTACATCACAAACTTCCCCACCAACCAGGGCGACTGGTTCACCGGCCTGGTCTGGCAGGCCGGTGGAGCCTGGTTCACTCAGCAGGGCGACAAGTGGGGTGTGTCGATCAACGACAACGCCTCGAAGAAGGTCGCCGGCTACTGGCAGGACCTGGTCGACCGCAAGCTGGTCAAGGCCGAAGGTTTCTGGAGCGACGGCTGGAACAAAGAACTGCAGGACGGCACCCTCGCCACCTGGATCGTCGGCGCGTGGGGCGGACCGAACTTGCAGAAAGCCGCCCCGGACACCTCGGGCAAGTGGGCCGCCGCACCGATGCCACAGTGGACCGCCGGAGCGAACCAGACGGGCAACTGGGGCGGCTCGACCAACGTGGTCCTCAAGGGCTCCAAATACCCGGAGCAGGCCGCGAAGTTCATCCAGTGGCTCAACACCGACCCCGAATCGATCAGCATCCTGGCCACCGCCAGCGGCCTGTACATGGCCACCAGAAACTGGACGAAGACCGACACGTACCACGCGTCGTTCGATTTCTTTGGCGGTCAGAAGATCTACGAGACGTTCGGGGCGCAGACGCTGGCCCCGACCTGGCGGTGGGGTCCGACCATGTCGGACTCGTTCACCTTCTTCCAGGACGCCACCGGAAGGATGGAATCCGGTCGGGGCACGATCAACGACGCCCTGACCCAGACCCAGGACAAAACCGTGACCGCTATGAAATCGGCTGGGTTCCCCGTCGCCTGACTTCCTTGACAGCTGATCTCAATGCCGGTGGCCGGTTGCGCGACCCGAGCCGGCCACCGGCCGACATCCCACCGCTTCGAGGAGTGGAGCACCTCATGCCAGCCTCTGCCCGGCGCCGGCGCAGGTACCGGCGATCCGCCGCGCCGTACGTGCTCGCGGCCCCGTTCGCGGTGCTGTTCGCCGCCTTCTACCTCGCACCCATCGGCTATGCGGTGTGGGCGAGCCTGCACAAGCGGGTCCAGACGGGCGGCTTCGGATTCTCCGCGCCGTCGGTGAACTTCGTTTGGTTCGACAACTACGCGCAGGTGCTGGCCGACCCGTCGTTCGGTCGAGGCATTGTGCGCACCTTGCTGTTCGGCATCGTGCAGGTACCCGTCATGCTCGTCATCGCATTGGCGCTCGCGCTGATCCTCGACAGCGGGCTGGCCTGGCTCGGCCGGACCTTCCGCATCGTGTACTTCCTGCCCTACGCCGTACCGGGCGTCATCGCCGCGATCCTGTGGGGATTTCTGTACTCCCCGGCCGTGAGCCCGATCTCGGACGTGCTGTCGCACACCCCACTCGGGCGGGTCAACTTCCTCAGCGGCGACGCGACGCTGTGGTCGATCGCGAACATCGTCACCTGGTCCTGGACCGGCTACAACATGCTGATCATCTTCGCGGCGCTGCAGGCCGTGCCTCGCGACATCCTCGAGGCCGCCCGCACCGACGGCGCCACCGAGTTCGCCATCGCCTTGCGAATCAAGGTTCCGATGCTGGTTCCCGCCCTGGTGCTCACCGGTGTGTTCTCCATCATCGGCACCCTGCAGCTGTTCACCGAACCGTCCGTGCTGGCCAAACTCACCGGCTCCGTCGACAGCGCCTACACCCCGAACCTGATGGCCTACACCGCCGCGTTCGTCAGCAACAACATCTACTACTCCGCGGCGATCTCGGTGTGTATCGCACTGATCACATTCGTGTTGTCCTTTATCCTGCTGCGGGCCACCTGGCGCCGAGCTCTGGAGGCGTGAGACATGACCACCACCCTGGCCAGTTCCTCGGTCAACGCACCCGGACCGCTCGTTTCGCCGGGCCCGGCCGCCCGCACGACAGGCAAGCGCCGACTGCCTCGCCAGCTGCTGTTCACCAGCGTGCTGTTCGTGTTCGGCGTGTACTTCCTCGCCCCGGTGCTATGGCTCGCAATCGCCTCCACCAAGGACACCGGTGACCTCTACGGCACATTCGGGTTCTGGTTCGGCCGACGCTTCGCGCTCGGCTCCCAGCTGGCTGACCTGTTCACCAACGACGACAGCATCTATCTGCGCTGGCTGGCAAACTCGGCGCTGTACTCACTGGTCGGCGCGGCCGTGGCCACCCTGCTTGCGGGAGCGTGCGGCTATGCGATGGCGAAGTATGAGTTCCGCGGCCGGGAACTGGCGTTCTCTGTCGTGCTCGGCGGCGTTCTCGTCCCGGGCACCGCCCTGGCGATCCCGTTGTACCTGTTGCTCAGCGAGGTCGGGATGGCCAACACCTACTGGTCGGTGCTGCTGCCGTCGATGGTCAGCCCGTTCGGTGTGTACCTCTCTCGCATCTATGCTGCGGCATCGGTGCCCGACGAGTTGCTGGCCTCCGCCCGCGTCGACGGCGCCAGTGAGTTGCGCACGTTCGTCTCCATCGCGTTGCGGCTGATGTCCCCCGGTCTGGTCACCGTGTTCCTGTTCCAGTTCGTCGCCATCTGGAACAACTTCCTGCTCCCGCTGGTGATGCTCTCCGACGAGCACACCTACCCGGTGACCCTCGGTCTGTACACCTGGAACTCGCAGGTCACCCACTACCCCGAGTACTTCAGCCTCACCATCATCGGCTCGTTGGTGTCCGTGATCCCGCTCGTCATCGCGTTCCTGATGCTGCAACGCTTCTGGCGCAACGACCTCGGTGCCGGAGCCGTCAAATGACATCGGTGCTTTCCAGCCGCCTCGGCCCCACGGGCCTCACCACAGTTCCTGGAAACCTTGCCATCCGCGCCGGTGTCGCCAGTGAACTACCGTCTGAAACTCGCGGCGTGGTCGAGCTCACCATGCGCGGCCGGTACCGGTTCCTCATCAATCGCACCGACCGGTCGATCGGCGTCTCCATCGTCGCTGGCGCCATCCTCGCGCCGCGGGCGGTGATCGTCACCACCACGGAAGGCCCCCTATGATCCACGAGCTCGCTGCCCAGCGCAGACAGGCGATCCTCAATCTCGTGGCTCAGCGGGAGTACGCCACGATCTCCGAGGTCAAAGCCGTCACCGGCGCTTCCGCTTCGACGGTCCACCGCGATCTGGCACATCTGGCCAAAGCCGGTGTGGTGCAGCGCATCCGGGGCGGCGTGACCCGGGCGGCCAAGCCACCAGAGGCGGCGGCGGAACTTCGCAATCGGCTGGTTTCCCTTCCGCGCGTACTCGACCGTGGCGATCTGGTCACCGTTCACCGACTGCTGACCCAGGCACTGATCGTCTGCGAACGGCTATGCCGAGGATCGACACACTGGCGGTCACGATGACCGGGCGGCGCATACGCCGGATGCGTTGCGGCTGCCGCAATTGCCGGAGCCAGTCCGGGAGATCTCGCATGCGCCTGGATCTGGACTGTCTGAATAGCGTTACGAGATAGTCCCGACAGCCTTCGGCTGGCGCCGCCAGTGCGGGGGTCGAGGAGGTAGTTTGTGAACCCTCCGCACGAATTGGTGGCCGCCCGTCCCGGCATGCCACCCAGGCGATCAGCCGCCGCTCCGCGCGGTCGTCGTGGTCAGACCGTAGGAGTCAGAGGCTGGTGATGGTCCACTGGTTGTTGGTGTGGGCGTTCGGCGTCCACATGCAGACGGTGGAGCCGACGGTGCTATTGCCCATACCGTCAAGGGCGGTGCCGGTGCCGCGGTTGATGATCTGGTAGCGGCCGTTGCCCATGCTGTTGAGCCGCCACTGCTGGTTGTTCCCGCCGTTCCAGGGCGCCTGCATCGCGGTCGCACCGTTCATGGTGTTGCCCCAGCTGTCGGCCACCATCCCGTTGGTGCGGTTCACGATCCGGTACCAACCGCCACCGACGTCCACCAGCTGCCACTGCAGGTTCCAACTGTTGTCCCAGCTCCACTGCTTCAGCCGCGATCCGGTTGCGACGTTCCCGCCGCTGTCGAGCACCAGACCAGTGGTGACGTTGGCGATCCGCACCCAGCCGGTCGGGACACCGCCAACGCCGCCGAGCACCGGGATCGTCCCAGAGAAGGTCAGCTTCACCACGTAGGCCGGGGCGCTGTACGGTGCACTGCTCGACGGCATGGTGATGCGCAACCCGCTGCCATCCTGGGTGCGTGTGGGCAGGTTGATGTATGTGCCCGCGGTGGAGTCGAGCAGCTGCACCGAGGTCAGTGTGCCGAGATTGATCCGGCTCGAGGACAGCGTGGTGATGTTGACCGTGCTGCCCGGCCAGCCGAGGATCGTCGCGTAGAGGACTCGATTGTCCTTGCTGCGGGTGAACCGAATGTCCTGCGCGGTGCCGGCCCGTGGGGCCGTGAACGATCCACCACCCATCTGGGTGGGGCCTTCGCCGAAGGCGCTCCAAGCGCGGGTCGCATAGATGGACTCGCCGAACCGTTTGAGGTAGTCGCCCATACCCAGCAGGACGGTGCGCTGCCCGGACGGGATGGTGCCGTCGGCCATCGGAGCGATGTTGAGCACCATGTTGCCGTTCTTGCTGACGCGGTCGATCAGTGAGTGCAGCATCTGACTGAGCGAGTAATAGCCGATGCCGACGGTGTAGCACCAGCTGGAGTTGGAGACGCTGTCGTCGGTGAGCCAGTAGGGGATCAGGATGTCGGCTGGCCCACCGCGCTCGAAGTCGTAGACTTCACCATTGTTGTTGAAGCCGTCCTTGTAGGTGGCGACAACCTCCTTGTCCCAGGCGACCGCACGGTTGTAGTAGTACGACAGGAACTTCAGCCGCTGCGATTCGTCGACGTGGTCCAGGTTGAAGTCCTGCCAGAGGATGTCTGGCTGGTAGCCGTCGATAACCTCGCGCAACTTGTCGTACCACAGCTGCTGTTCCGCGGCGGTGTCGAGCTGGCCGTAGAGCTTCTTGAGGCTCGGGTCGGACTGTGCGGGCACCCGTTCGTAGAACCCGGTGAAGTTGTAGGCGTGGTGCAGCGCAACGAACAGCTTGAGGCCCTTGGCGCGGATCGCGTCGGCGTGCAGCCGCAGCAGGTCGAGCTTCGGTCCCTTGGCAACAGAGTTCCACTCGTTGACGCTGCTGTTCCACATGGAAAAGCCGTCGTGGTGCTCGGCCACCGGCCCGGCGAACTTGGCGCCGGCGTCCGCGAATAGCTGCGCCCACTCGTTGGGGTCGAAGGTGCCGCCAGCCGACCGCAGCTTCGGCGCGAACTGCACGAAGTTGCCAGCCTTGTCGCGCGCGCCGTTGATGAAGTTGTGGTACGGCCATACCGACGGATCGCCATAGACGTCCTTGTGGTGGTTGTTCGGCCCCGATCCGTCAAAGTACATGTTTCGCGGATACCACTCGTTGCCGTACGCAGGGACGCTGAACACGCCCCAGTGGTAGTAGATGCCGAACTTGGCGTCCTGGAACCACTCCGGCGCTGGCGGGTGCTGGTCGACCGACGCCCAAGTGGCGGAGTAGCTCGTCGGTCCGGGGATGGCAGCCATGGTGGGGGCCGCACGCAACAGTTCGCTCGAGCTGGCGGCGGTAGCGGCGCCGAGGGCGATCAGGAACGACCGCCGGGTGAATGGGGAGCGGGACATGGAGGTTCCTCCATTGTGTGGGGTGTATCCGATGGCGCGGCGGGCGCCAGGCATCTGATGTTAAGCGGGCCGATGATGGTCGTCAATGATCAAACTCGCTGGCAGATCAAGATAATTCACCCGGACCGAGATGGTGATGACGTTAATACATAAGATGTATCTGTGTGCCGTGGGCTGTCTGCAGCGTCGCTGACCTACCGGTGTCAGCGAGTCGAATGCCTCGATGCGTCTACGGTTGGACTGTTAACCTCGGGAGCGGAATCTGCAGCCGGAGCTTCTGCTACGTGACCCTGCGCTGCTGGCCGCTCTCCTGCTGTTTGCCACCCGCCGCTCGCCGAGCCTCCGGGGACGCCCACCGGCCATGAAGGCGGAACCGGCGGAGCAGTCACGAGACCCGTCGGGGGTCAGCGCTGCGTCACCACGACATTGGCCGCGGACGCTGCTTCGATCACGTCGCCGAGGAACCGGTGAGTGGGAATGCTGCCGTCCATGAAGGACTCCAGCCCGCGGCTCGCTCGGCTGTACCCCGGCCGTTTCGTCACCGGCACTCGAGCTCTCCGGCCGCGTCGCCGACGGCACCATCGTCGCCGAGGGCCACGGACCGCGCGAGGTCGCTGCCGTGTCGAAGGCGTCGCCGTCGAGGCCGGCCGGGACCCCGTCATTCACGCCGACCTCAGCTCTCCGCATTCGTCGCGGATGCGGAGAGCTGAGCTACAAGCGGTCAGCCGTTGGTCAGCCGCCACTGCTGGCTGGCGGTGCCGTGGTCGGCCGATTGCACTACCTGCACTCCGTTGCTGGTTGACGGGCCGGTAACGTCGAGCAGTTTGCCGCTGCGGTAGCAGACGAGCTTGTGGTAACCGTCGCCGACGCCGACCAGTTTCCACAGCTGGTTGGCGCTGGTGGTGTCGGTCCACTGAATGACGGGAGCACCGTCGGCCGTGGAGGCCCCTGTGACGTCGAGTACCTTGCCGCTGTGGCGGCTGATGAGCTTGCAGTACCCTGCGCCGACGTGTACGAGCTGCCATTGCTGATTGGTTGCGTTCGTGCTGGTCCATTGGATGACCGGCGCGCCGTTGTCGAGCGATGCGGCGGTGACGTCCAATGCCTTGCCGCTGTTGCGGTTGATGAGGTTCCAGTAGCCGGTGCCGCCGCTGACCGGTCGGGCGGCGACGCCGCCGCAGTCGATCTCGCTGACGACCGCTACGCTGCCGCCGACCGCATCGACAGCTTCGAGCCGGAGGTAGCGGGCGCGCAACGGAGGGAACGACGCGCGTTTGAGGGTCTTGTCGGCGGACCAGGCGCCGGCGGTGATCTGCGTGTAGGTGACGCCGTCGGTGCTGGCGAGGATGCGGTACGAGGTGATGTTGCCGGTCGTGGTGCCGTCCTGGCGGGGCAGGCATGTGAGCATGTCGAGGTTTGAATACACCGCGCCGAGGTCGAGTGTTACCGATTGGGGTAGCGCGCCGGTCGACTGCCAGAGCGTCTGCACGGGGCGGCTGGTGTAGTCGAGGATGCCGTCGATGGCGTTGGTAGCGGTGCCGCTGGTTGATGTCACCGCGACGGGTGTGACGACGTGGTCGAGGACGTCTGGCTGAGCAGGCAGCGCAGGCCTGGCGAGGTTTGGCGTCCACAGTGGACCAACTTCGCGAAGCCTGTTGACGATGTTGGCGTCGAGCTGACCGGCTGTGTTGGGCGGACAGTTGAGCATGAACGTGCAGTACCGGGACTCGAGGACTCTGAGGTGGCCGTTGACGATGTTGTCGGCGCTCAGCGGCGTGGCATTGGGAGTCGAGGGGTGCCAGAACCAGCCCGTGTTGACGATGTTCTGACCCTGGCAGCAGGCGTACGTGTTTCCGACCGGTGCCCAGATGCCCTTGGGTTCCTCGAAGTAGATGGCGTCTTCTTCGAACGGCTCGGTCTGGCCGTTGTGGTCGACGAGGATGATGTCGGGTTGCAGCGCCTTGATGTGGTCACGGATCTCACCGTAGGGGGCCTGACGGTGGCCCATCTGCCAGGCCCAGCCGTCGATGACGAGGGCTGGGATGGGTCCGTAGCCGGTCAGAAGCTCGGTGATCTGGGCCTTGACGAAGGCGATGTCGGCGGCCGACATCGAGTCCTTCGCGACGCCCTGATTGCGGTCCCAGATGGAGAAGTAGAGGGCGGGCTGTAGGCCGGCGGCGCGAAAGGCGTCGACGTAGAGCCGGACGACGTCGCGGCGGACCGAGCTGCTCATGACGTTGTACGTGGTCTGTGCGCTGGGCCAGAGGCAGAAGCCGTCGTGGTGCTTGGCGGTGAGCACGCCGAACGTCATGCCGGCTGACTTGGCCGCAGCTGCCCATTGCCCGCAGTCGAGGGCTGTCGGGTTGAACGTCAGTGGGTCGCGGTCGGGCTGCACCCACTCGGCGTCGTGGAAGGTGCCCATGTTGAAGTGGATGAACATGCCGAACCGCAGGTCGACGAAGCGCTGTTGCGCCTGCTGCAGGTTGCCGCCGGGCGGAATGACGGCGGCGTGGGTGGGTTCGGCGGCGGTCACCAGAGGTCCGGCGACGGCGGCGCCGGCGACGATCGCGGTGCGGCGCAGTAGGTCGCGTCGTGGCAGGCCTGGAGTGTGGCTGTGGTGCATGAGAGTCGGCTCCTCAGAGGGTGTCAATCGCGGCACATCGACATCTGATCAATGAAGCCGCGACGAGGTGGTGCGCTCATGCGGGACTGGGGCGGCATAGTAGTTCTGCCGCTGGTTGCGCCTAGTCGTTGGAGAGGGCGGGCTGGCGGTCCCCGCCGTAACGTTGACGAAACATAAGATGAATCAGTGCCGATGTCAACACTCTGGCGTTGTGGCCAGCGCGGCTGGCTCCGGTCGCGGGCGCCGCGGGCCTCGCTGGGGCGCGACGAGGAGGAGCGGCCGCCCCCATTGCCCTGATCGGGTGGATTCATCTGATGACACGGCCCGGAGGGAATGAGCGATGCGCGTGCAAGCTGGGATGTTCCGGGGTGTCTGGACATCCTCCGGGGTCTGATCTATAAAGACATCTGATGAATACCGCTCTGTTGGCGGTCTGACCACACCCCTCAAATACCCCATCGCGGAGCGCCCCAGGACACCCCGCCTGGTTAGTCCGGCGTGCCGTCGCGTGGCTTGCCTCGTAGACGGCGAAGCGCCATTGCGCTCCCGGAAGGAGACTGATGCACCGCATGTCCCTGCGCAGCCTCGGCGTCCTCACCATGATCGCTGCCACCGCGTTGACGACCGCCTGCAGCGACAACTCGTCGTCCGGCGGTGACTCGGGCGGCTCTGCGCCGCTCATCGGTGTCGACTACCCACGGTCGGACACGGACTTCTGGAACTCCTACATCAAGTACGTGCCGCAGTCGGCCAAGGAGCTCGGCGTCGAGCTGAAGACGACGAACTCGCAGAACGACATCGCCAGCCTCATCTCCAACACCCAGACCTTCATCAGCCAGGGTGTCAAGGGTGTCGTGATGGCGCCGCAAGACACGGCTGCGATCGCGCCCACGCTCGAGCAGCTGTCGAGCAAGAAGATCCCCGTCGTCACGATCGACACGCGGCCCGACACGGGCAAGGTGTTCATGGTCGTCCGGGCGGACAACCGCGCCTACGGCACGAAGGCATGCCAGTTTCTCGGCACGAAGCTCGGCGGCAAGGGCAAGGTGGTGATGCTGCAGGGCGGGCTCGACTCGATCAACGGCCGGGACCGCACCGAGGCGTTCAACGAGTGCATGAAGAAGGACTTCCCCGGCATCACCGTCTTCGGTGAGGCGACCGACTGGAAGGGCGATGTGGCGGCGTCGAAGTTGCAGACCCGCCTCGCGTCCGACCCGGACATCAAGGGGATCTACATGCAGTCGTCCTTCGCGCTGTCGGGCACCCTGCAGGTGCTCAAGCAGAAGGGCCTGCAGGTGGCCCCGACCGACCCGAAGCACGTCTTCATCGTGTCGAACGACGGCATCCCCGAGGAGCTCAAGAACATCAAGGAAGGCCTCATCGACGCGACGGTCAGTCAGCCGGCCGACCTGTTCGCGAAGTACGGCCTCTACTACGCCAAGGCCGGCATCGAGGGCAAGACGTTCCAGCCCGGCCCGACCGACCACAACAGCACCATCATCCAGGTCCGTGACGGCCTGCTGGAAGACCAGCTCGCCGCACCGCTGGTCACCGCCGACGGTGTCACGATCGGCGGGGAGAAGACGCTGAAGTACGACGATGCAACCCTCTGGGGCAACAACGCATGACGCTCGACCAGCGCGGCACGATCGGCGGGCCGGTCGGCGACGACCGGCTCGCCGTTGAGGCCGTCAACATCACCAAACGTTTCGGATCGACGGTCGCCCTCGATGGCGCCGGGATCGTCGTGCGGCCGGGGGAGACCCACGCGCTCGTCGGCCGCAACGGCGCGGGCAAGTCGACTCTGGTCAGCATCCTGACCGGGCTCCAGGCGCCCGACACCGGCTGTGTCGCGTTCGCTGGCCGCCCGGCACCGGGCCTGGCTGACCGAGACGCGTGGCGGCGCAACGTCGCGTGCGTCTACCAGAAGTCGACCATCATCCCGACGCTCACCGTCGCCGAGAACCTCTTCCTCAATCGGCACGACCGCGGACCAGCCCGGCTCATCCGGTGGGGCGCGCTGCGCCGAGCCGCCCGAGAGCTACTGGCCACCTGGTCGGTCGACGTGGACGTCCAGCAGCCGGCGTCGGCACTCACGGTCGAGCAACGGCAGTTCGTCGAAATCGCGAGGGCGCTGTCTTTCGGTGCGCGGTTCATCATTCTCGACGAGCCGACGGCACAACTCGACGGTGCCGGTATCGCCCGGCTCTTCGAGCGCATCGAGGCACTACGGGCGCAGGGCGTCACATTCCTGTTCATCAGCCATCACCTGCAGGAGATCTACGACATCTGTGACCAGGTGACGGTGTTCCGCGACGCGCGCCATATCATCACCGCGCCGGTGGCCCAGCTCGACCGCGCGGCCCTGGTCGCCGCGATGACAGGCGAGGACGTCAGCCTACCCGAGGCGACGCACCGGCCTGCGCCGTCCGCCGACGCCCCGGTCCGCCTGGTGGTCCATGAACTACGGACCGTATCCGGTGCCGAGATCACGGTCGAAGCTCGGGCCGGCGAGGTCGTCGGGCTTGCCGGCGGAGCTAGCAGCGGCAAGCTCGAGGTCGCCGAGGCCGTTGTCGGCCTGGCGAAGCCCGCTGCCGGCACGGTGACCGTCGACGGTCGAAGGGTGCGGCCAGGCAGCGTGCCCGACGCGATTGCAGCCGGTGTCGGTCTGGTGCCACAGGATCGGCACCACCAGGGCCTCGTGCCGCTGTTGTCCATCGCGGAGAACGTCACCATGACCGTGCCGGACCGGATCTCCGCCGGCGGGCTCATCTCACCGGCCCGGCGCGACACCTTCGCTCGCCGGACCATCGATGCGCTGGCCATCAAGGCGTCCGGTCCACACGTGCCGGTCTCCGACCTGTCCGGAGGTAACCAGCAGAAGGTGGTGATGGGCCGCGCCCTCGCCAGTGACCCGAAGCTGCTGGTGCTCATCGCGCCGACCGCCGGCGTCGACGTGCGCTCGAAACAGACCCTGCTCGGCGTCATCGATGACGTGCGTGAGCGCGGCAGCGTCGTGCTGGTCGTCTCCGACGAGCTGGACGACCTGCGTATCTGCGACCGCGTGCTGGTCATGTTCCAGGGTCATGTCGTGCGCGAGATGCCGTCCGGCTGGCGCGACAACGACCTGGTAGCCGCCATGGAAGGGGTCGATCTCGACCATGTCTGACACGCTTCTGGACACCACCGCCTCGTCGGCGGCGCCCCCGCCCGCCACGAGACGGCGGACCATCGCGATCGCACGCCTGCGCGACCTGGCGCTGGTGCCGGCGATCGTCGCCGTCGCGATCGTCGGCTTCATCGTCAACCCGGTATTCCTGCAGTCCGACAACATCATCAACGTGCTGCAGAGCATGTCGGAGATCTCCATCGTCGTCCTCGCCGAGACACTGGTGCTCATCACCGGCAAGATGGACCTGTCGCTCGAGTCGACGTTCGGCCTGGCACCGGGGATTGCGGCCTGGCTGATCGTCGACCCAGCGTTGACGCACGGACTCGGCCTCAACGTCCTGCCCGATGCACTGTCCATCCCCATGGTGCTGCTCGTGGGAGCCCTCGTCGGCGCGTTCAACGGCCTGTTGATCGTACGGTTCGGGCTCAACGGATTCATCGTCACGCTCGGCATGCTGATCGTGCTGCGCGGCCTGCTGACCGGCGTGTCCGGCGGTAAGACGTTCTTCGCCCTCCCGGAGTCGATGCGGTACCTCGGATCCACGTCATGGCTCGGCGTCCCGGCATCGATCTGGATCTCACTGCTGCTCTTCGCCGTGGCGGTCGTCGTGCTGGGGTTCACGAGAGCAGGCCGGGCACTCTACGCGATCGGCGGCAACATCGATGCTGCGCGTGCGGCTGGCATCCGCACCGACCGAGTGCTGTGGCTGACGCTCATCATCGCCAGCATGCTCGCCGCGCTCGCCGGGCTACTCATCTCCGGCCGGCTCGCGGCGGTGCCGGCGGCGCAAGGTGACGGAGCGATCTTCCAAGTGTTCGCCGCGGCGGTCATCGGCGGCGTCAGCCTCAACGGCGGCAAGGGCACGGTATTCGGTGCGTTCACCGGCATCCTGCTTCTTTTTATGATTATCAATGTTTTGACTCTCGCCGGCGTGCCGGCGCAGTGGACCAACTTCCTCAACGGCACGGTCATCCTGGTCGCGTTGGTGGTGTCGCGCATCACGGGCGGCAAGGTGCAGACCTGACCGGTCGTTCCAGAGTGGGTGGGTGGCCGGGTGCGAGTGGGCGCATCCGGCCCCCATCCCACATTCATAGGATCTATCGCGAGCGACGGGTCGGTGGCAGTCTGGAAAAGATGCTGCTAGACGGTCAAATGGAACCGAGCACTGGACGTAGGGCTGGTCGCCGCGGTACAAATACATCAGATGTATGTGGATGAGCGAGCGCGGCTTCCGCCAGCGGCTCATCGTGCATTCGCGGGCCGCTGTGCGGCGCCGGACCAATCCCCAGGAGCAGCTGTGACCGAAACAATCCTGTCCGTGGACACCTTCGACGTGCGGTTCCCCACGTCCCGACACCGCGACGGCTCGGACGCGATGAACCCTTTCCCGGACTACTCCGCCGCCTACGTCGTGCTGCGTACCACCGAGGGCGCGGAGGGCCACGGCCTGATCTTCACGGTGGGACGTGGCACCGAGATCGAGGTGGCCGCGGTGCGCTCCCTCGCCGAGATGGTCGTTGGGCAGCCGGTCGCCGAGCTCGTCGCCGACCCCGGGGCACTGGCCCGCCGGCTCATCGGAGACAGCCAGATCCGCTGGCTGGGGCCGGAGAAGGGCGTGGTCCACATGGCCGCCGGTGGACTCGTCAACGCGGTGTGGGACCTCGCCGCCCGCCGTGCCGGCAAGCCGCTGTGGAAACTGCTCGCCGACCTCACGCCGGAGCAGATCGTCGCCCAGATCGACTTCCGCTACCTGCGTGACGCGCTGACAGAGGTCGAGGCCCTCGAGTTGTTGCGCGCGGCGAGCATCAACCGCGACGCTCGCGAACAGCTGCTGCGGCGAGAGGGCTACCCGGCGTACACCACCACACCGGGCTGGCTGGGCTATGACGACGAAAAGCTCGCGCGACTGTGCAAAGAGGCCGTCGAGGACGGCTACGAGCTGATCAAGCTCAAGGTCGGCGGAAGCCTCGCCGATGACGTGCGCCGCATGGCGATCGCTCGCGAGGCCGTCGGCCCGAAGATGCGCATCGCGGTCGATGCCAACCAGATCTGGGGCGTGCCCGACGCCATCGGCTGGATGCGCGAGCTCCGCGAGTTCGACCCTTACTGGATCGAGGAACCGACGTCGCCCGACGACGTGCTCGGCCATGCCGCCGTCCGTAAGGCTCTGGCGCCGATCAAAGTGGCGACCGGCGAGCACGTGCACAACGCCGTGATGTTCAAACAGCTCCTGCAGGCCGGCGCCGTGGACGTCGTGCAGATCGACGCCTGCCGGGTCGGTGGCGTGAATGAGAACCTGGCAATCTTGCTGCTGGCCGCGAAGTTCGGTGTGCCGGTGTGCCCGCATGCCGGCGGTGTCGGGCTGTGTGAGCTCGTGCAGCACCTGGCGATGTTCGACTTCGTCGCAGTGAGCGGTACGACAGAGAACCGGGCCATCGAGTACGTCGACCACCTGCACGAGCACTTCGTCCATCCGGTGCGCATCAGCGGCGGCCGCTACCTGGCGCCCACCGCGCCCGGCATGAGCGCGCAGATCGTGGCGGAGTCGCTGACGGCGTACCGATTTCCCGAAGGACCGGAGTGGGCGGCCGAGTGATCGTCGACGCACATCACCATCTGTGGCGGCCCGAACGCGGCTACACGTGGCTGAACGACCCCGCGTTGGCCGGCATCCGCCGCGCTTTCACCCCCGACGAGCTACGGGTTGAACTCGCCGCTGCCAAAGTCGACCGCACCGTGCTGGTCGAGGGCGGTCGCTGCCATGTCGATGAGGCCGCCGAGTTCCTCGGCTACGCCGCGGACACTGCGGAGATCGTTGGAGTGGTGGCATGGGCTGACGTGGCAGATCCCGACCTGGCCGCAACCATCGCGGGATTCTGTCGGCTGCGTGGCGGTGAGCTGCTGGTCGGGATTCGATCGCAGGTGCAGGGTGAGGCGGATCCGGCATATCTCGACCGGGCCGATGTGCGGCGCGGGCTTGCTACGGTGGCAGCCGCCGGCCTTGCGTTCGACCTGGTCATCCGGGTCGACCAGTTGTCGGCGGCGGCCCGGGCCGCCGCCGCCGTGCCCGAGCTGCGCCTCGTCCTCGACCACCTCGGCAAGCCACGCATCGACGAAGGCGCGGCGGGTTTGCTCGACTGGCGCGGGCCGTTCACCGATCTGGCCGGCAACGCCAATGTGACGTGCAAGCTGTCCGGCATGGTGACCGAGGCCGGCCCCGGCTGGACGCACGAGCAGCTGCGGCCCTTCGTCGATGTCGCCGTCGCCGAGTTCGGCGCCGACCGGCTGATGTTCGGCTCCGACTGGCCTGTCTGTCTGCTCGCCGCCAGCTATGGCGACGTCCGCATCGCCCTCGAGCAGGTGCTGCCGCCGCCTGCGTGGGACGAGGTCTTCGGCGGCACGGCGGCGCGCACTTACGGATTGGTGGTGGACCGTTGACTCCGTCGCGGTGCGACGGATTCGGCCGGCTCCTCCGGCGGCACTGCAAGCACCGCCCGCAGCCACGATTCCGAAGTATTGACGTGCATAAGTGCACTCGCCTGGGCGAGCAAAGGGTCGCGATCACGCAGCGCGCGATAGATCGCCTCGTGCTCGGCGAGCGTGATGTGCGACGAGTTGCCCTCGATAAGCCCGCGCCACACCCTCGCCCGCAGGGTCTGCCCGGACAGGCCGTCGAGCAGCGAGGTCAACGTCTCATTGCCGGTGACCGCGGTGACAGTGCGGTGGAATGCCGTGTCGTACTGAATAAGCCGCTCGGCGTCGTCGGCCGCGCTGCGCATGTCGTCGAGAATCTTGCTGAGCTCGTCGAGATCCTCGTCGGTGATGCGCAAGGCAGCCACACCGGTGGCGACCGGCTCCAGCATGCGGCGCACCTCCATGACCTCCAGCAGCGTGTCATCGCGCAGCAGCTCAAGGGCAAAGCCGAGACCCTCCAGCAGCAGCCGCGGAGCCAGGCTTGTCACGTAGGTGCCGTCGCCTCGGCGGACGTCGAGGACGCGGGCCGCCTCGAGCACCTTCACCGCCTCGCGGACCCCGCTGCGCGAGATGCCCATCTGCACCGACAGTTGCTGCTCGGTGGGCAGCCGGGCCCCGGGCGGCAGCGCGCCGGACTGAATCATGCCGCGGATCTTCGCGATCGCATCATCCGTCAGTGCCATACCGGCCTCCTCCACCCGCCAGAGCCGCCATCTTATCTCCCACGTCAGATGAATCGTCGACCGTGGTCCGGGGTTCCCCCGCACAGCTCAGCATCTCCCGGGCCGAAACGAGTAGACATCAGATGTCAGGAAGGCGCGACTCCCATGCAGTACCGCACACTCGGCGCAACCGGGCTGCGCGTGTCGATGCTCGGATACGGCGCCTCGCCGCTCGGCGGCGTCTTCGCGCCGATCGACCAGGACGCCGGTATCCGCGCGGTGCGTACCGCACTCGACCTTGGGGTGAACATCATCGATGTCTCGCCCTACTACGGCGCGACCGTCGCCGAAACCGTCCTCGGCCGCGCCCTGAACGGCATCGATCGGGACAGCTACATGCTGGCGACGAAGGTCGGACGCTACGGTGAGGACGCCTTCGACTTCTCCGCTGCCCGCGTCGTCGCGAGCGTCGAGGAGAGCCTAGCCCGGCTCGGCACCGATCACCTCGACATCATCCAGTGCCACGACATCGAGTTCGGCGACCTCGGCCAGGTTGCCGCGGAGGCGCTCCCAGCTCTGCGCCGCCTGCAGGAGGAGGGCAAAGTCCGCTTCGTCGGCATCACCGGCTACCCCCTCGAAGCCCTGACCCACGTTGCCGCCGAGGTCCCAGTCGATACCGTCTTGTCCTACTGCCGCTACACCCTGCTCGATCGGGCATTGCTCGAGGCCGTGCCGCACTTTGCCGCACGTGGGACCGCCGTCATGAACGCCTCCCCGCTCGGCATGGGCCTGCTCTCCCAGCGTGGTGCGCCGCCCTGGCACCCGGCCCCCGCGGCCGTCCGCGAGGCGTCCGCAGCCGCCGCGCGTCTGTGCGCCGATCGCGGGACCGACATCGCCCAGGTTGCCGTCCGGTTCGCTGCCGAGCCTCCTGCATTCGCCACCACCTTCGTCGGTTCCGCCAGCCCCAGCAATATGGCGCGCAACGTTCGCTGGGCGCTGGAGCCGACGGATCCCGAACTGCTCGTCGACATTGAAAAGGTTCTCGCGCCAGTCCTCGGCTATGCCTGGCCCAGCGGCCGGCCCGAGAACAACAGGAAGGCCTGAGATGCAGCGTTATTGCTCGCTCATCCGGCTGCGGCCCGGGCGGCGGCAGGAGTACCTGCTGCTGCACCGATCGGTATGGCCGGACGTCGAACAGATGCTTGTTCGAGCCAACATCCGTAACTACTCCATCTTCCTGCACGGCGACCTACTGGTCGGCTACTACGAGTACGTCGGCGACGACCACGAGGCCGACCAGGCACGCATCGCGGCGGACCCTCGCACCAGACAATGGTGGACGCTGACCGATCCATGCCAGGAGTCTCTCGCCGAACCCGGCTCCGGGCACTGGTGGGCGCCGATGCAGGAGGTCTGGCACCTGAATGAGGAGACAGCATGACCAGAACCGCCCACTACGCCGGCGAACGCACCATCACCGTCGAGAACACCGAACGCGTGCCACCCAGGACCGGACAGGTCCGCATCGACGTCGCATACACCGGCATCTGCGGCACAGATCTGCACATCCTGCACGGCGCCATGGACCACCGCGTCCAACGGCCCGCCGTCATCGGACACGAGATGTCCGGCCGAATCGCCGAGGTTGGCGACGATGTCACCGGCTGGGCACCGGGCGACCCGGTCACCGTGATGCCGCTTGCCTGGTGCGGCGAGTGCCCAGCCTGCGAGGCTGGCCACAATCACATCTGCCACCGGCTGAACTTCATCGGCATCGATTCAAGTGGCTCAATGCAGCAGTCCTGGACCGTCCCGGCGGACATCCTGGTCCGGCTGCCCGAGGACCTGCCGCTGGAACACGCCGCCCTCATCGAGCCGACCGCCGTCGCAGTACATGATGTCCGCCGGTCCCGGCTCACCGCAGGCGAGTCCGCCGTCGTCATCGGCGCCGGCCCGGTCGGACTGCTCATCGGCAAGGTCGCCCAGGCCACCGGAGCCAAGGTCACCGTCCTGGAGCTCGACCCCCACCGTCGCGCCGTGGCCGCCCAGCTGGGACTGCCGACGCTCGATCCGCAGACAACCGATGTCGCGGCGCAAATTCAGCAAAGGACCGGCGGCGCCGGCGCCGACGTGGTCTTCGAGGTCTCCGGCTCCGTCGCTGGTGTGCGACTGGCCACCGAACTACTCGCTGTCCGCGGCCGCCTCGTCGTTGTGGCCATCCACCCGAAAGCCCGCGAGGTCGACCTGCACCGCGTCTTCTGGCGGGAGCTGGAGATCGTCGGCGTTCGGGTCTACCAACGCGAAGACTACGAAGCGGCAGTGCGACTCGTGCACGCCGGACACGTGCCAGCCGCCCGACTCATCTCCCGCATCGTACCGCTGGAACACGTTGCCGACGCATTCGCTGCCCTCGAGACCGGCGGTGACGTGAAAGTCCTCATTGACTGCGGAGGCAACGCATGAGCCCCTTCGACCTGACCGGACGACTCGCCGTGGTAACCGGCTGCCGACGCGGCATAGGACTGGCGATGGCCGAGGCACTCGCCGCAGCAGGGGCCGACATCATCGGCGTCAGCGCCTCCCTCGAATCGCAAGGCAGCGAAGCCGGCAAGCGGGTCGAGGCCCTTGGCCGCACCTTCGCGGCATACAGCGTCGACTTCGCCGACCGCGCGGCCGTGTCGGCCTTCGCCGCCGCAGTGGTTGCGGCTGGCCGACCGATCGACATCCTCGTCAACAACGCCGGCACCATCCGACGCGCCCCGGCCGCCGAACACAGCGACGCCGACTGGGACCACGTCCTGGAGGTCGATCTCTCCGCCCAGTTCGTGCTTGCCCGTGAGATCGGCGCTGGCATGTTGGCCCGGGGCACCGGTCGTATCATCTTCACAGCGTCGATGTTGAGCTTCCAGGGCGGCATCAACGTCCCAGGCTACGCCGCCGCCAAGTCGGGCATCGCTGGCCTCACTCGAGCATTGGCCAACGAGTGGGCAGGGTCCGGGGTCAACGTCAACGCCATCGCTCCGGGTTACATCGCCACGGACAATACCCAGGCCCTGCAGGACCATCCGGAACGCAACGAAGCCATTCTCAAGCGAATCCCGGCCGGTCGATGGGGACGACCCGAAGACATCTCGGGCGCTGCGGTATTCCTCGCCTCCGACGCCGCCGCCTACATCCACGGGACCATCATCCCGGTCGACGGAGGTTGGCTCGCCCGGTGAAATGTTGGCCGGTGCCGGGCACGGCTGAGCCGCGACCGGCACCGGCGACGCCGCGACGCGTCGGGGCGCGCTCGCCACCGCATCGCACAGGACTCGGCGTGAGCGCCGTCGCCGGGTGACGACGGGCACGATGTGCGACGGTATCCGGATGAAATTTGACCCGGACGCGATGGAGGTCTACGCCGAGCCGCTGGCCGAACTGGTCCCAGGGGAGCGGGTTCTCGCCGCCGTCGTGACGAACGCACCGATGGGCCTCGACCCGCCGTTGCCGCCCGGCGGGGGAGGCCAGGCGTATACGACCGGATCCGTTGCCGGCGGCATTCTCGGGCCGGTTATCTCCCCGCCCAAGCCCGGCCAAGGATTTTTCTGGTGGCTCGTGTTCGGCCGGTCGGCCGCCGGGACGGCCACCTCGGTCGCCGCCGAGTCCCGCCGCGCGTGTCTCGGGCACAACCCGCTGCTACTGGTGGTCACCGATGCGCGACTACGCCTGTTCGAGCCGCGCGACGCGGCGTACTTCATCGACGATCCCGACAAGCGCCGCATGCCGACCGCCGATCGGCTGCGGCCGTTGTGGGACACGCCGGTGTCGAACGTCCGCTCCGCCCGGGTAGGCCGGTACCGCCTGAACTGGTGCCGGCTGACGATCGAGTTCACCGACGGTTCCTGGGTGGCGTTCGCCAACCTGTTCCACATGGGGCGCCGCAAGGGCCGCACAGTGGCGGTCGCCCTGGCTCATTTGTCAGCTTAAGATTCGGATGTTGAAGCACAGTTGGTAGCTGCTGCCGATGCGGTGCAGGCCGGCGTGTGCGGCAGCGTCGGCCTCGTCAAGGATGTCGCGGTAGAGGTTGCGTTCCATAGGGTTGGACCGTGGTCCGCTTATCGCCGGCCCTGCCCGTTCATCCGACCAGCGCCGTGGAAGACGGAAGGAACCACTGATGCAGGCGGTTGACGTCGTGCGGTCCCTCGCGGACCGGGTCGCCCCGGTGACGATCAGCAGGATCGGCCGGGTCGCCATGACCACCGCCGACGCGGCGATCGAGAAGCCCAACACCGTCGTTCTGGTGACGGGCCAGAGCACGTACATCCTGCTTCGCTACAGCCCGGGCGGCCTGACCTGCGCGTCCGGCTCCGACCTGACGGCCCTGTGGCCGGCCGGCGACCACGAGCCGGACGAGTGGCTGGAGGTTGCGGCCATGCCGGAGGGGCCACCGCCGTCGGCGTTCCCCGCCACCGTCACGCAGGTGTCGGCCCACATCGGCACCGGGACGTACGAGGACGTCCTCGGCCTGACGCTGCGCACCTCGACCGGGGCGGAACTCGTGCTCAGCACGGGTGAGGACCAGCTCGACGTCGTATCGATGGACGCGATGCTGCTGTCGGTGCAGAAGGTCGCGGAGTGGGCGAAGATGCGTGTCGAGCAGGTCACCTTCATCCCGGGCCACCTCACCGGACGGTAGCTGTCCGGTGTGGTGGCCAGGATCATGCCCACGGTGCCCACACGCTGCCGACCGCGGCCGCATCGACGTGCTGGTGTCCCTGGCCGGGCTGCGGGAGCAGGCCGGGGACGCCGCCGGCGCGGGGCGCTGTACCGGCAGGCCGCCGACCGCGGCCACGCCTTCGTGCTGGATCATCTGGCCGGGCTGCGGCAGCAGGCCGGGGACGCCGCCGGCGCCGATCGGCTGCGGCGGTTCGGGCTGACCGGGGGAGGCGAACCTGCGGGCGGGCTGGATTTCGGGTCTTACGGCGGCTGGTTGTCCGATCCCCTCGCGATGGCTGACCCGTCTGGCGATCAGGGTTGGGCCGCGCACTCAGCTGGGCGTAGATGCCTTCATTGAAGGCGACCCGCGGTGCAGGGCCCTGGCTGTGTTGGATGCAGCATAGTTCACCTGGCCCGACGGGCGCTTACGGGACGACGCGGTCTCGGATGCTGTCGAGCACCGCCTCCGCTGCCCATGCGGCTGCGTCGGCGATGTCACGCCGGTCCATGCCGAACTCGCGGCGAAACGTCACCCAGGTCGCGGCGGAGTCGAGGTGGGACAGCGCCACGACGACCGCTCTGCGCTGCGCCGCGTCGAGGGATGGCACCTCGGCGTCCAGCAGCCGCTCGAGGTGCGCCCGGCCGAGCGACGGCGCCGCGCCGCTCACGCCGCGCATTGCCGTCTCGGCGACGACGTGCGCGAGCTCCGGCCGCGCGTCGTACCGCTGCATCGCGTCGCGGATCGCGAGGGGGATGTCGAAGATCGAGTGTGACTCCTCGCGGACGAACACCGTCGCCTCGATCCACGCTGCGGTCGCCAGCAGCAGATCGACCCGCGTCGGATAGTTGCGGAACACCGTTCGCTCGGCGATGCCGGCCCGGCGGGCGACGAGCCGGTACGACACGTCGTCGCTGCCGACTTCCTCGATCAGCTCGGCGTAGGCGGCGAGGATCGCCGCTTGCGTGCCGCTCAGCGCCGGGACGGCCATCGACCTGCTCACGGCTCCGCCCACGTCGCGTCGGGCAGCCTCGCGAGCACTGTGCCAACGGCGCGATCGAACGCGTCGCAGATCTCGCCGGCATCCAGGTCGAAGCCCGTGCGCAGTTGCGCCCAGAACATCGCCGACGAGAAGTACAGCAGGGATGCCGCGATCCGCCGCCGATCCCGCCGGTTGAGCGTCGAGGCCGACACGTCGAGCATCGCCTCGATCGCACGCGTGATGTAGGCGGGCTCGGCGTCGAGCGTCAGCGAGATCGTAGACGCCCGTGCGCCGACGAATGCGTACGCGGGCGACGCGTCGAAGGCGCGGAAGCGCTCGTGCACGGCAGCGCGGAAATCGGCCACGGTCACGAACGGCGGCAGCGGGAAATGGGTCTGCTCAATCCAGTTCGACAGTGCGACGAGCAGGTGCGCACGTGTGGGGTACTGGCGGTAGACCGTGCGCTCCGAGATGCCGACCTCGTCGGCGAGGGCGCGATAGGAGATGTCGTCGAACGTGTGCTCACGCAGCAGCACCGCCGCGCTCGCCAGAATCGCGGTCGCGGTGTCGACCGGCTCCTCCATCACGTTCCCCTGCCTCGATCGGTCGCCCAGTGCGGGGGGCCGGTGACTTCCGGCGGAAGCACGTAGCGATCGGAATCGTCGAGCGTGAGCGCCAGCGACGAGACGTACTGCACCTGGCCGTGCGCCCCTCGCTGGGCCGAGGCCAGCATATCCGGTCGCTCGAACATGTATCCGGTGACATGGCAGCGGAGCCGCTCGCCCGAGGGGTTGCCGTGCTCGTCGAACAGGGGAGAGTCGATGCCGTCGGAGCGGCGGCGGAGGTAGTAGCGCCCCCGCGTGGCGAGGGCCATGACCGGCGTGGCGACGAACGCGACGCCGATCGCGATGAGCACCGAGAACGGCTTCACGGCGGTGCCGAGCAGCCCGGCGAACGCGAGCAGCGAAAGCACCGAGGCGAGCCCCACCGACACGAGCCCCACCGGGTTCCAGTCGTGCAGCATGCCACGGCGGAATTCCGGGAAGCGCGGCGAGATGCGCAGCACCCACTTGTTGATCGCGATATCGGTGGCGATCGTCACGAGCCACGCCATGACGACGTTCGCGTACAGGCTCAGGACGAAGGAGATGAGGGTGAAGACGTCCAGCATCATGAGCGCGTACGCGATCACAAGGTTGAGCAGCACGAAGATCGTGCGACCCGGGTAGTGCTTCGCCACCCGGGTGAAGACGTTCGACCAGGCGAGCGAGCCCGAATACGCGTTCGTCACGTTGATCTTCACCTGCGCGACCACGATGAGCACGAGGGCGAGGGCGATGGCGAGCCAGTCGGGGAACAGGGTCTGGTACATGCCGACGAACTGCTTGACCGGTTCGGTCGCGGAGTGCCCGAGGGTGGGATCGACTTTCACGAGGACGTAGACGGCGAGAAACACCCCGATCATCTGCTTGGTGCTGCTGAAGATGACCCAGCCCGGGCCGGACAATGCGAACGACGTCCACCACGAGCGGGCGTTCGACGGCGTGCGCGGCGGCATGGCGCGGATGTAGTCGATCTGCTCCGCCAGCTGCGGGGTGAGGGCGAAGCAGACGGCCGCGCTTGAGACAACGGCGCCGAAACTGATCGAGCCGTCGGAGTTGCCGTTGAACGACGTGAAGGCGCGCACTGACTCGGGGTCGGAGACGATGATCCACAGCAGCGGCAGCAGGGCGAGGGCGAGCCACAGGGGCGTGGTCCAGAAATGCAGGCGCTCCAGCGCACGCATGCCGTAGATGACGATCGGGATCACGACCACGGTCGAGATGAGATAGCCGAGCCACAGCGGCGTCCCCGTCGCCACCTGCAGCCCCTGCGCCATGATGGCGCCCTCCAAGGCAAAGAAGATGCAGGTGAAGCCCGCGAAGACCACGGTTGTGATGATCGAGCCGTAGTAGCCGAATCCCGAGCCACGGGCGATGAGGTCGAGGTCGAGGTTGTAGCGGGCGGCGTAGTAGGCGACGGGCACGCCCACGATGACGATGATGACCGACGCGAACAGGATACCGAGCATGGCATTGGCGGTACCGTGGTCGATGCCGATGGTCGCGCCGATCGAGAAATCGGCGAGGAACGCGATGGACCCGAGGGCTGTCGCGCCGACGGAGGCCGCGCTCCAGCGCCGGAAGGTGCGCGGCACATATCGGAAGGCATAGTCCTCGAGGCTGTCCTCCGCGGCCGCGCGCGCGTTGCCTGTCCTGCTCACAGTGGCATCCCCTCACGCGCTGGGCGTGGGGCATCCTCCGGGTTCGTTGTTACGAACGTATTGCAGGCCCGGAAACCGGTAATGTCGGCTCAGATCGCCATGGCGGCTCGCACGGTGGAGACGGCTGCCGAGCCCCCCTCGTCGGTCTGGGTGACGAAGCCCGAGGCGAGCACGACGTAACGCTCAGCGGCCTCGAGGGCGAAGCCGATGTGCTGCTCGACGAGCAGCACGTTGATGCCTTCGGCGGCCAGCTGCACGATGGTGCGCTCGATCTCGGCGACGATCGTGGGCTGGATGCCCTCGGTCGGCTCGTCAAGGATGAGCAGCTTCGGCTCGGTGATGAGGGCGCGGGCGATCGCGAGCTGCTGGCGCTGCCCGCCCGAGAGCAGGCCTGCCTTCCGGGCTGCGAACTGCTCCAACGCGGGGAAGCGAGCCAGCTGCGCGTCGATGAGGGCCTTGCCGCCCCGGCGTCCGTCGGCGACGAGCTGCAGATTCTCGAGCGTGGTGAGCTGCCCGAACGCCTGCTGACCCTGTGGCACGTACGCCATGCCGCGAGCGACGCGCTTGTTGGGGGCGAGCGACGCGATGTCTTCGCCGTCGAAGAACACGCGGCCCTTCGTCGGCTTGATGAGCCCGATCGCGACCCGCAGCAGCGTCGTCTTGCCGGCGCCGTTGTGGCCGAGCACGGCCACGACCTTCCCGGCCGGCACCGTCACCCCGTGCAGCACCCGCGTGCGTCCGTAGCCGGCCTCGATGTCGGTGAGTTCAAGCATGTCAGTCCTCCTCCTGCTGCTGCGTCCCGGCTGCCGCTTCCGGCGAGCCTGCGAGCCCGACGGCTGCCGCTTCGGGCACGACCGACATCGCGGCCGTGGTCGCGGCGCCCGCGGTGCCGAGGTACACCTCCTGCACCTTGGGGTCGGCCTGTACCTCGGCCACCGTGCCGTGCGAGAGCACCTTGCCCTGGTGCAGCACCGTCACGCGCGTGGCAAAGCGGCGCATGAAGTCCATGTCGTGCTCGACCACCAGCACAATGCGCTTCGCCGCGACGCGCTGCAGGAGCTCGCCGGTCGCGGTCCGCTCGTCCTGGCTCATGCCGGCGACTGGTTCGTCGAGCAGCAGCACCCTCGCGTCCTGCACGAGCAGCATCGCGATCTCCAGCCACTGCTTCTGGCCGTGCGACAGGATGCCGGCCGGCGTGGCGAGCTCGCCGGCGAGTCCTGTCTCTTCCAGCGCCTGCACGATCGACGGGTCGACGCCACGCCGGGTCCGTAGCAGCGAGGCCCAGTGGCGGTGGCGTCCGGCGGCGATGTCGAGATTCTGCAGCACCGAGAGCTCGTTGAAGACGCTGGCGGTCTGGAACGTGCGGCCGACCCCGAGTCGGACGATCTTGTGCACCGGCCTGCCGAGCAGCTCCTGCTCGCCGAGCCTCGCCGACCCGGTGGCCGCAGAGAGCCCCGTGATGGCGTCGATGCAGGTCGTCTTGCCGGCGCCGTTCGGGCCGATGAGGAACCGGACCTCGCCAGGGTGCGCGTCGAAGGAGACGCCGCCGACCGCGACGAAGCCCGAGAACTCGACGTGGAGGTCCGTAACGACGAGCGAGGCGTCGGTCACGACTTCGCCTCCTCGAGCTGCAGGGTGGCGGTCGCCGCCGCGGGCTGTTCGCCCGGGCTCCGGCGCGCTGCCGTGAACCTGGCGAGCACCGACGACAGTCCTTTCGGCAGGAAGAGGATGACGACGATGAACAGCAGGCCGATGATGTAGGTCCAGCCGTCGGGCCAGGTGGAGCCGAGGCTCGATTGTCCCCATCCGACCGCCATCGCGCCGAGCGCGGGGCCGAAGAGCGAGGCGCGGCCGCCGAAGGCAACGCCCGCGATCATGAGGATCGAGGCGGCAGCACCGATCTCGGCCGGGGTGATGATGCCGACGATGGGCACGAACATCGCTCCGCCGATGCTTGCCATCAGCGCTGCGACGACGAAGGCGACGAGCTTGATGTTGGCCGGGTCGTAGCCGAGGAAGCGCACGCGCTCCTCGGCGTCCCGGGTGGCGACGAGGAGCTCACCGAAGCGGCTGCGGTAGAGCTGCCACACCACGAGCAGGCACACGACGAGCAGCGCGGCCGTGATGAGGTACACCATGTTCCTGTTCGCCTGGTCCTTCAGCACGAAACCGAAGAAGTACTTGAAGTCGCTGAGCCCGGTGTCGCCGCCGGTCTCGCGGATTGTGGAGCTGATCAGGGTGGCGAGCGCGACGGCGAGCGCCTGCGTCAGGATCGCGAAGTACGCGCCCTTCACGCGGCGCTTGAACAGCGCGTAGCCGAGGATGCCGGCCGCGACCACCGGGAGCAGCACGATCGCCAGCAGGGTGAACGCAGCGCTGCGGAACGGCTCCCAGAACGCCGGGAGCGGCGCGAGCGGGTCGTAGAGCACCATGAACCCCGGGACCCCGTCACCGGCGGTCTCCAGCGTGAGGTGCATGGCCATCGCGTAGGCACCGAGGGCGAAGAACACCCCCTGCCCCATCACGAGCATCCCGCCCCGGCCCCACGCCAGGCCGATGCCGACGGCGGCCATCGCCCAGCAGCAGTACTTGCCGAGGTTGCCGAGCCAGTGATCGGTGAGCACGAGGGGAGCGACCGCGAGGAGCAGGACGGCGAACACCCCGATGCCGACGAGGGAAAGCCGTGGCTTCAGTTTGGTCATACCAGACTCCTGGTTCGCACCGTGAACAGGCCCTGCGGGCGCACCTGCAGGAAGACGATCACGAGGATGAAGGCAAATACCTGCGCGAGGCTGCCGGTCGTCCAGTAGGCGAAGCACGAGAGGACGACGCCCACCGCCCACGCGGCGACGATGGTGCCCTTGAGCTGGCCGATGCCGCCGGCGGCGACGACGAGAAAGGCCGGGATGATGTACTGCGCGCCCATCTGGGAGTTCGTGCCGCCGATGAGCGACGCGGCCACTCCGGCGACCCCGGCCAGCCCCGACCCGACGAAGAAGGTCAGGCGGTCGACGGTGCGGGTGGAGATCCCCGCGGTCTCGGCGAGGTCCCGGTTCTGCACGGTCGCCCGGATGCGGCGGCCGAACGAGGTGTACTTGAGCCAGGCCGCCAGCGCGGCGACGCAGACGGTCGCGAGCAGGATGGTGAACACCTGCCGCAGCGGCCAGTCGTAGCCGAGGATGGTCAACTGCCCGTCGAGCCAGCCTGGCTTCTTCACCGGGACGCCCTGGGACGGGAAGATCTGCAGCGCCGCCTGTTGCAGGATCAGGCTGACACCGACCGTGACGAGCAGGGTGTCGAGGGGCCTGCGATACATCCATTGGATGATGCTGACCTCCAGCAGGAGGCCGAACAGTCCGGCGACGACGAACGCGACCGGCAGCGCGACCGGGATCGACAGATCGCTGGAGTCGATGACCTGCTGGACGAGGTAGGCGGTGAAGGCGCCGATCATGAGGAACTCGCCGTGGGCCATGTTGATCACGCCCATCTGACCGAACGTGAGCGAGAGGCCGAGCGCGGCGAGCAGGAGCAGCGCGCCCTGTGCGCTGCCGTTCAGCAGCGGTGGGATCAATGCGTCCACGTGCTCTCGCTCTCTATGCGGGGGTGGGTGTGAGGGGGATTCGGATCCGGGTACGCGGGGTTGCCTGCCGCAGGCGACACGCAACCCCGCGTCCGTGCAGGGGGTGGGCCGATCAGCCCGCGGCCTTCACGAGCTGGTCGCGGACGTTCGCCGGGAACCAGTCGTAGCCGTTGAGGAACGGGTCGGGCTTGATGAACTTGTCGGAGGCCCAGACGATGTCGAACTGGTTGCTGGCGTTGATCCGGCCGATGTGGCCCGGCTTTGAGATGTGGTGGTTCTCGCCGTCGAGCGTGACGGTGCCCTCCGGCGCGGCGAACGTGATGGCGTTCTTCTTCGCTGCGGCGTTCACCGCGTCGACGTCGAACGAGCCGGCCGCCTCGACGAGGGCCTTGTACAGGTACAGCGAGATGTAGGCGGCCTCCATCGGGTCGGAGGTGACGCCGCTGCTCTTGGGGTAGGCCTTCCAGCTGTCGATGAACTTCGGGTTGGTGTCGGTCTTGAGCGACTGGAAGTAGTTCCAGGACGCGTAGTGGCCGGTGACCTCGTGGCCCATGGCCGGCGCCTCCTCCTCGGCGATCGACACCGAGATGATCGGCGTCGTCGCCGCGGTGAGGCCGGCGTCGTAATAGGCCTTGATGAAGCCGACGTTCGACGAGCCGTTGATGGTGTTGAAGATGAAGTCGGGCTTGGCCGCCTTGATTTTCGCCACCTGGGTGGTCCAGTCGTCCTTGTCGAGGGGTACGTACTCCTCACCGACGATCTCGATGCCGAGCTTGGCCGCGTAGAGCTTGATGATCGCGTTCGCGGTGCGCGGGAAGACGTAGTCGCTGCCGGCGAGGAACAGCCTCTTCACCCCCTTGGAGGCGAGGAAGTCCATCGCCGGGATGATCTGCTGGTTGGTGGTCGCACCGGTGTAGTAGATGTTCGGCGACGCCTCAAGGCCCTCGTACTGCACCGGGTAGAAGAAGAGGCCGTTGTTCTTCTCGACGACCGGCTTGACGGCCTTGCGGGAGGACGAGGTCCAGCCGCCGAAGATCGCGCCGACGCAGTCCTGGGTGAGCAGCTTCTCGGTCTTCTCCGCGAAGGTGGGCCAGTCGGTGGCGCCGTCTTCCTGGATGTACTGGATCTTCTTTCCGAGGATGCCGCCGCCGGCGTTGATCTCGTCGGCGGCCATGTGCAGCACGTTGGAGACGGTCTTCTCGGAGATCGCCATGCCGCCGGTGAGGGAGTTGAGGAAGCCGAGCTTGATGGTGCTGCCGGAGGTGTCGACGCAACTGGGTCCGGCCGACTTGCTGGCGGACGTTTCGTCGCCGGCGCGGGCGCCGCAGCCGGCGAGCACGAGGGCGACGGTCGTCGCGAAGGCGCCCGTGGCGACAAGCGTGCGCAGCCGCTTGCTGGTGGTGGACATATGCGGGAACTCCGTTCCTGGTCAAGGAGGCGTGACGCCGGGGTCGCGGCACAGCGGATGGTGCGGATGTTCATGTCCCGGGGCCGAGCCGCCGGCGTCCCAAGCGCCCAGCCCGGTATCGCCAAACGAGGTGCAGCCGGCTGCTGCAGGTGAGAGCAGATTGATCCAGTGTCATTACTCTGACATTTCTCGATCGTTCCAACTATGTAACCGCCGCCCGGCAGAGCTGCACCGGCCTCGAAAATGCACGGAAAATCGCAGAAGGGCGATGTCAGAGTTCTGTCGTGCCCGAGATGGGGGGCAGCATGATGGCACACTTCTGACATCCGGGAGGGGTCGATGCGCTGCATCCCGCCGAGACGGTGTCGCGCGATCGGCGGGCGGCCCAGCACGCGATGCACTTCCGTCCTGCTCGATCGGTTCCGGCGGAACCTTCGCCGCGCCGCCGGCCGCAACGTTCAGTACTTGGGCCGCGTCGAACCACAGCGTCGCCTCGCCCCGCACGCCCGCTTCGCCATGCGCCGCACCATCACCCGCAACTTCCTCGACAAGGTGGCGGCAGTGACGTACCACCACGTCCGGTGGCCACCCACCGACGTCATCCGCTACCCGGACCACAACGCACTCGTCTGGGAAGCCGAAGCGAAGCAGTACCCTCGACCGCCAGACCCGGTCGCGCTCCCGACATCGCCGGCGAACCGAACGCCCCACTGCACGCCAGCGGCCCACAGGGCTTGCTTGAGCCCGATGCATGGAAAGCGTGCACGTCCGGTTCTGAGGGGGCGGCGGCGCAGCAATGCGCCGCCGCTACCCAGCCGATCCGCGCTTCGAGTTGCAGCACGCCCGCCAGCGAGCGCAGGTCTCATTGGACAACAAGCCACCACAACATCCCGACCACGTCTGATCGGACATCCTCGATCGTCTACTCGAACGCGAAACTGGCTTCCACGATCAGTGATCGGCCGCCCCGACAACTGAACTCAGCGTTGTGGGCGCCATCGGCGTCGGCGCTCTGACGGTGTCGGCGTACGCGCCTTGAGCCATTTCCAGCCCATCGCGGCTCGCGTGCAGCGGGTCGCGCACTTGCGGGATCTCAACCTGAACCGTACGCACATAGGCGGCACCGTCCTGGCTCACGACCACGGCGCGTGCGTCTGCGATGCTGATCCTACGTGCTGCGATTCGGTCGGTTGTCAAAGGTCGAGGACGATGCGGGAGCCACGGACGCGAGAGACGCACGGGTAGATGACGTCGCGGCGGTCGCGGTCGCCGGGCTGCAGCACGTCGTCGCGGTGATCCGGGACACCGTCGAGCACGCGGGTCTCGCAGCTGCCGCACACCCCGTTCTCGCAGGAGAAGTCGAGGCTAGGGTCGACGTCCTGCAGCACCGACAGCAGGCTCCGGTCGGCCGGCACCTGCACCACCCGGCCGGACCTTCGCATCTCTGCCTCGAACGGGGCCTCGGGGATCCCTGAGGCGCGGGAACTCGACGCGAACCGCTCCACGTGCAGCGTCCCCTGCGGGCAGAAGGCCGGCATCAATGTCTCGACCGTTGCGAGCATCGCCTCGGGACCGCAGCAGTAGACGGCGGTTCCGGCAGGCGCGGCGCTGAGGATTGCCGCCAGGTCGGGCCGCGGCTGCCGGTCGGCCGGCGCGATCGTCACCTGCCGCGCGTGCGACCGGGCGAGCTGTTCGTGGAACGCCATCGCGGTCGGAGCCTGACCGCGGTAGACCAGGTGCCAGCGAGCGCCGTCGGCGGCCAACCGCTCGATCATCGGTATGAACGGGGCGATCCCGATGCCCCCGGCGATGAAGAGGTACGAGGGGGCGTCGATCAGCGGGAAGTGGTTGCGGGGCCCGCGGATCCTGACGGTCGTGCCGGGTGCGAGCCGGTGGACCTCGGCTGAGCCACCGCGTCCGTCCGATTCGTGCAGGACCGCGATGCGGTAACGGTGCCGGTCGGCCGGGTCACCGCACAGTGAGTACTGCCGGACGCGGCCGGACGGCAGCACCAGATCGATGTGCGCGCCAGGCTCCCAGGCAGGCAAGAGGGCGCCCTTGGCCGGTGTCAGGTCCAGTGCGGCCGTGCGGTGAGCGACCGGATCGACGCCGGCCAGCGTCACCGTGATCTCCGGTCGCCGCTCCTGCGTGCTCTCCCTGCGCCCCCAGCGTGTCCTGCCGCCGGGCTTGAAGACGGACAGGATCGTCGCGATCCAGAGCAGCGAGAGGAACAGCGCCAGTGCGCAGATCAGCAGAATCCCGGTCCCGCCGGGCTCGGCCGTGGGATCCTCGGTGCGCTCGGTGAGTGTCTCGCTCCACGTGCCCTCGAACGTGGCGAGGATCGGAAGGCTGAGCGCGATGATCAGCTTCGTCAACACCCACCGGTGTTTGATCAGCCCCCAGGGCGTTCCGAGCGATACGACCGCACCGGTGACGATCACCAGGAAGACGCTCGGGATCGCCAGAGCCTTGTCGAACGTCTCCACCAGTACATACGCGTTGTGCCGCAACTCGTGCCGATCCGTCGTCATCCCCACGATCGACAGGACGAGCATCCCGAGAGCGACACCCAGCCAGCCGACGCCTATGCCGACGTGGAGGGTGAGCCACACCTTGCGCGATGTCCGACCGAGTTGCGGGATGCGCGGTTTCAACCCCACTACGATCATCGTCGACAGCAGCATCCCCAGCCACGGCAGCTGGTGGGCGAGCAAGAAAAGGAACTGCGCCGGAACGAAGATCAGGTGGAACACGATCAAGATCCGTCGGGTCAGTGCGGCGGTCCCCGCACGGCCAAGCGCGAACCAGCTCCTGAAGGAGAGCGCCGCGGCGCACAGGTATCCCGCCGTGCCGGCGGCCTGGAACAGGGGATGGGGCGCGTCCTGCCGCAGGGCGATCAGCGTCCCCGCGAGCACTGCGAAGACCCCGAAGGCGAACTGAAGATTTCTGGGACTGAGCCGTCGACGAAACCGTTCCTGGATGGACATGCGACCAGCGTCGCCAGTGGTTCGGCGCCCGGCGTCGCCCAATCCGGGAAAACTGATCATTAGATCCGCCACGAATCGCCGCACCACGTACAACTTTCTGCCGACGCGTCCGGCTAGTAGGGGCACCTAGTCTGGAGCACGATGACTGCGCACAACCTGCACCTGGCGGCGCCCTGGTACCGCCGCCGAACCGTCACCGACACCGCCCTGGCCCTCCTTGTCGCGGTGTTCACCGGAACCGGCGAGTTCGGTACCAACGACTTCTTCGGGCCGACGCTCGCGGGGCTCGACAGCCGGTTCCCGCCGCTGTGGCTCGGCGTTCCGCTCACCATCGGAGTCGGGCTGCTGTCCAGATGGCGGCGCAGGCTTCCGCTGGTGCTGCTGGCCGCATCACTTCTGGCGAACGCTGTCGTGTCGGCTCACATGGCCGTCGCGGTCGCGCTGTTCACGTTGGCAGAGCGCACCGGATGGCCCAGGGTCGCCGCCGCAACGCTGGTGTCGACCGTGCTGGTAGGCATCCCGATCTGGCGGTTCGCCGGCGCCGACGGGTCGATACCGATCAGCACGGCAGTATGCATCGCACCGGTCCTTCTGGGCATGTACGTGGGCACCCGGCACGAACTGGTGGAACGCGTCCGGGAGTGGACGAGACGCATGGAACGCGATCAGCAGCAGCGCATCGCCAGTGCCCGCAGTGACGAACGGGCCCAGATCGCCCGGGACATGCACGATGTGGTCACACATCGGGTCTCGCTGATGGTGTTGCAGGCCACGGCCCTGGAAGCGTCGATCGGCGGAGATCCGGTCGCCATCGGCAAGCAGATCGGAGCCACGGGGCGCGAGGCACTCGAGGAACTTCGTTCCCTGGTGGGAATCCTGCGCAACGAGGGCGACGCCCCACTCGCCCCCCAGCGTGGGCTCGCCGATCTGGCCGCTCTCATCGAAGAGTCGCGGAGGATCGGCATCCCCGTCACTCTCGACGTGGTGAACCCGGCGGCGCAGCGGCCGCCGTTACTCGTCGAACACGCCGCCTACCGACTCGTCCGGGAGGCGCTGACCAACGTACACAAACACGCTCCGGCGGCGCAGACCCGCGTACACGTCGAGCAGACCCCGCGCCTGCTGCGGCTGTCGGTGCGCAACGCGCGGGGCAGACCGGTCAACACTGCCTCGCTGCCGGCCGGCGGACACGGACTGCTCGGTCTGGCCGAGCGGGTGCGACTGGTCGGCGGCGAGTTCGCCGCGGGACCCACTCCCGACGGCGGCTTCGAGGTGGTCGCCGAGGTACCGATTCGCCGGGGAGAAGTGCCGTGACCTCGACGCCCGAACCCATCAGGACTCTGATCGCCGACGACGAGTGGATGGTGCGCTCGACACTGCGCGCAATCCTGGAGGCGGCGCCCGACATCACAGTCATCGGCGAGGCGTCCGACGGCGTCGAGGCCGTCGACCTCGCACGGACGTTACGTCCCGATGTGGCCCTGATGGACATCCGGATGCCCCGAGGCGACGGGCTGACCGCGACCGAGCAGCTGGCCCGGCTCGATCCTTCGCCGCGTGTCGTCGTGCTCACGACGTTCGACCTCGACGAGTACGTGCATGCCGCGCTGCGCCATGGCGCCGTGGGTTTCCTGCTGAAAGATGCCTCGGCCGGCGAGATGCTCGCCGCGGTGCGCAGCGCGGCGAGCGGCGATGCGATGATCTCTCCGCGCGTCACCCGTCGGCTGCTTCGGATGTTCGCCGAACCGAGACCGGATCGGCACAGCGACGCCGCGCAGCGGCTATCCGTGCTCACCGGCAAGGAGCACGAGGTACTGCTCGCCGTCGGCGGCGGCCTGACGAACACCGAGATCGCGGTCACGCTGCACATGAGTGAAGCGACGGTGAAGACCCACGTGAGCCGGATCCTTGCAAAGCTGAACCTCAGCAACCGGGTGCAGGCGGCCATTCTCGCTCACCGCGCCGGCTTGCTCGGCTGACCCGGGAACGTCGTCATGGCTCATCCAATCGGATGAGCGACCGGCGTCGACGTCATTCGTTGGACCGCGACAAGCGGCTGCGAATGATCGATGTGCTTCAACGGTGCGCGGCTTAGCGTCGGGCCTATGACTCATGACGATATCGACCGAAGGCGCGTTCTGCGGCGTACGGCCGGAACAGCCGTGGGCGCTGGAGTGCTGGCCTTCGGCGGGGCACTGGCTGTCGGTGACAGGGCCGCCGCCAGTGGCGGTTCACCGGACGGCAACCGGTTGTCGACACATCCGGTGGTGGGCACGTGGCGCGGCCTCGTGACGCTGCCGCACGAGGTCGAGGTGGCGCTGTTCACGTTTCTCCCCGGTGGATTCTTCCTGTCGTTCGCGGACGGAATCCACATCGCGACCGGCCGGTGGGCGCCCACGGGCTCGAGTACCGTCCGCTTCAAGCTGTGGCAGGTTCTCCCGCAGGATCTGAACGGATTGCCGCACCGCTACAGCGGCGAAGTCCAGGCCCGGCACGAGGCCCAGGTGAACGGTGACACGCTTGCCAGCACCGGCACCTGGCGAGGGCTCGACATCGACGGCAATGAGACCGGCCGCGGATCGGTGTCCTCCCGGGCCGTCCGCTTCAGCGTCGAACCATTCTGATGCTTCGCAAACGGCCGGAAGTGCGATCCGGATCGGTACCAGACTTTTGGAGGTCAGCAGTGGGTTCATCGATAAGCCGCCGAGCGGTCCTGGGCACCGCGGGCGCCGCTACCGTGGCGGGTGGCATCGGGCTGGTGGCCGGCCCGATGGCGTGGGCCGACAGTGATGGAAGACGACCGGTCATGAGGATCGACACCCATCACCACGGTCTGCCGGAGGACCTGCGGCGGTGGGCGGTCGGTCGCGGTCTGCTGCCGGCGGATCCGGAAGCCGGGCCGGAGTGGGCAGATTGGACGGTCGTCGACGCGCTGCGACTCATGGACAAAAACCACATCGGGACGGCGGTGCTCTCGGCCCCGGTGCCGTCCATCGCTTTTGCGAACCGCGCGCTTGCCGAAGAAGGGGTGCGGGTATGCAACGAGTCGTACGCCCGGGTCGTGGCCGAGCACCCGACGCGGTTCGGGTTCTTCGCCAACGTGGCACCGCTGCACCCGGATCTGGCCATGGAGCAGGTTCGGTACGCTTTCGACACGCTCGGCGCCGACGGTGTCATCCTCATGACGAGCGCCGGCGGGAAGTACGTCGGCGACCCGGCGTTCGAGCCATTGTTCGCGGAGCTGAACCGGCGCCGCGCGGTGGTGTTCATCCATCCGGACGCGTTGCCCGACACCAACTTCGTGCTGCCGGGAGTGCCGAACTCACTGGCCGACTTTCTGTTCGACTCCACCCGGGCGGCGTTGAACCTCATCGTGTCTGGCACGCTCGATCGTCATCCCGACCTGTCGATCATCCTGTCGCACGCCGGCGGGTTTCTGCCGTACCTGGCCGGACGGGCCGAGTCGCAGGGCCGGCAGGGCGAGTTCGTCGACCCTGCCCGCTTCCACCGGGCTCTGCGCCGATTCCACTACGACACGGCGCAGCCTGCCTCGCCGTACTCGATGCCGACGCTCCTGAAGGCCGTCGGCTCCGACCAGATCCTCTACGGCACCGACTACGCCTCGCGCCCGTACGGTGAGGTCGGCGTCATCACCGACGACCTCGACCGGGATCCCGCGCTGAACCGCGCCGCCTGGTCGGCGATCAACCGGGGCAACGCGTTGCGACTGTTCCCCAGGCTGGCGGCACGGATCGGCCCCGTCTGACGGCTGGACGGGTCGTCGCGACGGCCGCGACGACCCGTCCGCCGCCGGTGACGGCGTCGTCGATCAGTTTGTCCGCCCCGGACCGTGACCCACCTGGCTTTCACCCAGACCCCTTCTTCAGAAACCCCGTCTCGTCCACCACCAACACCCCACGCTCGGCATCCCCGATCGCCTCCACCACCGCCGCACGGACCTCGCCACGGACCCCATCGGTGTCCCACGCGTAAAAAGTTCAGCAACCGCTGCATCCGCTCCGGACCAACATCCCCAGCCGCCGCGCCGCCGCCGATGCGCCACCACCAATGCCAGCGACCACCACCCAGCAAGCCCTCCCTGGAGACAGGGCCGCCGCTGCCCAGATCCTGCCGTCATCGATCGCGCCACCGGTCCGCCCGCAAACCAGCCAGACCGGCAGCAAGCGACAGCCGACGAACGCCACCGCCCCACCACCTGTCTGGCCAGCAAAGCCAGCAACACCACTCGCGCGTCCCGCATCCATCCGAGCGACTGTCGTCCTGCTGTGGATCGGCGCGGCACTGTCGTTGGCGGCAGCAATGGGTGCCGTCACCGCCGCGGCGACCGGACGAGTCAGCGTCGCCGGCATCATCGGCGGGTCTGCACTCGGAGCCGTAGCCATCTTCACCGGGTTCACAGCGGTACGTGTGCGCCGGGCCAAGCCCCGGGTGCAGGACGGCGGATCTGCTGCCGTCCAGCCGCGGGTTGCCTCCCTGGTCGGCCTTGAAGTCGAGGAGCGTGTCGCCCACGATCAGGTCTGCGTCGGCAGGCACAAGGCGGCTGCCGTCGAATTCGGGGCCGGCGTGCACCGGCTCGGCCGGGAGCTGCGGCAGCAGTCGCTGCTGGGCCAGGTCCCGCATGGCGATCAAGTCCGCGACGACAGGCGGGCCGGCCAGGGCGCGGAGATCAGCAGCGCCCGCCCCGGGCGGCAGCTGGAACAACGGCGAGTTCTTGATCATCGGGTTGCGGTGGAGCTCGACGAGCAGGGCGAGGGCGTAGCAGGTGCTCGCCCACCAGGTGTCCGGCCGGTCGGTGAAGCCAGCTGGCCGCAGGCCGGTCCCGTCCGGGTCGAGCTCCCGCGCAAAGGCCCTGGAGCGCACCGTCGGGGCCGAAGATGCAGCGGCGCAGGGTGTGGGTCCGGCGAAACTCGTCGTGCAGCGCCCGCCATTCCGGCTTTTCGGCACCGGTTGGGTCGGCGGTCCTGAAGCCGTACATTGCGACCTTGAAGGGATCGATATGGTTCGCGCTGGTGTCGCCTTCGAGGACAAACCCGAACCATGCACGCAGCGCCGCCTCGCCGAGCTCGCAGCCCTTGAGTCTGCAGAACACTTCCTGCCCCGAACCCGGCGATGTCCAGATCCAAGGCGCTCACTCCCGGGATTCTTGTCGACCGGCTCGCACGAGCGGCCCGGCTGCGACGGCGCCCAGAACCAGGACCACCAACAGCTGAATGCCCTCGTGCCCGAAGCCGCCTTGGCCAAGCAGCAGCGCGGTGGTCAGCGGGACCAGCACGAAGTTGTTGCCGGCGTGCGCCAGGCAGGCCGGCCAGATGCTGCGGCTGCGCTCCCGCAGCCAGGCCAGGATGACCTCCTGGCACATGATCCACGCCGTCCATCCGACCAAGCCCAGGGCCAGATGCCGGAACTCGGCGTAGCCGAGCAGCGCGAGCGGATAGTGCCAGACCGCCGCGATCAGGCCTGCTGACAACGCGGCGCGGCGCGGGCGGCCGGGACAGATGCGCAGCAGCAAATAGCCGGTCCAGCCGAATTCCTCGCCCCAGAGGGCGACGGTGACGACCGGAGCCACCGCGCAGAGCAGCAGCGGCACCGACCAGACGGGCACGCCGGGAACCAGGTCCGCCATCGGACGGACGGACGGCTCCCATCGCCCGGATGCCGCGGCAACGCCGACCACCGCGACGGCGACGCAGAGTGGGCCCAGCCAGGCCAGCAGGTAGTACCGCCAGGCGGAGCGCAGCCGCAGGCGCGAGCCGGCGTCCGCGAAACCCTCGCGGGTGACCCAACGCCGGACCACCAGCGCCGCGGCCGCCGGCGCAAACGCGACCGGCACCTGCACCAGCGGGTTCACGAGCGACCAGCCGAGCAGCAGGCGGGCCACCGCTTCCCAGCCCCAGGCAACACCGAACGAAATCAGCAGAAATGCCGTCAGACCCCGCTTCCTCGCGCGGTCCCCGAAGCTCGTCGCTCGGGCATCGATCATGGTGGTCGGCTCCCGTCGGTCAGGCCGTGCTCTCAGCAAGGTTTGGGGCCTTTCGCGTACGGATACCGGCCACTGCTGCCGCCACGGTGAGCAGCAGGCAGGTGACGCCGATGCCGAGCAGCGGGAGCCATGGGATGGTGATGGGCACGGCGAAGCCGGCCAGGTCGGCCGTGATGGCGCGGCGTACGAGCCAGCCCAGCAGCGCGGTGGTGGCGCCGCCCAGGAGCAGGCCGGTGCCGCAGACGAGGGCGGCCTGCCAGATGGCGGCTCGCCGGACCTGGTCGGGGCTCGCGCCGAGGAGTTGGACCAGGTCGCGTTGCCGGCGCCGGTGGGAGGCGCCGATGAGGGTGGCGTTGACGATCGCGATGGCGGCGTAGACGCCGGCCGGTCCGAGCAGGATGGTGAGGCCGAGGTTGTTGGCCCGGCGGGTCTGCGCTGTGGTGGCGTCGATCCAGTCGCCGGAGTCGAGGATCCGGCTGTTGGTGCCGGCGAGCGTGCGCCGGAGGGAGTCTCGCGCCGTGGCGGTATCGGTGCGCGGGACGACGAAGATGGTCCCGGTCGCGCGGTCGGTGGCGGGTGGTAGCAGGTCGGCGGGGATGACAAGGTCGCCGTACAGGTCGGGTGCGTCGGGGATGACGGCGACGACGTGCAGCGGGACCCGGTCGCCGTCGATCCAGAACACGAGGGTGCCGCCCAGGCCGATGCCGGCGTCGGTGACCCAAGTGGCGGTGACCGCGACACTGCGTCCGTGGAAGTTGTCGAGGGTGCCGCGAGTGGCGGTCAGGCTCCGGGCGGCGACGGCGGTGGCGGGGTCGATGATCTCGACCTGGTCGCGCCCGCCGGGGCGGCCGTTGTTGTCGCGTTGGAGCATGACCTGCCGGCGCGCGTCGGCGATCGCGACGGCCTTGTCGGATGCGACCGACGCAGCCGCAGCCGGGCTGCCCGCCTCGACGACGAGCGGAGCGTGCAGCCGGGCCCGATCCTGCGCAGTCGTCCAATCGGCGGTGAAGCTGAGGGCCAGCAGCAGCGACCCGGCGATGGCGGAGAGGGCCACGACCGGGGCGGCGACCGCGGCGGTGGCGCGGGTGGCGGCGCGCACCTCGTCGCGGGCCATCCGGGCCGTCACGTCCCGGCTGATGCACGGGCGAGCAAGCAGGGCGGCGAGCTGCGGGATGACGGCGGGGCCGATGCTCATCAGGCCGATCACGACCACCTCGGGCAGCAGGATGGAGGCGATCAGCGCGAACAGCGGAGGCAGGTCGGCGGCGACGATGACGGCGGCCACCAGGCCGCCGAAGCACAGCGTCGCGACGGCGAACTGGACGATGCTGGGCCGGGTTCGCTCGATCGCGGCCTCCCGCAGGGCGGCGCTGGGGGTGATCCGGGCGGCCCGCCGCGAGGATCGCCAGACCCCGAGGAGCGCGACCACCGCACCGGTGGGTGCGGCGACCGCCCAGGCGATCCACGGGCTCGGGGGCTGGAGGTCGAGCGTGGTGATCCCGACGGCCCGCACCAGCCAGAGAACAGCCGGGGCCAGCGACGTGCCGAGCAGACCACCCACCGTGGTGGCTGCGGCCGCGACGACGACAGACTCGCCCAGCAGGAGCCGGCGCACCTGCCGTGGCGTCGCGCCGACCAGGCGCAGCAAGCCGAGCTCACGCCGGCGGCCGGCCACGACGAAGCCGAACGTGCTGCCGACCACGAAGAGGGCCATGAACGCCGAGATCGCCGACATCATTCCGAACATCGCGGCCAGGTCGTCGAGTTGCGCACGCTGATCGGCGGTGACGCCGGGCCGGCCGCCGGTGGCGTCGACGCTCCCGATGAGCGTCACGGTGACGGCGATCAGGATGACGCCGAACAGCAACGCGACGAAGGCGCCCAAGTACCCGCGCCATGAGCTGTGAACGGTCTGCCTGGCCAGGGTCAGCATCGTCGGGGCCCGCATCATCGCTCCAGGTCGTTCATCGTCGCGGCGATCTGACCGGCGTCAGCGCGCGCGAGGTGACCGACGATCTGCCCGTCGGCGAGGAACAGCACACCGTCCGCGTACGAGGCGGCCAGCGGGTCGTGGGTCACCATGACGACGCTCTGGCCGCCGTCGGCCAGCGACCGCAGGAGTTCGAGCACGTCGCGTCCGGTGCCGCGATCCAGGGCGCCGGTGGGTTCGTCGGCGAACAGCACGTCGGGCCGGCCGTGCAGCGCCCGGGCGATCGCGACCCGCTGCTGCTGGCCGCCGGACAGCTCCGACGGTCGGCGCCGGGCGTGCTCGGAGAGGCCGACGTGGGTCAGGGCGGTCCGTACGGTGGCCGGGTCGACACGGCGTCCGGCCAGACGGGCTGGCAGCGCGACGTTGTCGAACGCGGTGAGTGCGTCGAGGAGGTTGTAAGACTGGAAGACGAATGCCATCGACGTACGCCGAAAGCGGGTCAGCTCGGTCTCGTTCAGCTCGTCAAGCCGGGTGTCGCCGACGGTTACCCGCCCGCCGGTCGGCCGGTCGAGGCCGGCGGCGAGCTGGAGCAGGGTGGACTTACCGGAGCCGGACGGTCCCATGATCGCGGTGAACGTGCCACGCTGGAACACATGGGTCACGCCGCGCAGCGCGTGCACCGAGCCGGCGCGCGAGCGGTAGGTGCGGGTGAGACCGTCGAGCGTGACGGCCGCCGAGGATGCCTGATTCATGCACTCAGTGCACTCGCGGGCGCAGCCTGCCACACGGGCTTGGACGCGACTTCGGGGTAGCGCGTACGCTACCCCGCGCTGCCGATGTGATCCGTAGGGTTGGCATATGAGCGACGCCTGGACGGCTGTACGCGGACGCCCCGCACGGTTCCTGGCGTCGGCGTGGCCGTGGCGCTCTCTGGCGTACGTGGGCGGCACCGTGCCCATCGGCCTCGTCTGGCTGATCCTCCTGCTTGTGGTGCTCTGCGTGGGCGTGGCCACGATCGTCGTGGTCGCGGGAATGTTCGTGCTTGCCGGCATTCCGACGCTCGCCCGCCTCGCTGCCGCGGGTGAGCGGCGCCGGCTTCGGCTGATCTTCCCCCGGTGGCCGGTGGGCCGGCCACATCCGCTGCGCGACCGGGACCAGGGCCGCGTGTCCTGGCCGGAGGTGGGCGTCACGGTCCTGTTGGCGACGGTGTTCTGGCTCGTGGACGCCGTGGTGGTGGTGATGCTGCCGGCTCCAGTCGTGCTGCTCCTCGCTCCGGTGCTGGTCCGTTACGACGTGCTCGACGTCGTCGGATGGCGTGTCGACAACACCGGTGAGGCGTGGGCTGCGGTGGCCGCCGGCCTCGGCACGCTGGTCCTGCTGGCATACGCGGTCACCGCGCTGGCCTGCGGCCAGGCGGCGTTGGTGCGGCACCTGCTGGACCCGCCCGAGGCCCGGCTGGCCGAGGCGGTCCGGCAGCTGCGCCGCTCCAGAAGCGGGCTGGTCGTCGCGTTCGAAACCGAGCGCCGCCGGATCGAGCGCGATCTCCACGACGGCGTCCAGCAGCGCCTCGTCGCGCTGACCATGACACTGGGCAGCGCCGAACTGGACCTGCCCGACGGCCCCGGCCTTGACCTCGTCCGCGAGGCGCACCACCAGGCCGAGCAGGCCCTCGCCGACCTGCGCACCACGATCCGGGGCATCCACCCCCAGGTGCTGACCGACCACGGCCTCGCTGCGGCCGTCCACGAGATCGCCGGCCGGTCACCCGTACCGGTCCACCTCGATCTCGCCCTGAACGGCAGGCTCCCGCCCGCGGTCGAGGCCGCGGCCTATTTCTTCGTCAGCGAGAACCTCACCAACGTTGCCCGCCACGCCCGGGCCCGATCGGCACAGGTGCACGCGTGGACCGAGGACGACGCACTGATCGTCTCGGTCGTCGACGACGGCGTGGGCGGCGCCGACCCGCAGGCCGGCACCGGCCTCGCCGGACTGCGAGCCCGGCTCGACGCCCTCGACGGCGACCTGCGCATCACCAGCCCCGCCGGCGGCCCGACCCAGGTGAGGATGACGTGCCCGATCGGCTGACGCCGCGGCCGAAGGCGCTGCGGATCGTGGTCGCCGAGGACGCGGCCCTGCTCCGAGAAGGGCTGGTGCGGATCCTCGAACGCGCCGGGCACGAGGTCGTCGCGGCCGTCGCCGATGCGCAGGCCCTGCTCACGTACGCGGGCAACTGCCGCCCCGACCTCGTCGTCACTGACATCCGCATGCCACCCACCCACACCGACGAGGGACTGCGTGCGGCGGCGACAATCCGAGCCGCTCATCCCGGCATCGGGATCATGTTGCTGTCGGCCTATGTCGCCGACGCCTACGTCGGCGAACTGCTCGACTCAACCCCCGGCGGGGGCATCGGCTACCTGCTCAAGGACCGGGTCGGCCACGTACGCGACTTCCTCGACAGCATCGACCGCGTCGCGGTGGGCGGCACGGTCATCGACGCCGAGGTTGTCCGCCAACTCGTCGGCCTCCGGCACGCCGACGGTCCGCTCACGGTCCTCACCGAACGCGAACGCGAGGTTCTCGCGCTCATGGCCGAAGGCCACACCAACCACGCGATCGCCGGCAAGCTGTTCGTGAGCGAGGCGGCGGTGCGCAAGCACGTCGGCAACATCTTCGCCAAGCTGCCGCTCGACCCGCATTCAGATCGCCGAGTCTCGGCCGTTCTCACCTACCTGCGCGGCTGACCGAGCGCCACATCGCGCGGCCTACTGGAAACGAATCAAGGCGGCCTTCTTGCACGTCGACCTCCCCTTTGTGGCGATCCAAGTTTGTACCGCGCTACCCGCCCCGCCGAGGGCGCGGCCCGACTGACGTCCGTAACCGAAAGACCCGGCTGCACGTCCAGGTAGCCGTGCGGCCGCACGGGCGGCGACAGCGTGCTGAGGTGGTACTCCAGGTCTGCCACGGTCGATGGTGCCTCCAGCACCCCTTTGATCCAGTTTGCGAACGTCATGTCGACCGGGGCGTTGTATCTGCCAAGGTTGCCATCCGGGCAGCTCAGGCGGCGTGATCGTATTGGTGAAGGACGCCACCGAGGTGGTCACGCCGGTGGATGTTCAGCCGGACGAGTTGGTCCGGGTCGGTGATCGGTTCGGGCAGCGGCTTCAGCGGCCGGACATTCGCGATCCCTGATGCGGTCGGTGTAGGTTGTAGAACCGCTTATGCTCCCGCAGCGTATGCACAGATGCCGCTGGTTCCAGATCAACGTGCAGTGAGGAGCGCAAGCCAGCCGGCGATACCGCAGAACACGAGGTAGATCAGACGCAGCGGCATGCGTCGTGATGATGCCCGACGGCATGGCCGAACGCTGCATCTGCCCATGTCAACCACGGTGACGGGCTTTTGGAACCCCGACGGGTCCGTAGGTGACACGTCGGACGAGCGCTTCGAACGGTCCGCGGTTGCCGGCGTGGCGCATGCGATCGGCGAGGACCACCGTCACGATCCAGGTTCCCGTTGCGAGCAGCGCCGTGCCGGCGACGTCCAGGGTGCCGGAGAGGTCGAGCAGGAAGGGCGTGAAGGCGATGGCCCAGATCACCGACTGCATCAGGTAGCAGGTCATCGATCGTTGGCCCGCGGCGGCGATCGCGTCGGTGACCGGCCTTCGGCGGCCGTGGAGCCAGGCCGCGATCAGCGCCAGCAGGGCGGCATAACCGAAGCCGCCCAGCGTCCCGGTCGTGTCATGCAGGGAGCCCAGCAGTTCGAGCGTCGGTCGGTTCGGCGGCGTCACCACGCCGGCGAGCATCAGCGAGATCGGCTGAGCGCCGAGCACCGCAGCACCGAGGCCGATCGACGCTGCGACGCCCAGAAGCATGCGGTGCCGCTCCGGGTGCTCGAGGATGCGCCGGCGGCCCGCCCACAACCCCACCATGAACGGGCACATGAAGCCCAGCGGGCCGAGGGTCGCCACGAAGAGCGCCACCAGAGCTCGTTCGGTCACCATGGTGCCCGCGTCCGGCGGGAGCATTGCGGCGTCGGGTCCGGCCAGGCTGATGACGAGCGAGCCGTCGCTCGGCAGGGAGGTGAGCACGAAGAATGCGAGCGCTGTCAGTACCAGCCAGCGGTCGTGCCAGCGCACCGCCCATGCCCCCAGGAACAGCAGCACCCCGTAGGCCGCGAGGATGTCACCGACGTAGAACAGCAGCGCGTCCAGCAGACCCACGACCACGAGTGCGGCGCTGCGCCGCCAGAGCAGCCGGCGCACCACCCGAGGTCTCGATGCCTCGTGGCGGCGGACGATCTGGGCGACGCCGTACCCGAACAGCAGCCCGAACATCGGGAACGCACGGCCGTCGACGAAGGTCGAGATCAGCCAGATGACGGCCGCGTCGAGACCCGACCCGTTCTGCGGGTAGCCACCCAACACCGATGGGCCGGTCAGGAAGTAGTGCGAGTTGGCCAGCGCTATGAACAGCAGCATGAACCCACGCGCCAGGTCTGGCGCCAGAGCGCGGGCCGCGGGAGTAGTCGGCCCGGGTGATCGCGTGGGTACGTCGGCTGTCATGCGGTCACCGTATGGGCCGATGACCGGGCTCCGCAGTCGCCGAAAGTAGATCCTGAAGCATGCCATCGCACCCCCTGGCGTCGCCATCGGTCGCTGGTGGCCGGGCTGACCTCAGGGCCTTTGCAAGGTAGGTATTTCGCCGCTTTTGCGCTATGTCAGTAGGCCGAGGACCTGCGGCGGTCGGCGGGGGTCTCTGGCGTCGGCGCGGAGGGCTCGGGCGATCGTGGTGGTGCCGGCCAGTCGAAGCACGCTGACCGCGACGTTGCGGAGGGTGGGGCCATGGCTCGTGGGGCGTTGCCTGTGCGGATCTGGCTGGCGTCCTCGGCGAAGGTCACGTCACGCACGTGGTGGAGCACTTCGATGGTCCAGTGTCCACGCAGCCAGCCGGCGAGTTCGGCTGGTGTGGCCTGGCCGGCGGTGAGGTTGGTGACGGCGTAGACGGTGACGGTCGACCAGCGGCCGGTGGTCAGGTTCATGCGGCGCCGGCGCACCCGGATGGCTTGCACGGCGTGCGGGCTGCACCACCGGGCCCCGCCCAGCACTGTCATCCCGCGTGCTTCGCGCAGGTTGAGCAGCAGGTCGAGGGTCTGCGTGCCGTTGGCGGAGTCGAGGTTGCCCGTCGGCTCGTCTGCGAGCAGGAGTCTCGGCTCGCCGATGAGCGCGCGTGCGATCGCCACCCGCTGCTGGCCGCCGGACAGCTGCGCCGGCAGCGCCCGCTCCCGCCCGGCGAGGCCGACCACGTCAAGTAGGTCCCGTGCGCGTGCTTGTAGCGCTGGAAGATGAATCCGACCGTTCGGCGATACTCGCGCAGCTGCTTGCGCCGCAGCGCCGTCACCTCGACTCCGTCGAGCACGATCGTGCCGTTGTCCGGTGCATCGATGGCGCCGATGAGTTCAGCAGTGTCGATTTACCCGACCCGCTCGGCCCCGTGATCGCGGTGCAGCTCCCACCGGCGATGTCCACGATGCAGTCGTCGGCCGCGACGATCTCCTGGTCACCGGTCTGGAACCGCTTCGTGAGTCCGGAGATGGCCAGTGCGGCACCTGTTGGCATCGGTCACTCCTCGGCGAGCAGTCGGGCGGTCGGAATGCGCTGGACGAGCAGGGCCGGCACGAGCGCGGCCATCGTGGCCGACAGCGCGCCGGCCACGATGGCGGCGACCGCGGTGACGACGAGGCCAGTGGTGATGTCGCCGACCAGCCAGGCGGCTCCGACGAGACCCAGGCCGGCGCCGAACGCGCCGCCGAGCACGCCGATGCCGAAGCCTTCGGCGGCGATCAGTCGCGTCAGCGCTGCGGCGGTCCAGCCGAGCGCGCGCAGTGTCGCCAGCTCGGCGGAGCGGTCGCGGATGTTGAGGTACAGCACGTCAGCGACGGCGAACGCGCCCAGCAGTACCGTCGCCACCACGGCGATCGTATCGACCGTCCGGACCTGCAACGACACCGCGTCGCCGAGCAGCGTTCCGACGATCGCGCCGTGGAAGGCGAACGTAACCGCGCCCAGCAGCGTGGCCGCGGTGGTACCGATCGCCACTGCCGATGCCCCGAGCAGCGTCCGCCCCGGCACTCTGAACAGGTTCGCCAGCCCGAGCATGAAGGGACCGCATGGGCTTCCGGTCCGGTGGAGGAGTGCCACCGCGGGACGCAGTCCCCGGGCTGGCCGCATCCGTGCCGCGTTCGCCGCCGGCACGGCGCCGGCGAGCAGCGCAAGCGCAAGCGCGATCGGTACGGCGAGCAGCGCCTGCGACCACGTCACGCGAATGTCGAGCAGCATCCCGAGTGGCGCTGCCAGCAGCACCGTGCCAGCCCCGGCGACCAGGCCAATTGCTGCCACCTCGCCGAGAACCGCAGTGAAGACCTGGCGGGCCGGCCAGCCAAGTGCGGTGAGCGTGGACAGTTCGGCACGACGGTCGCGGACCCCGGCGGCGACCGCGTTGGTCAGAAACAGCGCGCACACGATCAGTACCAGTGCGAACAACACGACGCTCTTGCGGTCGACGGCGCTGACGATGGCCGCGGCGACACCCTTGTGCGTCCAGAGCTCGGTGACCCGCAGTTCGGGTCGTTGGTACTTGCCTGCGGCCAGCGTCACCGTCTGCGGCGCCGGCGACGACCCGTAGACGATGTCTACATCGAACTCGGTCGCTGCGGCAATCTGCTCTGCGACGATCCGGACCCGCTCGCGGGAGGTCGGCGTGAAGCCTTGCACCCCGGCGACCCGCACGCGAACGGCGCTGATCGGAGCGTCCTTGTTGGGTGCGTCGGTTTCCCGCAAGGTCTCGGCCAGCGCCTCCAGCGTAGTGAGCAGCATCGGCGGAGAGGAGAGGTAGCCGGCCGGGTTGCCGTTGGGTCGCAGTGCCTGGTCGCCGAGCAGGTCACGGGTGCGCTGGTCGGCGCCGACAGCCTCGGGCGCCTGGTAGGTCTCCATCGACACGCGGCTGAGCGGGTCGAACGTGGCGAGCTTGCGCGGGTCGAACGTTCCCACCACTTCGGTGCTGTGGAAGACGCTCGAGGTGTTGTTCCAGTTGACCTGGTCGATCTCCCGGAAGCCGGTGTCGTCGATCTGCCACGGCACGGCGACCCCGCGCACCCCCGGCGTGCGCCACGCATCCGGGTCAGCGCCGATCGTCTCGGCGATCAGCGTACCGTCTGCAGCGGTGCGGTACCGCACGCCACCGACCTGCATGAACTGAATGAGGTCGGGGCGATAGCCACGCTTGGCGAGCGTGTCCGCGAATGCCTGCTCGGCGGTGAAGCCGCGGATGGCCAACTGCTGGCCGTGCAGGCCGTCGAGCATCGCGAGCGCGTCCTGGGCCGACGTCCCGGGCGGCGGTCGGTCGAGCGCTGTCCGGGTCATCGTGACGATCGCGCTGTTGTCCGGGTACGCCTGGTCTGTTGCGATTACCGGCAGGATCCTGTTGATGCTGTCGGACCTCGTCCGGTCTGTGCTGTCGAGATACCGGCCGCCGGTGAGTGCCTGGCGCAGCCCGACCAGCCGCTCCTCGGCGACGGGGTCGACGCCGGCGACGAGCAGCGGCACGTGCCAGGTGAGGCGGGCGACCGCCCGGTCGGAGGCCGGCGCCGGAGGGTGCTGCTCGAACCGGCCGTCCCGGGTCAGGCGCAGGACCTGCACGTCGGTGTAGTCGCGGTCGGTCATCGGGTCAGACGTGACCGCCCGGGTCACCCAGGTGCAGAGCGGCGCGCTGTCCTCCAGCACTGCAAAGCCGTCGCACAGTTGATCGGCGGGAAGTTCCTCGCCGCCGGTGAACCGGACCGTCGTCCCGCGGTTCTCAAGCACGGGCCAGGAGATCTCGTGCGTGGTGACGTAGACGTACAGCGGGCGGGCGGTCACGGTGGAAAGCCCCCGGTCGGCGAGAAACGTGCGGTCGAGGCGGATCACCTGCCGGTCGAGGCTCTTGTCGATCAGGTCGGTGACGTCGACGTCGACGGTGATCCCCGCGTTGGCGTAGCCGGCCATCGCGATCGGCGCGGCGACGTCTACTCCAGGCACCGCGGCGACCTTGTCGACGTCGTCGAACGTGAGCCCTCCGTAGATGCCGGACAGCGAGTTGGGCCGGATGAGGGCGCGTTCGTTCTCCAGCACTGTCCGGGTGCCCTTAGGCCGGACCAGGATCTCGTAGGCGGCTTTGGCGCTGCTGTCGACCTCGCCGGTGACCTCCAGCCGAGCGGTGTCGGTAGCGCCGGTAAGCACGGTGAATCCGGTGGTCGCGGTGAGCACGCCGAGCAGGAGCGCCACCGACCTCGCCGCGCGCCCTCGCAGTGAAGCCCAGATGAAGGAGATCACGGCACCACTCTGTCGCAATGCATTGTCACAATGCAAGAGGCGGGCACCACCTCGACGGGCCGATCCACCACGCGTGCTCTCACTGCTGTCCTACGGGCCCAGCTACAGATACGAACTCATGGCTTCGCGACGCGGGCGCCCGGTACGACCTGATCGGGATGGATCCCAGGTTCGTCGGCCGGAGCACCCCACTGGACTGCGACTGGCCGGTCGGCACCTGGTCGCGGGCCGGTGGACCGGACCGTGAGAGCTTCCAGCGCACCGCCGTGTTCGAGGCCGACCTGGCCCGTCGCTGCGCCGCTCGACAGGGCGGGTTGCTGCCGTATGCAACGACCCGCAACACCGCGCGCGACATCGACGCGATCCGAGCCGCCCTGGCCGAGCCCACCCTGTCGTACTTCGGCTACTCGTACGGCACCTATCTCGGCGCCGTCTACGCCCAGATGTTCCCCACCCGTGCCGGGCGGATGGTCCTGGACAGCGCGGTCGATCCCAGCAGGTACGGACCATCGCTGCTGCGCGAAACCGGCCGTGCCAATGAGGCTGCACTGCACGACTGGGCAGCCTGGACGGCTGGGCGCCACGCCGAGTACGGGCTGGGCGCGACCGAGACCGCGGTGCTGTCCACGCTGGACGGCATTCTCGCTGCGGCCGAGCGGCGTCCCGTGCAGGTCGGCGCCTTCCGCGTTGACCCGGCCACGGTGCGGTTCCTCCTGTTCAACGGGGTCGCCGACGATCGCGACGGGCCCAATGCCGACCTCGCGGCATCCGTACGGGTGCTCGATTCGGCGGTGCGGACCGGCTCCGCCGAGCCGACACCGTCGCTCGCCGAGGTCCTTGCATTCGTCCTGACCGGCGCGGAGTCGGCAACCGGCAGCGTCCAGGCGGCGATCCTCTGCGGTGACGTCCCGGCGTCGCGGAACCCCGCGGTGTACCGTGAGGACATCCGTGCGGCGATGGTGCAGGAGCCGAGGTTCGCCCCGCAGACCCGCAACCTCGGCCCGTGCGCGTTCTGGCCGACCGGCCCACGCGAACAGCCGACCCGGATCGGCAACACCACCCCAGCCCTCATCGTGCACGCCGCAGCGCGTCTCACGGTGATACGTCCGCGGTTCCAGGCCGAACCGGCGCCGATCGTCCACCCGACCGACCCGTTGACGGATGCCAGCACCCGTCACGCCGAAGAAAATTCCGATCTCGTCCTGTGCTATGACCAACGATGGTCGACGCTTGAAAAGCGTTGCCGGTTCATTGACGATTTTCACTTTATGAAGACCGGCCGTCGGCCGGTGGATGCGGCCGTCGAATTCGGGGTGTCGACGCAGACCGCGTCGCGGTGGCATCGGACGTGGCAGGCCGATGGCCGGGACGCCCTGGCCGGCGCTGCAAGGCCGGGCCGGACTCCGCGGCTATCAGATGAGCAGCTGTCCGTGATGGAGCGGCGCTGCTGGATGGACCGAAGGCCGACGGGTACGGCGCCGACATGTGGACTCTGGCCCGGGTCGCGGAGGTGATCGAGCGGGACAGCGGGTGCGGTACACGCTGCTCGAGTGACGAACGGTATGCGGCAGTTTTGTGCACCAATCCTGGTCAACCCACGGCCAGCGGGATGAAGATGTGTTGGCTATTCGGATGGCAGTCGACCGACGCGGTGCGATGCCCCTGTGAGTATCGGCAGTCAGATCGATGTGTTGGGGGCGCGTCGCAGCGCCAACGCGGCTACGCCACCGGCCGGGACGATAAGCCAGCAGGACAGCAATCGATAGATCAGGACGGCGGCAGTCGCGCTGGTCGTGCTCGCACCCGTGGCGGTAAGCCCGGCAACCAGCGCAGCGTCGATGACACCGATGCCTCCCGGGGTGAGGGGAACCTGCCGGACGATCTGAACGCTGAGATAGATGCCGGCGAGCGCCGTCACACCCGCCGGCTGGTCAAGCGCTCGGACGGCGGCGACCAGGCACATCAGATCGGCAAACCATTTGATGGTGGCGTATGCGAGCGCAGCCGCCCAGTCGCGTGCGCTGATTTCAGCGCCTGCCCGCCATGCTTCCCGAGCCGACCTCAGAACGGCTCGCACGTAGCGAGCTGCTCGGCTGCCGCCGCTTTCACGTTCGCCCGGCGACGGTCTGCGCAGATGCCGACGCCCGATCACCATGGCGACGAGGGTGAGCGCGGCCAGCCCGATGACAATGAGCAACGGTCGCCAGTTCAAACCCGCCGGGCTGCCGGCGAGGAATGCGAGGCTTCCGCCGACGTACAGCAGGGCCATTCCTCCGATCGAGGCCAGTCCGGACACGATTGCGCAGGCGGCGGCTATCTCCCTCGTGGCACCGACGCGCCGGTACTCCCTGATGGTGAAGGCCGTGGACACCGCGGCCCCCGCGGGCACGGCGATTCCGACAGCCGTACTGGCCAAGATGATCGCAAAGGCGCGGCCGCGCCGCAGATGCACACCCAAACTGTGCAGCAGGTGTCGCTGCTGGAGCACAAAGGCGCCGATCGATGCAAGCTGCAGCGACACCGCAAGCAGGACCCAGCCGTAGTCGGCGTCGACCAACGCGTCCACCACGTCGCTGAGGGCGGGAAGGCGTCCACGCAGACCGACCACGGTAAGGCCCACCACGACCACGGCAATCGCGAGTAGACGCGTCAACCGCCGGCACCAAGCCACGGCGCCTGCTCCAGGGCCATCCCTGGAGTTCGGCCTCGGCACCGTCTCAGGAACTACCGTGGTTCCGTCCGTCGGCCCGACCGCCCGAGTGGCTTCTTGTTGTTGACCATCATGCACTCGGTGATCCTCGCAAACCGTCCTGCCTTCGCAAGACGACGCTGCCATCCATGTTCGGAAGGACCCCGGTGCGCCACGCCGTAACGTAGCTCGATGAACTCGCCCAAGCTCTTCGTCGCGTCAGCTGCGATGGTCGAGGACAAGCGGCACGGCAGGCCAGTGCGCTGGTCGGAGTCGTCGGATCGGGCCTCGCGGAATATCGGCCGAGCGTAGCGAACGGCGGAGCGGGTGCGGTGGGTCGCGGTGGATACGATGCGGGCGTGGATCCTATTCAGCTGTACCGGGCGGAGCTTGCGGCGCTTGTAGGTGGCGGCGAGCAGGTGCTGGCCGTTGCGCACTGTCAGCAGGCGTACGGCAGTGAGCGGCTGGAGCGGTCGCCCGAGGAGATGGAGCGGCTGGTCGGGTATCTGCCGGGGCGGCTGCGGGAGTCGGCGCTGGCGGCGTTGCGGGCGGAGCCGCGGCCGGAGCGGGCGTGGGAGCGGGTTGTGGCGGTGCTCGTTGGTGCCGACTCGGTCATCCGGTTCGACGTGGAGCAGGCGCTCGGCGGGGTCGCCGCGGCGGGGCATGTCGGGTCGTGTGCGGCGCGGCTGGCGGAGCCGCTGCGGGACGCGAGCATGGCGCACTGCGTCGTCACGGACCGGCGGCTGATCCTGGCGACGATGGACATCGACCCGGTCGCGTTCCGGCTGCGGGCGGTGCTGCCGGTCGGGGCGGTGCTGCGGGCCCAGCGGGCGGGGAAGTTCCTGCAGCGGGGGCGAGTCGTCATCGACTTCGTCGACCTGTCGCAGCTCGCGTTGATGACCGGCGTGTTCGGCACGGAGCGGGCGGAGGCGATCGTCGGGGCGCTGGCCGGGCACACGAAACCGGCCGCAGGTCGGTAGGCTGCCCGGACGGCCGCACGACGACGAAGAGGGGGCATCGATGGCGGAAGGGTTCAAGGTTGATCCGCCGGTGCTGGAGACATTCGCCGGCACGTCAGACGACCGGCGCGCCGCGTATGACGAGCTGCGCTCGAAGATGACCGACATCCGGGTCAACCGGGACGCGTTCGGGCACATCCCGTTCCTCGGCAGCTCCATCTACGACGCCTACGACGAGCACGTCGAGGGGTGCGAGGAGGCGGTGACGTCCGCGGCGACCGCGATGGCCGCCGTCGCCGCCGGTATCCGGGCCGTCGCCATCGCGTATCTGGACGGCGAGGCGAAGATCGGCGAGGACCTCGCCGCGATCAATCGGGCTCTGGACGGGGTCCCCGACTGATGACCCGGCGCGCACCCAGGAAGGGAATCCGATGAGCGCGGAATATGCCAACAAGCTGGAGCAGTGGTTCAGCTCCGCGCCCGGCCCGGTGCAGGAAGTGCTGCGGCCCGTGTTCGACCCGGCCAATGAAATGCTCAAGGCCGTCGCCGGCGACCCGCAGGACCTGGTCCGAGCGGGCCAGCGGTATGTGGACATCAGCAACCAGATCATCCAGATCTCGGAGAAGCAGAAGACCGACCGGCAGAAGCTCGCCGGCGCCTGGGATGGCGAGGGCTACCAGGCGTTCGCCGACAAGGCCGCCGAGATCGAGGAGAAGCTGAAGGTCATCGGTGAGGCGACCGGCAAGACCGACGAGGTGCTCAAGGCGGCCGCGGAGGCGTGCGTCGAAGGCGCCAACCTCATCATCGACATCATCGTGACGCTGATCGCGTTCGCGATTGGCACGCTGGTCGTGAAGCTGGCCCTGGCGGCGCTGACGTTCGGGGCGAGCATGCTGGCGTGGGTCGCGGAGCAGATCGTGGCGGGCATCGTCGCGCTGACCCGCATCCTCAACGTCACGGCGCAGGTCGCCCGGATCTTGATGCAGGTCGCGCGGATTTTCAAGCAGATCGCGCAGGTCCTGCGCGGCGTGGCGAACCTGCTGAAGGCGATGAAGACGCTGCTGGAGATGCTGGACAAGCTCAACAAGGCGTCGAAGGGCTGGGCGAAGGCGGGCGCGTTCTCCGCCCGGGCCGGTGCGTACGCGGCCGTGAACGCGACGGTCCTCGGCGGCAACGTGCCGCTGCCCGGCGGCTCATCGCTGAAGATCGGCGAGGACGCCAAGGCCGCAAAAGGCCACGTCGACGACGCGCAGGACGCCGCCAAGTAGGACACACAGCGCGCCGCGGAGTAAGACGCGCGCCGGAAACTAGAACTCCATGCCGCGGAGGCTGGACTCGATCGAGTCCAGCCGAAGCTGCAGCTGGTCCATCCGGTACGCGAACAGCTCCTCCGCACCGTGCAGATCCGGCTCGTCCTCGCTCGACAGCAACGCGGCGCGGGCGCTGTCGAGGGCGTCGAGCGCCGCGTTGATCGCCTCCGCGGCCCGCTCGCCCAGGGTGAAGTTGTCCAGGCGGCGGGTCGCGGCCGCCGACAGCAGCACCTCGACGAGCTTCCCGCCGCCGTCGACGGTCGCCACGACCGACTGGTCGGTGGCTTCACCGGTGAACTCGCGGCCGGCGAACCCCCCCGCCTTCTCCTGCGCCTGCGCCACACGGTCCGGCAGGTCGTTGAGCACCTTCTCCAGGCGGGCGCCGGCGGCGGTCGTCGCGCCACCGGGCGCGGTCTTCGGGAACAGCGCGGCGGCGCCGCTCTGCTGCAGCATCCGGCTCAGGTCCTCGAGGGACTGGAGCAGGTCTGAGGTGGCCGGGTCCAGGTCGCCGAGGAGCGTCTGCCGGAATTTCCCCTCGGCAGACTCGAGCGCGTCACGTACCGCCGCGGCAATCAGCGCACCGAGCTCTGGGTCGCGGACCGCATACGCGCTCAGATACAGGTCCGCGACGCGGAACCGGCCGTCGACGGTGACCCGGATGTGGCCGCTCTCGGCCTCGTGCACGGTCTGGCCGCTGAGGGCGTCGGCGGTCGCAGCCTCGATTGTGGCCCGCCGACGTTCGAAGTCCGCGGTGACCCGCTCCACCTGCTCGCGATCCGGCTCCATCGACCTTCCCCCATGTCAAGCTGTCCCCGATGCGAGTGAGAGCGTACTGGTTGCGTCACCGCGGATCTCACTTGGGTACAAGCGGCCGAGATCGTCAGTGCGGCCACCGGGCGTGCGTTGACGGTCGAGCAGATCGCCGACGACGCCATGCGCGAGCTGTTGCGCGCGACCGGGATGACGGCCGGACTTACCGAGGCCGTGATCGGGATGTCAACCGGCCTACGCGACGGATTCGTCCCCGAGCAGCCGCGGACCGCGCAGACCACGACTCCCACCAACTCGCCGCATGGGCCTACGACATCCTGCGACTTTCTTGCCCGACCGCCGAGGGAGGTAACGACAGAACCTCCCTCGGTCGCCCTCGGCGTGCCTACCGTTGAGGTCGAGGCGTCGACCGACTCCGGAGAGGAACTCCACATGTCTGTGCCCAAGCTGACGTTGAACAACGGCGTCGAGATGCCCGCCCTCGGGTTCGGTGTCTTCCAGACGCCGCCGGACGAGACCCGCGCGGCGGTCGAGGCGGCGCTGTCGACCGGCTACCGGCACATCGACACCGCCGCCGCATACGGCAACGAACGGCAGGTCGGCGAGGCCGTGGCTGCGTCCGGCATCGACCGGGACGAGGTCTTCCTGGAGACGAAGATCTGGATCAGCGACTACGGGTACGAGCAGACGCTGCACGGCTTCGACAAGAGCGCCCGCAAACTCGGCGTCGACCAGATCGACCTGCTCATCCTGCACCAGGCACTGCCGTCGGAGTTCGGCAAGACCCTGCAGGCGTACCGGGCGCTGGAGACGCTGTACGCCGACGGGAAGGTCCGTGCCGTCGGGGTCAGCAACTTCATGGTCGAGCACCTCACGGCACTGCTCGACCACGCGACGGTCGTGCCCGCGGTCAACCAGATCGAGGTGCACCCGTACTTCACCCAACGAGAGGTGCTGGCCTTCGGCGCCGAGCACGGCATCCTCACCCAGGCATGGGCGCCCATCGGCGGCATCACCTTCTACCGCGACACCGGCCACCGCAGCACCATCGAGGACCCGGTGATCGGCGAGATCGGCAAGGCGCACAGCAAGACACCGGCACAGGTGATGCTGCGCTGGCACCTGCAGCAGGGCCGCTCGGCCATCCCGAAGTCCGTGCGCCCGCAGCGTATCGCGGAGAACTTCGACGTCTTCGACTTCGACCTCACCGATGAGCAACTGGCCGCGATCGACGACCTGGACACCGGCAAGCGCGGCGGCCCGGAACCCGCTGACATCACCCTGGCCAGCTTCGGCCGGCCGATCCCCGAGCAGTGAGCAGACGACTGCTGAGGCTCTCGTCATGAATCGTCGTGCTGTGCTGCACAGTTCCCTGCTGCTCGGCGGAGGTGTCCTGCTCAACGCGGCGACAGCGGCCTGCGGCAGCCCCACCTCGGCACCGCCGGGCACGCAGACCACCGCCGCCGGCGCCCCGGCGCCCGGCTCGTCGCCGCCGCGGGTGCTGCTGGCCTACTTCTCGCGAGCCGGCGAGAACTACTGGTACGGCGGTACCCGCGACATCGAGGTCGGCAACACCCAGGTCGTCGCCGACATGATCGCCTCACTGGCCCGGGTCGACGTCCACCGCATCCAGGCCGCGGACCCGTACCCACACAGCTACCGCGCGACGGTCGACCGCAACGTCGCCGAACAGAACGCCGACGCCCGCCCGGCGATAACCGGGACCGTACCCGACATGACCGGCTACGACGTCGTGCTCCTCGGCAGCGGCATCTGGAACGTCCGCCCGCCCATGATCATGCGTACCTTCGCCGGAAGTGCCGATCTGACCGGAAAGACCATCCACCCGTTCGTCACGTACGCCGTCAGCGGTCTGGGCAGAACGATCGAGGACTACACCGAGCTGTGCCCCGATTCGACGATCGGCAATGGCCTGGCGGTACGAGGCGAGCAAGCACCTGACGCCCAGCCTCAGGTCGAACGTTGGCTGAGCGACATCGGACTGCGCTGAGCGCGAGGAGTTTCACCCCGGAGTGCCGGCCGCGCGATGGAAGGCGCCTACGGATCTCCGCAGTGCCCGGGCGGCGTTGGTGGGAGCTGCACGTGCCTGCTCAGATCGGCGCTACATAGTTCTGTGCCCTGTGCCTGCGTCGCCGCCCTGCTGTAGCGCACCGGGCGGTCGGTACCGTTCGGTTCACCGGTCGTCGGTCGGTCGGGGAGCGGCCCCAGACCTGTGGGGCGTGCGCCGCGCGCGGGCCACACTCGTCCACACCGCACCGGCCAGCAGCAAACCGAACAGCGCCGCGAATGGTGCGGCACCTAGCCCGTCGACCGCGTCCGCCAGCCGCCGCTGCACGGTCTGCGCCATCTCGATGACCGGGTCGTCGACGTCGCCGCGCAGTTCGTACCAGCCGTAGTAGGCCACGTATCCACCGGCGACGAGCAGTACCGCGCCGGCGACCCGGGACAGCGCGCCGCTGAACCGGCGCAGCCGGGTCACGGCGGCCGGGCGGGCCAGCGCGACGGCCAGCGCTGCTACGCCGACGAGCAGGCCCATGCCAATGGCGTACGCGACGAACAGCCCGACGCCGGAGAGCACCGATCCGGCGCGGAAGCTCGACGCGACGATCGCCAGGAACGGCGCGACGGTGCATGACAGCGATGCCAGCGCGTACGCCGCGCCGAACAGCACCATCGACCCGGCCGAGCGCCGGAGCGCCGGGCCGCGGACCGGACGCAACCCGAACGACGGCAGGTGCCGTCCGGCGGCCAGCCACCCGCCGAGCACCACCAGCAGCAGGCCGAACACAACCGTGAACCACGGCAGGAACCGGTGCAGCGTTCCGGCGACCGGCGCGACAACCAGACCGAACGTACCGAACACCGCGACGAACCCGAGCGTCATCGCTGCGGTGGCGGCGACGGCGCGGCGCACCGCCACCGGCCGGGACGGGCTGTCCTCGCCCAGGACGAGCAGCGTCAGGTACACCGGCAGCAGCGCGAACCCGCAGGGGTTGACGGCGGCGACGAGCCCGGCGGCCAGGGCGAGCCCGAGATCAGACACCTCAGGCCACCTCAGGTCAGCTTGCCCGCGCGGCCGAGCAGGTCCTCGCCGCTGAAGACACCCTTGTGTACCACGACGCCGGTGCTGTCCAGCAGCACGAACGTGCTCTGCGCGGTGACGCCGAACCGCTTCCACACAGTGCCCGCCTGATCGGACAGGTGTGGCATACCGTCGAGCTTCCACTCGGTGACGAACCGCTGCATCGCTGCCTCGTCGTCGAGGCCGCCGACACCAATGACGTTGACCTTCCCGGCCAGCTGTTCGGCGGTGGCCTTGACACCCTTGGCCTGGCCAGCGCAGGTCGGGCACCATGGCGCCCAGAACCACAGCACGGCCGGTTTGCCGGCCAGGGTCGCGCCGTCGAACTCGGTACCGTTCAGGGTCTTGGCCTTGAAGGCCAGCGTGGGCGGAACGTTTTCGGCGGTGGGGGAGCCGGACGGCGGTGCCGCGGTCACGCCCGGGGTGGCAGCGCCCACGGCGGATGCCGGCGGGGCGTCCGCGACGACGGGCGACGTGGTGTCGTCGGCACATCCGGCCAGCACAGCGAGAGCGGTGACCCAAGGTAGGGCAAGACGGTAGCGCAGCACGCCCTGACCTTACGACCGGACCGGCCGGCGGGATCTTACGAAACGATGACCGTCTCGGGAGGGACGGGCGAGCCTGTCGCCGATGGCGAGGCCGACGGCGCCGACGGCGCGTTGGGTCGAACCGGCCGCGCTGGCTTGCGGGCTGGCGGATGCGGCCGCCGAGGACGGCGCGACGACGTCGCCGCCGGTGCGCAGCATCGCTGAGCCGCGGGTGCCGGGGCAACAGCAGTAGTTCTTGCTGCGCGTGGCCAGGTGGTGGTCCCGGGTCGGGATCAGTGTGCCGTCGACGGTGGCGATCTGGTCGTCCGGCCGCCGCCGTACCGGGGCCAGTGCGAGGAGCGGCCGGAGGGTGTCGATGACCCGGTGTGCGGCGGAGTGAGACACCCCGAACAGCGGACCGATCTGCCGCATGGTCAGGTTGGTGCGCCAGTACACGGCCACCAGCAGCACCCGGTCGGCGAGGTTGAGCGCCCGCTGCCGGCCCGGCCGCCCGTCGGCGATCGAGTCCCCACCACGCTCGGCCACCAATCGGACCAGCCTGCGGAACTGGGCAGGCTGTAGTCCGGTGAACGGAAAGATCCACTCAGGACGGGCTGCGGAGATCACCTGCACCCGGACATCATCGGCGATCATCCTCAGTGGACAGAGCTCAGGGTTACGAGACGTCCCTTAGACCACGTGTCAGCAACCGGACGTGAACCTCGTTCATAGGCCCCGAGTGAGCATCCATTGGTCGGCTGACCGCTCCGCTCGACTCGGCGGGGCTGCGGAGGCCGCGGATGCTGAGCCTCTTCCATGGCCACCGTCGGGGTCGAAGCTCGGCACCGTCGGCTACGGTCGGTTATCGGTAGACGGACAGCCGAGAAGCGGATCGCGGCCTACGTGAAGAAGCTCAGTCCGTCTGCCCCGCTCAGTGGGTCGATGGTCATCATCCTGCGCTGAGGATCTGGCGATAGCCAACCCGTCAACCGGTCGCCGGGCAGTAACGTCGACCAGTCGATGTCGGTACACGAGCGGGTGTTCGGCTCGACCAGCAGTCTGAACACCCAGGTTTGCTGTCCGTCGGGCCCGCACGAGGCGCGGCCGCCGTGGTGACGCGCGTCGAGGTCGGCGGCTGAGCGCTACCTCGACGGCGACGCCGAGCGTGACTTCGGCGGCGCCACCGAGGCGGTCAGCTTGGCCTGGCAGGTGGGCTGGAGCGACTGGTGCTGCGCGACGATCGAGCCGTCGACCCACAGGATGCACGTCGTCGACGGGATCTGGCTGCCCAGCGGAGGCTGGTTGCCGCTGTCGGGCGCCGCCTGGCCGCCGAACGTCACCGTGGTCACGTCCGGGTATTGCAACGTCACCGATTGCGACCATGTCCCGGTGGGCGTCTCGGCCGTCGCGTTCCGGCCGGACGCGTCGGTGTAGCTCACCAGCAGCTTGAAGCCCGGCCCGCCGGAGTGAAAGAGGTCATAGGAGACCTCGTGGGAGACCCGCTGGTCGGCCGGTGGCTCGGTGCCGCCCCCGCTCCCGAGCGTGCCGCACCCGCTCAGCGTGAGCAGCAGCGTGACGGCCAAAGCGGCAATGCGTCGCATGCGGCGCCTCTCGGTGGTCGGTAGCGGCCGGCTCGGGTAACCGGCGTGGGCCAACGGGCGGTAGCTTAACGTCGATGGACTCGAACCGGGAAGTCACGGCGTGGGGCTCCAGGGACGGGGGAGGGTGCAGCGCATGATCGCCGGCGGTCGCTACGCGTTCCAGGTGATCCATCCAGCCTCGCCGATGCTGCGGAACCGCTACCGCGCCGGGATCGCGGTCGACCCGCACGGCTTCCCCGACTGGGTGCCATACGCCCGCGCCGTCGTCGAGCTGACGCCGGCCTCGCCCGACCCCGGCGTCAACGAGGCGCGCGTGGTCGACAGCGCTCGCCGTGCCCGTCCGTGACTCCGAGCATTTCGACGCGGTCGCTCGCCGTGTCGCGGGCGAGGCGGCGGTGGGCGGTGAGCCAGGCCAGGGTCCGCTTGACGCACCAGCGGCGCGGGATGACTGCGAAGCCTTGTTGGCCTTCGGGTTTGCGCACGATGTGCAGCGTGGTGCGCAGGATGCTGGTGGTCCAGTCGACGAGCTTGCCGGTGAAGCCGCTGTCGGCGAAGACGAACCGGATCGGCGCGGCCAGGTACATGGACAGCAGGGTGGTCCTGGCGCCGTCGTGGTCCTGGACGCTGGCGGCGAGGACGACCACGTTGGTGAGCAGGCCGAGGGTGTCGGTGACGATGAACCGTTTCCGGCCGTTGATCTTCTTGCCCGCGTCGTAGCCTCGGCTGCCGCGCCCGACGGTGTCGGCGCCCTTGACGCTTTGGGAGTCGATGATGCCCGCGCTGGGCTGCGGGTTGTGGCCCTGCTGTATCCGCGCTCGCTCCCGCAGCGTGGTGAGCATCGCCTCGGTGACCTTGGACTCTTCCCACTGTTTGAAGTACCAGTAGACCGTCTGCCATGGCGGGAAGTCGCCGGGCAGGTACCGCCAGGCGCAGCCGGTGCGGGCCACGAACAGAACCGCGTCCACAATGGATCTGCGTGGATGCTTTTCCGGCCTACCAACGCGTTTGGGCGCTGGGAGCAGCGGCCCGACCAGCGCCCACTGCTCGTCGGTCAGGTCTGAGGGGTACCGCCACGGCCGGAGCATCCGGCCACGCTGGCGGCATCGACATCGGTGGCCAGGTAGGCGCGCCGACGTACCCTCATCGGATCTTGTCCCAGAATTCCCACTCCTTGCCGTCGTGGTCGGGACACTGCTGTCTGAGCTGCTGGTTGGCCAGCGAAGGTGCGCTGTGTTCAGGCCCGACCGGGGTGAAGTGCAACTCGAACGACTGACCGCAGCTCCCACATGGAATCATGACGTTGATGGGGGACCGGTTCCAGACTTCGCGCTCTGCGTCGGGCGGGATCCAGGGGCTTGGCTCGGTGGCCCAGCCGGCGTCGTAACGCCGTACCGCTTCGACGAACTCCGCGGGCGGCCGGTAGGCGTGAGCGGAGACGTAATGCCAGATCAGCGCTGGCGCCGCGAACATCACGCCCGGCCGGGCCGGCACCCTGATCTCGCGGAACGCAAGCCAGGGCCGCCCGTCTGGCCGCGGATCGGCGATGGGATTCGCGTCCTGCGGGCAGAACTCACAGCTGTGGAGGCCTCGCGTCTCGTTGACGGATGGGTTGCCGATGACGTCGAGCAACGCGCTGGCGAACCCGTCCGAGACCGGGCCCGTGTCGAACGGCTGCGAGGCGTCCAGCCAGCCAACGTTGAGCCGCTCGTACCGCGGTCGGTAGTCCAGCGTGCCCCATTCGTGGTTGACAGTGTCGTAGTCGAAGTGCGAGTACGCGTAGGGCGTCAGGTCCGCGAAGTAGGTCACCGAGGCAAGATACGGCGTTGGATGCGATAACCGGCCGATGAGGTCGGTCACGCGGTCGGGACCTGCACGTCGGTCAGGCCCGATGAGCAACACCGCAGCCGGGACGTCCGGCTACCTTGGCGGCATCGACGCCAGCGGTTACGCCCGACGACAAACAGACCCACTTCTCAAACACGCTCTTAGGTCGGCCTCACCTCGTGAAGGGGTGTTGGGCGCAGGGGGAATTGAACCCCCATCCATAGCACCCGTGCATAAACAGGGATGCATGCGGTTAACCTATCGACGAGGCGCCGTTTCTTCAAGGGTTTGCGCGGGCGATCGCGGCGCCCCCTACCTACTCGATGCGGTGCTTGGCAGGGCCGGCTCCGGTGTGCCAGTGAGAGCGTGTGTTGTTCGGCTGACGACCAGTGACCCCCCAGCGCAACTGGGCATCGCCGTCCGAGGCGTCGTTGGAACCCAGGTGGACGACCGTTCGCCCGCTATGGGTGCCGGTCTGGTTCGACGTGATCGTCCGGTCCGCCTCGGCATGGGCCGCCGGGTTCACGGCTAGCGTGGCAGTCGGCAGCGCCAGTGCGCCGGCCAGCAGCCGCAAGCGCCGCAGCCCGCGCGTGCGGGCGCTCGGTTGAGCTGATGCGTCGTGCACGAATTCCTTCTCGATAGGCGGGCGAGGTCGCTCGACGGTGGCGGGGCGCCAAGTGGCTGGGCTGATCGATGTCCATCAAACGCCGAGCTAGCGGAATCACGAGCACGCGGTCATCGTGCAGGCAAGATTTTGAATCGAACGATTCCTGGTGGCGGCCGCCCGTGGTGATCGGCTTACAGAATATCCGAATGCCTATGCTCCGGATGCGAATCCTCGAAGGTTTCGCCGCGATTTCGCGACGAATCCGGCGCTACTGCAGTGCGTCTTCCCGGACGACCGCGTGCGGCGCGGCGGCGTGGGCGTGTTCGTCCAAGGTGTACCGGCGCTGCAGCACGATCGCGACCGTCATGAGCAGGGCCGGCACCAGCGTGAAGCCGTAGCGGACGGCCGCCACCGCGCCGGGCGGCTGCGTGGCGTGCTCGCCGGCGGTGCTGGCCACGAAGCCGCCCGCCGCCAGGCAGGCCGAGAACACGTACGGCCCCAGCGCGCCGCCGGTCGCCTCGGCGGCGGTCCACACGCCGGTGTAGACGCCCGCGCCGGCGGTACGGTCGGGGCCGCCCGCGGCGATGACGTCGGGCACCATCGACAGCGGCATGAGCTGCATCGCGGCGAACGCGACGCCGAGCACCGCCACGGCCGCGATCAGCACCGCCAGGCCGGCCGCGGCACCCAGGGCCAGCACCAGCGAGCCGGCCACGAACGTGGCCTGGGCGGCGAGCAGGCTGCGCTGCTTGCCGAACCGCCGGGCGACCAGGACCCACGCGGGTGTGGCCAGTACCGCCGGCGCCATGAACGCCGCGATGAGCACGGTCGTGAACGAGGCGCGGCCCAGCTCGTACTCGGCGAAGTACGGCATGGCGGCCAGCACCAGGTTCATCGTGATCGCGACGGTCAGGTAGGACGCGGTCAGCATGCGGAACTGCCGGTCGCGCAGCGCCACCAGCAGCCGGGTGCGGTGCCCGGGCGCGGCCGGGCGGCCTGGCGCGACCCGGTTGAGGCGGCCGACGCCGGTGATGCCGACCAGCAGCGCCGCGAACATGGCCGCGCCGAGCAGCCCGGCCATCCGGGTGTAGTCGCCGACGCCCGGGTCGTCGCCGGCGACCAGCGGCGCGGCCACGCCGGCGAGCAGGACGCTCACGGTGATCACGACGTTGCGGTACCCCATGAGGCGGGTCCGCTCGTGGTAGCCGATGCCCAGGTCGGCCGGCGTCGCGAGGTACGAGACCTGGTAGCACGAGTAGAGCAGGTTACCGGCGACCAGCGCCGCCGCGACCCAGATCGCGGCCGCCGGCCCGGTCAGGCCTGACGGCACGGCGAACATGGCCACGAAGGCGAGCACCACGGCGCAGCCGGCCGACATCAGCCGCCGGCGGTGGCCGCGGCCGGCCATGCTCGCATCCGAGAGCCGGCCCACCGACGGGTGCAGCACGATGTCGGCCACATTCGGCACCAGCAGTGCGATGCCGGCCACGTGCGGCGGCACGCCGAGGACGTCGGTCAGGAAGTACAGCAGGAAGATGCCCGGCACGGTGACCCAGATGCCCATGCCGACCGAGCCGGCGGCAAACGGCAGGAGCGCGCGGAAGGGGAGCCGATCGTTGCTCATACGTCCTCGAAGGCCAGGGCCAGACGGCGGACGGCCTCCCGCAGCTCGTGCGGGGTGCGGTCGCTGTAGGCAAAACGGAGGTGCCGGGCCGAGCGGCGCCGCTCGGGTCCAGCCGCGAAGACTTCGCCCGGCTGGTAGACCACGCCGTGGGCGGCCGCCCGCCGGAACAGCGCCGCCGGGTCCACGGCGTCGTCGGTGAGCCGCGGCCACAGGAACAGCCCGCCCTCGGGCGGCACGACGTCCAGGGCGCCCGGCAGGTGTTCCCGGAGGGCGTCGACCAGCACGCCGGCGCGCTCCCGGTACAGGGCGACGGCGCCACGCACGATCCGGTCGAACGATCCGGCGTCGTCGGTGAGCAGCCGCTCGAGGATCGCCTGGGTCACCGAGGACGTGTGGACGTCGAGACGGTTGCGCAGCCGGACGACCGGGTCCACGAGGTGCTCGGGCAGCACCAGCCACCCCACGCGCCAGCCGGGGCCGAGGGTCTTGGTGAAGGTGTTGACGTGGATCGCCCGGTCGGAGTCGTTGAAGACCGCGGCGCCCTGGTCCCGGCCGGCGAAGCGCAGGGCCCGGTACGGGTTGTCGACGATCACGTAGAAGCCGTGCCGCTCGGCGAGCGCGATCAGCGCCTGCCGCTTCGCCGCGGAGAGGCTGACCTGGGCGGGGTTGTGAAAGTCCGGCACGGTGTAGGCGGCGGCGATCCGGGCGCCGGCGGCGAGGCGCCGGGCGAGGTGTTCCACGTCGAAGCCGTCGGCCGCGACAGGCACGGGCAGGAGCCGCGTCGTCGCCACCTCCAGGGCCCACAGGAAGCCCGGGAACACCGGATCGTCGACGGCGACGGTGGCATCGCGCTCGACGACGGTCAGCACCGCCAGCGCGAGGCCGTGCATGCCGCCGTTGGTCACCACGATCCGGCGAGGGTCGACGCCCTCCCGACTCGCGATCCAGTCGCGCAGCGCGGCCGAGCCGGGCGCCGCCGAGTACTGCAGCCCCGCGAGCGCGCCGCCGACGTCCTGCCACAGCCGCGCCGATGCCGCGCCGATCGCGTCGACGGGCAGGGCCTCGGGCGCGGGGATGCCGCCGAGCAGGCGGATCGCGCCGGGGGCCGCCGCGGCCAGACTGGCCTCGACGAAGCCCTTCGGCGCCGAGAGCCCACGGGCCAGGGCCGTCAGCCCGCTCGCTTCCTCGGCCGCCGCGGTCATGTCGTACCCCCAAGCTCGGCGAGGAACTGTTCGGTGCGGCGGGCGAACAGGTGCGCCTCGCAGGCGGCCGAGCGCGCGGAGGCCCGTTCCGCGGCGGCCCGGACCGCGGCGACGGGGGCGCCGCGGGCCTGCAGCAGGCGCGCCTTCAGCAGCAGGAGCAGACCCTCGGCGTACCGCTGGCCGTGGTCCCACATCGCCTGGTCGGCCCGCTCGAGCGCGGCGTCGGCCCGGTCGGGTGACCCGGCCGCCAGCCACATCTCGGCGATCAGGGCGTAGTGGTAGGCGACGCCCCACTGCGGCGGCTGGAGCAGGTTGGCGACCAGGAGCTCCTCGGCCTCGGCGGCCGCGCCGGCCGGGTCCTCGCCGGTGAGGGCCCGGGCCCAGCACCAGCTCTGCCGGATGTAGTGGTCGATCTGGGCGCGGAGGCGGGCGAGACCGGCGTCGGCCCATCGCTCACCGGCCCGCAGCGCCACCTCGGCGTCGCCGGCCATGGACGCGATCATGGTGGTGTAGTAGACCCAGACCGAGGCCGCGTACGGATCTCCCGGTTTGTCCCAGGTGTCGACGAACGCCTGCGCCGCGCCGACATCGCCGTGCAGCGCGGTCATGACCGCCCGCCAGCCGGGCCCCTCCCCGGGAATGCTGCCGTCGCGCCGCAGCGGGGTCTCCTCGTCCGGGGCGACGGTGCCGTCGGCCGCGGCGGCGTCCACCTCGGTGAAGGACCGGTATGCCTCGCCGATGTTGCCGATGTCCCACTGGTGCAGGCCCCAGGCCTGGCGGCCGTAGCGCCGGACGGCCGGATCGCCGGACGCCTGACCGAGCTCGTGCATGCGCCGGGCCAGCTGCGCGCGGTCGTGCTCGAGGGAGGTGTAGGCGCCCATGAGGCGGATGAACAGGAAGTCGGCGGCCTCCGTCTCGCGGCCGAGGGCCCGGGCCAGGTACTCGGCCCGCTCCAGCAGATCGAAGGTCGAGGCGTCGTACCCGGACTGCCGCCGCACGACGATGGCGAGCAGCGTGAGGGCGGCGAGCTCCGGCTCCATCAGCCCCGACGCCCGGGTGGTCTGGACGGCGGAGCGCAGCTGCCGGTTGGCGGACTCGAACGCGAGCTTGGCGGCCGCGCGACGCCCGGCGCGGATCAGCGCCTCCGCGACGCGCACCGGCTCCGCCAGGGGGCCGGCGGCCCACAGGTGGTAGGCGAGGCGCTCGGCGACGTCCTCGTCGCCGGCATGGATGTGCTCGAGCGCGTCCGCGACGCGCAGATGCAGCTGGGTGACCTGCTGCTGCGTCGCGGTCTCGGAGACCGACTCGCGCACCAGGTCGTGCGCGAAGCGGAGCGTTGACGGGTCCTGCGGCCCGGTCTCGAGCAGCCCGAGCGTGTGCAGCGGCTCGAGGCGGCGGAGGCAGTCGGCGACGGCGACGCCGGTGGCGCGGGACAGCAGCCGGAGGTCGACGTCGCGGCCGATGAGCGCGGCCACCCGCAGCAGGTCCCGGGCGGGGTCGTCGAGCCCGGCCATGCGGTCGCGGACGACGTCATGGACGGTCGACGGCACCCCGGCCGCGGCGGAGGTGTCGCCGTCGATCGCGCCGACCTCGCTGAGCAGCCGCGACAGCTCGCGGACGAAGAACGGGTTGCCGGAGGTCCGGGTGTGGATCGCGCGGGCGACGGCGTCGCCGGCCTCCCGGCCGGCCTCCTGGCGGACGAGCTCGGCCACGTCGGCCAGGCCCAGCGGGCCGAGCCGGAACCGCCGGTGACCGGGCCGCCGGCTGGCGGCGGCCAGGACCCGGGAGAGGTCCGGGCTGACGGTGGGGGCGCGATCGCGCAACGCGCCGATGATCGCGGTGCCGTGGGGCAGCCGCCCCGCCAGATGGTGCAGCAGCTGCAGGGAGGCGGCGTCGGCCCACTGGAGGTCGTCGAGGATCAGCAGCGTCGGCCGCCGCGCCGAGGCCTGCCCGACCAGGGCGACGACCTGCTCGAACAGCCGGAACTGGGCGTTGCCGTCGGGCAGTTGCCGGGTGGCGTCGTCCCGCCCGGCCAGCACGCCCAGCTCGCCGGTGAGCCACTGCTTGCTCACCGCCGGGGGCAGGCTCTGGACGACCGTGCCCAGGGCCTGCTCCCACGGCCACATCGCCGGCGTTCCGTCGCCCTCCAGGCAGGAGCCCCAGACGGCGAGCGCACCCAGCCGGCCGGCCACGGCGGCGGCCTCCTCCAGCAGGCGGGTCTTGCCGGCGCCCGGCTCGCCTTCGACGACGCCGATCGCGGTGTGGCCGGCGACCGCGCGCTCCACGATGCGCCGCAGCGTGGCGAGCTCCTCGGCCCGGCCGATGAAGGTGGCCGCGACGGTCCACGCGGCCTCCTGGTCCGCCGCCCGCCCCGGTGGCGCCGCCGAAGGCTGGGTGAGGATCCGCCGCTGGGCGTCCTCCAGCGCCGGACCCGGGTCGACGCCGAGCTCGTCGGCGAGCCGGTCGCGGACCTGGCGAAACACCGACAGCGCCTCCGCCTGGCGGCCGGCGGCGCCGAGCACGACGACGAGGGCGGCCAGCACGGGTTCGTTGAACGGCGCCATCGACACGGCCAGCTGCAGGGGCGCCAGCACGCGCTCGGGCTTGCCCACCGACACGGCGAGCTCCGCCGCCGCCGTGCAGACCGCGTAGAACTCGTTGTCCAAGGCGGCGAACACCGTCGTGGCGATGGTCCCGTCGGCGATGCCGTCGCCCGCGGGGCCGTGCCAGAGCCCGAGCGCGCTGACGTAGTGGTCGAGGGCCGCATGGTGGTCGTGCCGGGTCAGCGCGCTGCGGGCGGCGTCGACGAGTTCGCGGAAGGCGACGAGGTCCAGCGTCGCCGGGCCGGCGGCGAGCAGGTAGGCGTTGCCGCGGCGGTGAAGGAACGAGCCGGTCTCGCGGATGGGCAGCAGCGGCTCGAGCAGCCGCCGCAGAGCGCCGACGTACTTGTGCAGCACGTTCAGCGCGCTGGAGGGGACGTCGTCGCCCCAGATCAGGTCGATCAGCTCGCTCGTTCTGGTCGGCCGGCCGGCCCGGGCCAGCAGCAGCGCCAGGAGGTACGCCTGCTGCCGCGGCCCGGCGTCCAGCTCGGCGCCGTCGCGCCAGATCCGCAGCGGACCCAGGATCTGCAGGTACGGCGAAGGGGTGGCCACGGTGCGTCTGGCTTCCGCGGGGGCCGTCAGCGGGTTTCCGGCTGGGCGTCCGGCGCGTAGAGCTCCTCCTCGGTGACGACCGGCGCGACGGTGTCCTCGGGACGTCCGACCCGCGCGGCCGAGCCGAACATGTGCCCGCGCGCTGGCTGCACGGGGGCGAAGGAGGCGAAGCCCCGCTGCTTCGGGATGTCGTCGTACACCGCCTCCATGCCGCCGCGCAGCAGGTACGTCTCGTGCCAGAAGCCGGTGCCGCCGCTGTCGCGCAGGAAGTCCCGCCACCAGAGCCTGTGCGGCTCGGACCGGGCCCAGGACAGCAGCGACGGCAGGTCGCGCCAGTACTGGCGGATGCCGACGTGCATGGGGGACAGCGACCACAGCAGCGACTCGTGCGCAAGCAGGCCCTCGGGTTTGTCGTCTGCGGACCGGCCGATCTGCGGGCCGTAGCCCGCCAGGGTGCGCAGGCCGTAGAGCCGGTTGACGCGCATGCCGAGGTACACGACCACCAGGTCCGGATACGGTGCGAGGTCGACGGTCTGCCGATTGACGCGCGTAGGCATCGCGGGCTCTCCTCGGTTCGCGGTGCGATGCGATCGAGGCTAGGCAGCGGCACTGAATGGCGACTGGACGCCGACTGAACGCGGTGACGGCCGAGCTTCCCGGCTAGCCGGGAAGCTCGGCCAGCAGGTCGCCGGCGCGCGCGGCGAACAGCAGGGCCCCGCGCTCCCGCGACATGGTGAGCGCCCGCCGGGCCGTCTCGACGGCGGACCGGCCGTCGCCGCCGGCTTGCCACGCCTTGGCGCGGATGAGCAGCACCAGCCCCTCGGCGTACCGTTCGCCGTACCGGTCCATGAACGCCTCGGCCTGGTCCAGCGCGCTCATGGCGCCGATCGGGTCGTCGTCGCGGAGCCGGACCTCGGCCAGCAGCGCCTGCCAGGTGGCCAGGTTCGATCGGGGTGGGTCGACCAGCGTGGTCTCGATGATCCGCGCCATCTCGGCGGCCGCCGTCGCCGGATCACCGCCGGCCATGGCCGCCGCCCAGTGCCGGGCCAGCCGCGGGTAGCTGCCCGAGAAGGTGAAGGAGAAGTCCGGATCGGCGTCGACGGCCGTCTCGGCGGCCCGCCGCGCCCAGGCGGCGTCGCCGGCTACGGCGGCCGCGGTGACGACGAACGAGCCCCAGATGCTCAGCGCGTACGGGTCCCCGCCGGCGTCGCGCTCCACCGCGTCAAAGCGCTCCCGCGCGGCGGCCAGGTCGCCGTGCAGGGCGGTGTTCAGCGCCAGCATGACCGGCGTCATCATCTGCAGCCGGTGGCGCAGCGGCTCGGCGTCGCGCTGGGCCCGGATGAGCACGTCGGAACGGCTCAGGCTGCGGTAGGCCGCCTCGATGTTGCCCGCGCTCCACTGGTGGACGCCCCACGCGTGATGGCCGGAGGCCTGGACCACGGGGTCCGAGGAGTGCCGCCCGCGCTCCAGCAGCCGGCGCGCGAGGCGTCCGGCCGCCTCGAGCTGGATGCCCTGGGCGTAGGCCAGGAACTGGGTGAGGACGAAGCCGGTCGCGTCCCGGTCGTGGCCGAGCGAGCGGGCCACCTCCTCGGCCCGGTGCAGGTGGTCCATGGTGGCGCCGACGAAGCCGGCGTGGATGCCCGCGATGGCGGTCAGCTCGGTCAGCGCGGTCAGCTCGAGGTCGAGGAGCCCGGCATTGCGCGCGATCCGGCTCGCCGTGCCGAGGTCCTTCTCTGCCGCCGCATAGGCGGACCGGGTCGCCGCGATGCGCCCCGCCACGATGAGCGCCTGCGCGGTCTGCTTCGGCTCGGCGAGCGGCCCCGCGGCGCACAGGTGGTGGGCGAGCGCCTCACCGTGGCGTTCGGTCGGCTCCTGGGCCTGCGCGAGCGCGGCCGCGATCTGCAGATGGAAGTGGCCGGCAGCCGATCGCGGCGTCGAACGGGCCACCGACTCGCGGACGAGGTCGTGGGCGAACCGCCAGTCGCTCAGCGAGCCGGCGGCCGACTCGACCAGGCCGATGGCCTCGAGCGCCTCCAGGCGGGCCAGGGTTTGCGGTACATCGAGCCCGGAAGCGCTCGCCAGCAGCCGGACGTCGAGGTCGCGGCCGATCAGCGCGGCGATCTCGATGAGGCGGCGGTCCCGGTCGTCCAGCCCGCTCATCCGGTCCCGGACGATGTCCCGCACCGTCGACGGCACGGCGGCCTGCGCGGCGACCGGGTCGGACAGGTGATCCTCCTCGGCCAAAAACCGCGCGAGCTCGCGCACGAACAGCGGGTTGCCCTCGGTGCGGGCCTGGATGCTGCGGGCGACGGCGGGGCTGGGCGCCCGGCCGGTCTCTTGGCGGACGAGTTCGGCGACCTCGGCCGGTTCCAGGGGGCCGAGCACGATGCGCCGATGGTGCTCGAGCCGCGCGACCACCGCCAGCATGCGTCGCAGGTGCTCGCCGGGCACCGGGGCATGGTCGCGCAGCGTGCCGATCAGCATGCTCCGGGCCGGAAGCGACTCGGCCAGGTGCGCGAACAGCCGGAGCGACGCCTGATCCGCCCAGTGAAGGTCGTCCACGACCAGGATCACGGGCCGGCGGGCGGCGGCCGCGGCGCACAGGGCGACGATCTGGCGGTACAGCCGGAACTGCGCCCGGGAATCCGGCCGGGCCGGGACGTCGACTCCGCGTTCGGGGCCCTCCAGCAGGCCGCGGAGCCCGGCCGTCCAGCGGGGCTGCTCGCCCTCCGGCACGATCGAGAGCAAACCCTCGACGATCCGGACCCACGGCCACATCGACGGCGCCCCTTCACCGTCCTGGCAGCGGCCCCAGCAGGTGAGCGCGCCGTTCGCGGCGGCCTCGCCGGTGATCTCGGCCAGCAGCCGGGTTTTGCCCACGCCCGGCGGACCCTCGACAAGGGCGACCTGCGCCCTGGTGAGGACGGTCGAGCCAACGGCCTGCCGGAGGATCGCCAGCTCCTCGCGCCGGCCCACGAGGCGATCCAGTCGGCCGTCGCGCTGCTCCCGCGGGCCGGCGGCGGGCGGCTCGGGCACCGGCTCGACCTGTCCGAGGACCTGCCGGTGCGCCTCGCGGAGCGCTGGACCGGGATCGACGCCCAGCTCGTCGGCGAGGCGCGTGCGGACCGTCTCGAACACGGACAACGCCTCCGAGCGCTGCCCCGACGACGCCAGCGTGGTCATGAGCGTCGCCTGGATCGTCTCGTCGAACGGGGCGATCCAGGCGGCCAGCCGCACCGGCTGCAGGATGCGCTTGGCCTGACCGCCCCGCACCGCGACGTGCGCGGCCTCGACGCAGGCGTCGAGGAGCTCCTGGTTGACCGAGGCGAACACCGGGGCGGCGGCCGCGCTGAGGGGCAGGCCGTCGCCGGCGGGCCCGCGCCACCGCGACAACGCCTGCTCGTAGGCATCCACCGCGTCCTCAGGCCGGCCGGCGTCCACGGCGGCGCGGGCCTCGTCGCGGAGCCGGCGGAACTCGGCCAGGTCGAGCGCCACCCGGCTGACGTCGAACTGGTAGCGGCCGCCGCGCCGGTGCAGGTACGAGCCGGGGTTGCGGGCGGAGAGGTCCGGCTCGAGCAGCCGTCGCAGCGCCCCGACGTACTTCTGCACGATGTTCAAGGCCGAGGTGGGCATGTCGTCGTCCCACACGAGGTCGATGAGCTCCGCCGCGCCGACCGGCTGGCCCGCGCGCGTCAGCAGCAGCGCCAGCAGGTACGCCTGCTGCGGCGGCCCGGTGTCGACCTCGACGCCGCCGCGCCACACCCGCACGGGACCGAGAACCTGGAAAGCCGGTGCGGCGGCGCCCCCGTCCGGATCGGCCCCGGCGCTGGGACGCGAGCGGGACTCAGCCATCCAACCCTCCCCCAGGACGGACTGTACGGACAGTGGATCACGGTCCCCGGACGGTCCACTCCGAGTCAAGTGCAGGGCGCCAGGCTGACCTCGCATCGTCGACAACAGCCGAGAGGGGCAGGACGCTCCCATGAGCCCGACGCAACCGTTCCGCAGGATCGTGACCGGTCATGACCGGTCCGGCCGCGCGGTGATCACCCGTCGCCGGTACAGCGTTGCGGTGCTGACAGTGCAAGTGTTTAGGGCCAGCGGGATCCAACCACCGACGGTAGTCGGCAGCGGTTGCGCTGGGGTAGTCCTATCCACGGGCGGTGGGTGGGACATGGCCCGCCATCCGGGGCACGGTCACGACGATGGTGATGTTGCCGATCGACAGGTCGAACTGCACGTTGAGCGTCGTCTGGCATTCACGCAATGAGGCGTCATCGGTGGCCGCCGGAGTTGTTGAGGGTCGGTGAGGCGCACCTGGAGGACGGAAGCGGGTCATAGCGTCCATCGCATGCGGTCGTCCCGGTATGGGCTCGCTATTGCTGCGGCTTCACTCTGTCGAGGACTGATCAGGTGCCGGGCACCAGGCGAGGAACTGCCGAGTGCCGGGCTCGGGGAAGCTGCCTGAGCCGCATGCGGAGACCGACCCGATCGTTCGAAGATCTTGGTGACATGTTGGCCATATCGCCCTGATCAGACCTGGCCCATTGATCCCGCCAGCAGTGTCAATACATCGCTTGAACACCGTCGACAGTCACAGCTGCTGCAACTGAGTGTTCAAGCGGTTGCTCAGACACTCCAGGACCGGACATTTCGTATCAAACTGGTGTCGAAGGGGGGACTTGAACCCCCATTTGTGGGATACACGCGCAAAACGCGTGTCCATGCGCAGACTCTACCAATGCTGAGATGCCTAATCAACCATCGTATACGAGCAGCTAGATGGTGCCCAGTTGAGTCGTCGCCGCTGCTGTGTGCGCGCAGGTCAGCCTGCAGATTGGCGAGGGTGGGTTCAAGTGGCGAGTGAACACGAATACGTGGAGTGCATGCGCAAGCGAGCGTCTTCACGTAGTTCAGATTGCGCAAATGTTCAGTCATTCGACTACGTACCTAGATCTCCGGTGCTGTCGTCGTGGTGAGCGGGCTATCGGGTTAGTCGGGATGGTGGCGTAGGTGAAGGAGGCGCAAGCGGCTGTGGTGAACAGTTCGCCGCCGCAGCGGCCGTGTGAGCCGTCTGGACTCGACGGTTCGGGCATCTCTCTGAAGGCCCGCCGTCGGCAACGGACGCGGTAGGTCAATGGTCAGGACGGTGCGCCACGAGGCGCGCGTAATCGAGGGAGTGAAGGACCTCTCCGTCGTGCCGTCGCCAGTAGCCTGGTTGAACCTGGGGGGCAGCCTGGCCCGGGAACCGACGAGGAGGGCGAAATGGCCCTCTGTGCGCGGGGACGACGTGAGGCCGACGGCGGCGTCGCGGCCGCAGTCTGGACCCCCCGTCAGGACGACGCCGCGCCGGGCTGCGCCCAGATTTCGGCGTGCGGGCCCCCATGTGCGCGGGGACGACCCGGATGATGACGGCCCCGGCTTCGGCCAGTTGGGACCACCCCCGCGTGCGCGGGGACGACATCGATTTGGCGGAGTTCCCGCCGCGGAGCGAGGACCACCCCCGCGTGCGCGGGGACGACGCCGACGACCAGACGTTCACCGGCAAGAAGACGGGACCACCCCCGCGTGCGCGGGGACGACGGCTTCTACCAGGGCCGCGAGGAGCCCGAGATCGGACCACCCCCGCGTGATCGGGGACAACTGCCGGTATGCCGAAATCGTCCCGACGGCCAGGGGGACCACCCCGCGTGCGCGGGGACGACCGCCGCTTCGACGGCTCCAGCGACTTCATCGTCGGACCACCCCCGGGTGCGCGGGGACGACGAGGGGCTCGTCGACGTGCTCCTCGCCACCGGCGGACCACCCCCGCGTGCGGGGGACGACGGCGGTCGCGTTGTCACGATGCAGCACCGCCACGGACCACCCCCGCGTGCGTGGACGACCTCATGGCCCTGATCGAGGTCGACCGGGACAATGGACCACCCCCGTGTACGCGGGGACAACATCGCGTCCTACCTCATCGCCAACGCTGCGAGAGGACCACCCCCGCGTGCGCGGGGACGACTCCCGGAACTGCCTCGAGCGGATCGGCCTCCTCGGACCACCCCCGCGTGCGCGGGGACGACGCCGCGGCGGTAGCTGCCGGGCAGGCGCTGCAGAGACCACCCCCGCGTGCGCGGGGACGACGTGTCCGCACCATTCGCACCGGGGACCGGTGCAGGGCCACCCCCGCGTGCGCGGGGGACGACAACACGGCCACGGCCGCGAGGCCGGCAGTCGCCGGACCACCCCCGCGTGTGCGGGGACGACTTGTTCGTGTCGGTACCGCCGGGCAGAGCCTTGGGACCACCCCGCGTGCGCGGGGACGACAGCGGCCGTCCGGCGGCCACCGGTACGCCGTAGGGACCACCCCCGCGTGCGCGGGGACGACACTCCGGGTGTTTTGTCCGCGACGTACACGCCCGGACCACCCCCGCGTGCGCGGGGACGACGGCGGCGGCGTGTACGTCGACATCCTGCCTGGCGGACCACCCCCGCGTGCGCGGGGACGACGCCTCCTTGGTGGCGCCGGACAGCTCGTTGACCGGACCACCCCGCGTGCGCGGGGACGACGCCCCGCCTCGGCGGGATCCGCACCGACCCCGACGGACCACCCCTGCGTGCGCGGGGACGACAGCGTGGTACGCCTCCACCACGCCCGCGTCGTGGGACCACCCCCGCGTGCGCGGGGACGGCTCCTGGATCCGCTGGAGTTCAGCGGCCTGCTGCGGACCACCCCCGCGTGCGCGGGGACGACAAGTTCGTGCCGGCCTGGAGGACGCCGACGCGGGGACCACCCCCGCGTGCGCGGGGACGACCCACGCTGCAGGTGACGTTCCCCCGGCAGATCCGGACCACCCCCGCGTGCGCGGGGACGACAACTTGTCACTCTTCAGAATTTCGAACGCTGCGGGACCACCCCCGCGTGCGCGGGGACGACGCTCTAAGCGCGACCAGCGAACGGCAGTGCGAAGGACCACCCCCGCGTGCGCGGGGACGACGCTCTAAGCGCGACCAGCGAACGGCAGTGCGAAGGACCACCCCCGCGTGCGCGGGGACGACGCTCTAAGCGCGACCAGCGAACGGCAGTGCGAAGGACCACCCCCGCGTGCGCGGGGACGACGCTCTAAGCGCGACCAGCGAACGGCAGTGCGAAGGACCACCCCCGCGTGCGCGGGGACGACGCTCTAAGCGCGACCAGCGAACGGCAGTGCGAAGGACCACCCCCGCGTGCGCGGGGACGACGGTCATTGCCTGACCGCATTCCGGGGAATCGGCGGACCACCCCCGCGTGCGCGGGGACGACACCATGAGGATCCGGGCCAGCTGGCGGGTGAGCGGACCACCCCCGCGTGCGCGGGGACGACCACCTTCGGCGTACACATCCAGCGGTCCGCCGAGGACCACCCCCGCGTCCGCGGGGACGACACTTCCTGACCTGGCGCGTTGAAGTTCAAGATTGTCGATTTTGTTCACTTGCTGACGACGTCGATCCAACAGTGCGATGAATCGGAAAGCATTGTCGCACTCGGGCCTCGCGGAAACCACGGGTTGGCCGGCCGCCACGGCGGTCGGCTCGGGCGTTGGTCGTCTGGGTCAGCTGGGTGTGAGGGTGCCGGAGGTCAGGCCTTCGCTGATCGCGTGGGAGAGTGCGGCACCAGTGGCTCCGGCGTGTTCGAGGGCTGCGCGGAAGTCGGCGAGTTGGCGGAACGCTCGGCCGTACTGCTGTTGTTCGTGTATGGCCAGGACTGGAATGGTTAGTCGTTTGGGGTCGATCCGGGGCGTTCCGCCGGTGGATGTGCGGCTCGCGGTGCGGATGTTGTCCCTGCGGGACAGGGCTCCCGCGACGAACCAGGGGTCGAACCGGTCCGGGTCGACGCGGAGCGCCTGGAGGTCGGGCTGCAGCTCTTCGTCTGTTGTGGCGACTCGGGCGACGAAGTCGCGGCCGATGACGGGGATGAGGATGTCACCGGAGGCCGCCGAGGCGGTCGCGTCGGTGGATGTGAAGCTGGAGGATCGTCGCTGGGTCGGCGATCGGTTCGGGGAGCGGGTGCAGCGGCCTGGCGTTCCAGATGCCTCGATGGGGTCGGTGGGCGTTGTAGTGCTGTTCATACTCGCGTAGGGCGTGCAGGAGGTGTGCCTGGTTCCAGATCAACGTCCGGTCGAGCAGCTCGTGGCGGCAAGTTTGGATCCAGCATTCGATCACGGAGTTCATACGGGGTACCTGGATACCGCTGAGCACGGTCGCAATTCCGGCATCAGCGAGGATGGTGTCGAACATGGCCGGGTACTTGCCGTCATGGTCGCGGATGAGGTACTTGACCCGGCAGCCTGTGTCTTCGAGATCCATGACGAGATTGCGGCGGCCTGGGCGACCCAGGCGGCGGTCGGGTGAGCGGTGGCACCGAGGATGCGCGTGCGGCGGCTGGCATGCTCGATGACGGCCAGGACGTACAGTCTGGCCCCGGTCAGGGTGACGGTCTCGAAGAAGTCGGCTGCGAGGGCTCGGTCACCGTGCAGTTGCCGTTCAAGGACCGCGATCTGGTGTCGGAGGGCGAGGATCTCTGCGTCCTTGTCCCGATCGCTCATTGAGAGCAGTCGGAGCATCGCGAGCGCGTTGGTCACGCCGAGGTACGCCCGTCGCAGCAACACAGGACGGCATCATCGCCCAGTGACTGATAGCGATCCGATGCATGCTGCGGATGCCGACCGTAGCAAGATCCGATGTGGTGATCGGAGTGACCGCGAGCTGGGCGGATAAGTTCTCGACACCCGCACGGTGCCGAAAAACTCGGCCGTGCCCGTGGCCTGGCACTCCGGCTTCCGTCTCGAGCGACCTCCATGATCGGCCTGAACACGTTCAGGATCCGCGTCTTAAAACTTGAACGCGTTCATCTTCGGAACGCCACCGCCAGACCAGCTTCGGACAATGCCCAGGTCGTGGGCTTGGCTGAGTATTGACACCCCACAGGGCGGGTGACGCGCCAAGCGCGGGGTGCCAGCTTCGACGGCCGCGGATCTCGGCGCTTGGTGATCTTGGCGTCCAAACGACCCCAATCGAGGGCCGCCAAGAGTTATGCCCAGCGGCCCTCGATTCGGACCCAATCAGCGTCGACGGCGCCGCATCAGCCCGTACAGCACGCTTGCTGCGCCAAGCCCGGCTGCGATCGCTGCGCCGAGTGAGCCGGTTTCGTGATGCGTGATGCTGCCGATCACTGCGGCGATCGCGGCGATGACCAGCCAGTGTAACGGGAGCGGCGGGGGTCCGCCCCCATTGCCGTCGTCGTGGCGCCGGTTGCGTTTTGAATGTAAGGTTGTCATAGCGTGTGTCACTTCCGTTGGACCGGGCGTGTCAATTCGCGCACTAAGCGACCCACAGTGGATGGCCGTCCCGGGTCGCTTTTGTGCTTTCAGAGGCTGGCCGGTTCGCACCCCTTCAACGAGTTGTCGTAGCTGATCAAGGCATCGGTGTTGCGGCGCTGAAAACGGCCTCGTGGCCGGTCGCGCAGTGTCAACGACCAGTCGAAATGCCTCGGCAAAGGACGACTGATGGCCCGTACGCTTTCGCCGGCACGGTTCTCCCGGAGCACCTGCCTGGGGAGGGTGCATGCGACCTCGTCGTTGCATCACTGTTTGTTGCCGCTGTGCCGGGGCGAGGAACTCGATGGGGTCTGTGGGTGCCGCACCGGTAGGCGGATGATTGACGAGGGCTGATCCTGCGGAACTGCGGTGGTGATCGGTTGTGGGCAGTTGCTGACGTTAGCTCTAGTACGTCACCTGCCGCTGGATCGGTGGCCGCATCTACTGGGAGATCGTGCGCGGATTTGATCTTCTTGAGCGTTGACGGAGGCTGCCGGCACGTCGTAAGGGACCGCACCTGTCGTGTGCTGAGTGAGCCTCCCACGATCGGTGGGAGAGATGCCGGTCTGTCGGATGCTTCGCTGCCCTCTCTTTCACTATGAAAGAAAGATCCGGGTCCCACACTTGCCCGCATGCCTGGGTTGACCTACTTTCTTTCGTGGTGAAAGAGAGACCGGTGTACACTAGCTGAGAGCCATGTGGCTATGCAAGCAAGATCTCACCATGAAAACTTTCACCCCTCGCGTAAAGTAGGGCATGACTCCCTTACCCCGTGCCCGTCGACACGCTGTCGTGTCCGCGTCGGCCGCTCGACGTCTGGCCGATACTGGCACCGGCCATGGCGGGCTAGTCATGCTTCACCAGCGTCGAGACGTTTCTGCAGCGACGCATGCGCCAGTGCAGTCCTCAACCCATCGCCCATCTGCCCGGTGGGCAGCGTCGGGCCTGCGTCACGGCATGCCGGTCGACATTGAGACGATGAGCAGAAGATGTTCATGCAGGCGCGGTCAATGGGCGGGCGCCGTCACGTATCTGTGCTCGAGATGCCTGGGGCGCGCGATCACGGACGTGCTTGAGGGGACCGAACGTGTAGTTGCATCTCTGTCAAGTTATGGGCAGATGCGTCCGATATCGCATGAATTAGCCTGGGGATGGATTGGGGTAGAGCAGTGCCAGTTTCGGGGCAGCGGGTGGCTCGTCGAGCGCTCGGCCGTCGGCTGCTCCGGTTGCGAATGGCAACCGGCAAAACTAGACGTGAGGTTGCTGAGGCGAAGCTCGGTTTTTCCGAGCCGACGCTGCACCGCTTCGAAACCGGCAAGGTGCCCGTGTCACCAGCCAACGTGCGGGCATTGTGCTGGCTGTACGGCGTCGACAGCGCCATCGCCGACGCTCTTGCGGAACTGGCGCTGGGCACCTCACGAGCCGAGTGGTGGGATGCCAGCCCAGTGGTGCCGGACTGGTTCAAGCTATACGTAGGGCTTGAGGCGAGCGCCAGCAGCATCTTCATCTATGACGGCGAGATCGTGCCGGGCGAGCTGCAAACCGAGCAGTACGCCCACGCGGTGTTCCGCGCCGAACAGCCGGCTGATATTGAAGCCGTAGGGCGGCAAGTGAAGCTGCGGATGCAGCGGCAAAAAGCGCTGTTCACGCGAGTGTCGCCGCCGCAGGTCGTCACCATCCTCGGAGAGGGCGCGTTGCGCCGTCCAGTCGGCGGTGAGGCGGTGCTGGCGGCGCAGATCCAACACCTACGACAGCTCGCACGGCATAACCATGTGCAGATCAAGGTGCTGACCTTCGCGGCCGGCGCACACGCCGCCATGGCCGGCGCATTCCGCATCCTGGAATTCGAGGATCCCGACGACCCAGACGTCGTCTACCTCGAGTCGCACATCGGCGCCGTTTACCTGGATGAGCCGGTGGAGGTTGCCGAGTATCGGCGCATCTTCGCCCTGATCATCAACGCTGCCATACCGATTGAGGACTTCTGCCGGAGGTAACAGCTGCGTTCGTGGGCGCACGACCCGGGATGCCGGGCGGCCATCAACCGCAACGTCATGCTGCCGCGCCGTTCGACCTGCCGACGTTTCAGGCGCCCGGTTCCTCGTCCGTGGGGTCGCGGTCAAGTCGGTGGCGTCCCAGGCGTCGGAGCCAGGGCTCCGGCAAAGTCTTGATGGGGTGTCCGGCTTGAGGTGGTTGGTGTAGACGCGCCCTTGCTGGAGGTAGCAGGGCGGCATGACCGGTTCAGAAGATCATCGAGGTTCTCTATGCCTTGTTGATCGCTTCCGAAGTGAGTCATGCCCGCATCGCCATCATCGCTGATCGCCTCGCTGTCGGCCGCACCGGTCGGACTCTCCACGCAGCAGATGGCTGCGGGGGTGCCCGATCCGCGCGCCCGCCGGGGCATCCGCCATCAGCTGGTCGTCGTGGTCACCGCCGCAGGGTGCGCGGTGGTGGCTGGCTACCGCTCCTACACCGCGATCGGGGAATGGGTCGCGATGAGTCCCGGCTGACGGACATAGCGGTCGCGGCCCGGGTCCTCGCTGCGGTCGGTAGGGGGAGCGGCGCGGGCCACGATCGCTCGGGCATCCGGTCGTTGACGGCTGCCCGATCAGGGCGGACCCCACGTTCGGCGAGCTGCTGAATCTGCGTGGTCCTGGCCGGACGGGGACTTTCGCCCCTGCCCGGGCAAAGGCGGCGTCGGCATGCTCATGCCATGCGAGGCGGCACGCGCGGTGGGTGCCGCGGTGCTACTCGGTAGTGCTGGCGTGGTTCGGGAGCGTGAGGTGTCGGTCGATTCCGATGTAGGCGGCGATGATCTGCTGACGCGGTGGGTGACCCAGGCGCGTCCTGCGGGCCGCTTGCGTCGGCGGCCTGCGGATGGCGTGGGTGGCCTGCGGTTCGCGTTCTATGGACGGGTGTCGACGGTGGATTTCCAGGAGCGGGAGTCGTCGCGGCGGTGGCAGCGCGACGCGGCCGAGGAGTTGATCGCGGGGCACGGTCGGATCGTGGTGGAGTACTTCGATACGTCGCGGAGTCGGCGGTTGTCGTGGCCGGGTCGGCCACAGGCGGCGGTGTTGGTGGACCGCTTCGCTGACCCAGACCGGGGCTTCGACGCGGTGGTGGTGGGGGAGTACGAGCGGGCGTTCTGCGGTACGCAGCTGCTGTCGTTGCTGCCGCAGTTCGAGGCCTGCGGGGTGCAGTTGTGGCTGCCGGAGGCGCATGGCCCGTTGGATCTTGGTGATGCGTCGCATCGGGCGTTGGTGATGCTGCTGGGTGCGCAGTCGAAGCGGGAGGTGTTGCGGGCGCGGTGGCGGGCGTTGCAGGCGATGCGGGGTCAGGCTCGCGACGAGGGTCGGTTCCTCGGTGGCCGGCCGTTGTACGGGTACCGGCTGGTCGACGCCGGGCCGCACCCGAACCCGATGCATGCAAAGTGGGGGAGGCGGTTGCAGCGCTACGACCCAGATCCAGTGACCGCGCCGACGGTGCGGTGGATCTTCGCACAGCGGCTCACCGGCCGCAGCGTGTCGAGCATCGCCGCCGAGCTCAACAGCAACGGTGTGCCGTGCCCCTCGCGGGCCGACGCGGCACGCAACCCGCACCGGGCCGGGACCGCTTGGGGGTTGACGACCGTGCGAGCGATCCTGATGAACGCGAAGTACACCGGCCGGCAGGTCTGGAACCGCCAGCCCGCCCATCACACGCCGCCGCACCTGCCTGGACCGTTCAAAACCCAGCGGTGGGCGGCTACTGAGCAGTGGGTGGTGTCCAGGCAGATCGCGCATCCGCCGCTGGTCTCTGAACAGGACTTCATCGCCGTACAGGCGGTACAGGCGCTGCCAGCGCCTCGGGCCGGTCGCCACTACCAGTTTGTGGGTCTGCTGCGGTGCCGGCTGTGTCGGCGACGGCTCGAGTCGTGCTGGTCGCATGGTAGGCCTGCCTACCGCTGCCAGCATGGCCATACGAGTGTGAAGCCGAGACCGAGTGGCCGCCGACGCAATCTCTACGTGCGCGAGGACCAGTTGGTCGAGCTGATCCGGATACTGCTCGCCGACGGCGGCACGGCTGCCAGGGCTGCACTGACGCCCCAGCAGCTTGCCGACCATCTTCGCCAGCAACGGCTCGTCGTGACCTGCGGCGAGACCAGATGCTCGCTCGATCCGGCGGCTCCGGTCTGATCCGTTGCGCCCAATTTGTCGCCGGGCAGGGAGTTAACGTGTCGAAGGGGGGACTTGAACCCCCATTTGTGGGATACACGCGCAAAACGCGTGTCCATGCGCAGACTCTACCAATGCTGAGATGCCTAATCAACCAGCGTATACGAGCAGCTAGATGGTGCCCAGTTGGGGTCGTCGCCGCTGCTGTGTGCGCAGGTCAGCCTGCCGATCGGCGAGGGTGGGTTCAAGTGGCGAGTGAACACGAATACGTGGAGTGCATGCGCAAAGGCACGTTGTCGGCAACGGACGGGGTAGATCAATGGTTAGGACGGTGCGCCACGAGGCGCACGTAGTCGAGGGAGGTGAAGGACCTCTCCGCTGTGCCATCGCCAGTGGCCTGGTTGAACCTGGGGGCAGCCTGGCCCGGGAACCGACGAGGAGGGCGAGATGGCCCTCTGCGCTCGGGGACGACGTGAGGCCGACGGCGCGGGGACGACCCGGGTCATGACGGCCCCGGCTTCGGCCAGTTGGGACCACCCGCGCGTGCGCGGGGACGACGCGAGGGCAGGGGAATGGTCACCATTCTTCACCGGCCCCCGCGTGCGCGGGGACGACGACGTCATGCTCACCGGCTCCGTCGCGGAGTACGGACCACCCCGAGTGCGCGGGGACGACCGCGTACGACAGCTCGGCGGTCCCGGTCGCCGCAGACCAGCCCCGTGTGCCCTGGGACGAGGCCAACACGACGGCGGGCAGGTGGGCTTCGGGGACGACCCCCGCGTGCGCGGGCACGACGGTGATCATGTCCGCGGTCGCGCCAGGTAGCGGGACCACCCCCGCGTGCGCGGGGACGACTGCGCGTCGGCAAAGCTGATCTCGCCCACGTCGGGACCACCCCCGCGTGCGCGGGGACGACACGTTGTTGTTGGAGTCGGCGCCCTGGACGTCCGGACCACCCCCGCGTGCGCGGGGACGACGCAGTTCACGTTCGAGCAGCCCGCCGGCCCGGCGGACCACCCCCGCGTGCGCGGGACGACATGCCGACGTTGTCCATGAGGTTCCGGAGGTACGGACCACCCCCGCGTGCGCGGGGACGACGAGTACGTATGCGCCGACCCCTCGGCGGCGTCGGGACCACCCCCGCGTGCGCGGTGACGACGGAGTACCACGGTGGACACTCCGTGCTACCTGGGGACCACCCCCGCGTGCGCGGGGACGACGTCATCTACGGCACGAAGCGCGTGCGGTACATCGGACCACCCCCGCGTGCGCGGGGACGACGTCATCTACGGCACGAAGCGCGTGCGGTACATCGGACCACCCCCGCGTGCGCGGGGACGACGTCATCTACGGCACGAAGCGCGTGCGGTACATCGGACCACCCCCGCGTGCGCGGGGACGACGGCGGGGAGTGCCGTCTCGGCCCGTCTCACTTCGGACCACCCCCGCGTGCGCGGGGACGACGCCGCCGACAGCGCCGCGGAGGTGTAGGTCTGCGGACCACCCCCGCGTGCGCGGGGACGACGCTGATGGTGTTCGGGACCCCGCTCACTTGCGGGGACCACCCCCGCGTGCGCGGGGACGACGATCCGGCCACCACACACACAGCAGAACGGCGGGGGACCACCCCCGCGTGCGCGGGGACGACATCGAGGACGGCGACCAGTTCCTCACGCTGCTGGGACCACCCCCGCGTGTGCGGGGACGACAGCTGCAACCCCGACCAGGCCTTGCCCAGCTCCGGACCACCCCCCGCGTGCGCGGGGACGACATGTCGAACCCCCGCGTGCGCGGGGACGACCCAGTCGACAGGGTGGGCAGGTATGTCGCGGCCGGACGACCCCCGTGTGCGCGGGGACGACGCCGCGGCGAGCAGCACGCACCGCGCGTAGAGCGGACCACCCCCGTGTGCGCGGGGACGACCTGCCACGTCGGGCCTCGTCCTGGCAGATGAACGGACCACCCCCGCGTGCGCGGGGACGACCTGGTGGCGTTCCAGCGGCCCGGCGGCCGCATGGGACCACCCCCGCGTGCGCGGGGACGACCAGCGCTGTCGGCTCGACGTAATAGCTGGCGGCGGACCCCCCCGCGTGCGCGGGGACGACACCAGGCGGTAGCGCGCCTCGTAGCGCCACACGGGACCACCCCCGCGTGCGCGGGGACGACGGTCACGGTTTCACCGAGCGCGCTCGGTGGCTCGGACCACCCCCGAGTGCGCGGGGACGACTGCGGGCTCTGCGGCGGCGCGTAGTGCTCCAGGGGACCACCCCCGCGTGCGCGGGGACGACACCGACGAGGCGACCGCCCTGGTGGTGGGCGCGGGACCACCCCCGCGTGCGCGGGGACGACGAGAGCGTTCTGGAGCTCTACCAACTGATCACCCGAACCCAGCCCTCAACCGCTTGACATCCATAGGGGCATCAAGCTCGCCGTCCGCTTCGAGGCCACCGTCACCATCGCCGCCATCAACCAATGGCTCCGCGCGTTATGAAACGCGGCCTAGTGGCCAACCGGGGTAGCTGAACGTCCTTTCCACGTCGGGGTCGCGGCTTTCTTCTCCGGGTGACCGCATGGCCAGGCGCGGTCCCCCGCATGCCCGAAGTCAGGTCGGCGTCTCTGGGCGACCGGCGAGAGCATGCACAGTCCATGTATCGACTGACATTATTCGATACGTTACGACTATGCTCGCCCGGCATGACGACACACGTGACGATCGAGGTGCTGACCGTCGAGGAACTAGCACCGGCACTGGCGAAACACTTCTGCGCCCAGCCGCCGGCCTGGCAGTCCGGGCCAGCCCCGGCCGTCCCTGGGACCTACGTCTGGACGGCCCAGGCCAGCGGCGAAGCACCGGAGGCGGTGCTGTACATCGGGTCGGCGGCGTCGCTGCACCGCAGGCTCAGCAATTACGCGGGTTGGATCGATGGGTACGACCCTGAGGAGGGGTGGGAGGTCTCGGTCATCCATTTGCTCAAGCAATCCGGAGCGGTCGTGCGATGGCTGCCCACCACGGACCATGCCGAGGCGCTGATCCTGGAGTCGCGGCTGATCGAGTGGCACCGCACGGAAGTGGGGATTGCGCCGATCGTGACCGGATGGAACGCGAAGAAACGCAGCCGCCGGGAAGAGTCGCAGACCTGGGCGCGTGACCTGTGGAATGAGCGCGCCAGCGTCGTGTGAACGGGGTCGGCCACGGCACTTGGCTTGGCCTGGATGTGGGCGGTCACGGTGATCCGATCCCATCACGCCTCCTCGACGGCATTGGGGTCAGTGACTATGCACCCGCACCCGCTCGCCAGTGCCGTCCTATTCCGACTCGGTCAGCCGTCCGGGCGCGTACCTGGCCTGCGCGGCGACCGCGTCGATGCCGGTGGCGGCCCGAGCCGCCCGAGCGGTGCTGGAGCGGCTACCGCGCATCCAGATCGCTACGTCGAGCAGGCGCAGGACGCTGACGGTTGGTGCGGTGGTGGGGCGGAGTCGTTCGATATCGTCGCGCATGCCGGGGTCGGTGAGCGCGTCGGCGAGGGTGGTCCAGAACTGGTCCTCTGGGGTGGTGAGGAGGTCCTGCACCACGGTGTCGTAGATCGGTACGAGGCGGGGCCGCTTGCGGGCGAGGAGTTTGCTGGCGATGGTCGCGCCGACGTAGGGCAGGCCGTCGAGCCACCGGTAGGGGTCCTCTGCGGCCTGCAGCTCCGAGGGCGTGGCCTCCCACAGGTCCCGGTTGAGGGGAATGCGGGCGAGCATGACGCCGACGTGGTCGCGTTCGGCCTCCAGCCGGCGGACGGCGAGCGGACGCCAGGAGATGTCGAGCAGGGTGGCGGCCAGCAGGTCGTCCCGGGTGACCTCGTTCGGCGGGTTGTCGCCGAGAGTGTCGAAGGTGGCGCCGGCGAACGGGCCGTCCGGGTGGAAGTAGGCCGCGACCAGATCGGCGATTCGGGGCGTGTCGAGCACGGTGTGGATCTGGTGACGGACGATGTCGGCGGGGCCGGTCGCAGGCATGCATCACTGTCGCATAATCGGCCCTCTTGGTGGCGGTGGGCCCAGCGATCGACACAAGCGGCTTACCCGGACTCATGGTCAGCCTCGGTCAAACGGAGAACCTCTCAGTAAGCCGCTGGTGAGGCTCCTCCTCGCGCGGTCGGACGCGAGGAGACACCGGATGAGCCAGACCAAGCGGTCCAAGCGTGTGCCGCCCGAGCGTGAGCCGAGCCCGGTCGCCGACGTGGCCCTGGCGGACCTGAAATCTGGGTGCTAGAGGACGGCACGCGCCCGCCTGGTCCTGTCGTACGCCACCTACAACGCGAGCGCGTAGCCGAGACGCCGACCGGCGGAGGCGGTCGTTTGCCCGGTCACGGCGTACCCCGTGTCGAGAATCGATCATCTGTCGAACACCTCCGCCGACAGCCGGCCGACCCCCTAATCCGGGCACTCAACGCGTCCGAGAAACGTGTCGAGAACTCTATGTGTACGACAACTCCTGTCGGACCCATTTCCTACAGTGGAGCCGTGGAATCTGCAGCAATGTCCGGGTGGCGTTCCAAGGCGTTGATGGCGGCGTCGAGCGACGTGCGGGCAGTGTGCAGGCTGGCCAGGATGTCGGCGACGCGCCACTCCGGCGCCTTGATCACGAAGGCGCCTTCGCCTTGGGCGATACGTAGCAATCCCTCCCTACGGAGCAGGTCCTGTGCGCCGCGGACGGTGTTGAGTGAGACGCCGTAACGCTCCTTCAGGTCGGTCAGCCCGGGCAGAGCGGTGCCGACCGGATACCCCCCGGCCCGGATTTGGTCACGCAGGTCGTTCGCAATATCAACATACTTAGCCATATCAAGTATTCTAGTAAGAACTGATACAGTCGTCAACGTGCTCGCCGTCCGTTCCCAACGACCTGAGCCACCAGCAGGGCCTCCGATCTGCAGTGGTTCACGTTGATGAGACGCGACTCAGATTCATGGAGAGCGGACAGCGGCGGCCGGTTGCGCATAGTGGCACATTGCAACCGCTACGCGGCTCGGCGGATAACCTTCATTATCCGCCCAGTCGGATAGACTACTGGACTGATAACGACGCCGAGCGGCCAGCCAACAAACTGCGCCGACTCGGCGGATAATAAGGCCAGCAAGGAGCGCCCCCTCGGTGACCACCGCCCGCATCATCCAACTCCGCCCAACCTCGGACAACCCGGCCACCAAGGCACGGGCCGCCCTCGACGCCTTCTTGGGCCGGTCCTCCCTCGCCGAGTACACCGCTCGGGCCTACCGCCGGCAGGCCAGCGCCTACCTCGACTGGCTCGCCGCCCACGCCGGCGCGCACCCCGACGCCTGGACCGACACCGTCGGCGCCGAGGGCGCAGTGACCGCCTACCGACGACGCCTACTCGCCGACGGCGCGGCACCGTCGACGGTCAACCAAATGCTGGCCGCGGTCACCGTGCTCTACGCCGAGGGCCCGGGCCGGATCGGCATCCGGGTCACTCGCGCCCGCGTCCCGCGACCCGGCGCCCCGGAAGCGCTGACCGTCCAACGAGAAAACGCGTTGCGCCGAGCGGCGGACCGTCGCGGCCCCCGCGACGCGGCGATCATCGCGCTGCTGCTCGGCACCGGCGCCCGGGTCGAGGAGTGCGCCGGACTCGCGATCACCGACGTGGCGGTCACCGCCCGCACCGGCAGCGCCCGCCTGTTGGGCAAGGGCAGCCAGGTCCGCACCGTGCCGATCCCTGCGCCGGCCCGGGAGCGGCTCGGCGTGTGGCTGGGCGTACGCGCCGAGCGGCTCACCGCGGCGGCACTGGCCGACCCCGGCCACCTGTGGCTCGGCCAGCGCGGCGCGCTGACCGTCGAGGGCATCACCAAGACCGTGCTCGCCGCCGGTCGCGAGGCCGGCATAGACGGGCTCCGGCCGCACGCACTCCGGCACACCTACGCCACCCGACTGCGCGAAGGCGGCGCCGACCCGGCGCAGATCCAGGCGCTCATGGGTCACGTGTCGCTCGACACGACCGCGAGGTACTTCCGTGCCAGCGCGGCCGAGGTGCAGGCTCTGGTCGACCGGGTCCTTGACTACGATTAGATTCGCCGGTAGCAACGGGCCAGGATCGCCTTATGCGGCAAGCCTCCGCCTCGGAAACGTCGCGGCGACCTGGCAGACCGGGCAACCGAGGTCGACACCGGCGCGACGGCTCGGCAGGGTGGCCTGCCACACGTGCCCCTCGGTGCATTGCCAGCCGTGGAGGGAGTCGTCGCGCCGGTCAGTAAACACTGACCGGCGTTCTTAAGGGGGCCGCGGGACCGGCGGCCGCGGAGCTTCAACCAGGCGGGATGGTGAGCCGCCAGTTCTCCGTCCGTTTGCTATCGTTGCCGCTCCGTGCTAACCAGCCGGTGAAGAACAGCCGATCCATCAATCCGGAAACCACTGTCGAGGTAACCGGTCGGACTTCAACGACCAGCTCTGAGGGTCCTCTTCGGTGCGCATGACCCCGGACAGGTGGTGCTCGTACCACACGTCCTGCCGGAAGTAGCGGAGCTGACCGCGCTCGTCGGCGGCAGCAGAAAGCCCTTCGCAAACTAAGGACATGGCGTCGTCGTCCTCGAACGCAATCCTTGCGTCTTCAACCCAGTCCTCCGGATCGACGAACACGGCGTCGACCAGGTGGCACCACCCCTCGTCGTCCTCCATCATGTCGGTGTCCTCGAAGTACTCAACCATGTCCGCTCTTCCTCGCTCCCACTGTCGCGGCGCTCAGTCTCCCGCGCTGGCTGAGCGTCCGCCAGAGGGGCTCGACCACCAGGCGGCCCTGCTTGAAGCCGCGCCGCTTTGTGGCCGCGCGGTCAGGATGTGATCGCCTCGGACGTGGAGGTCACCGCCCGCTAACAGTCGCTATCTCAGCGACCATCCCCAAGAACATCTGACGGACAGACCGCTTCAGCTGGCTCTGGCTCGTGATAGTCGGCCGCTCTGGGCAGACCGCTTGGAGTACCGAGGAGTGCCTGTGGACGGCTGAGTTGACGCTTGCCTGCGGCATTCCAGCATTGCGCGGCCAGATGTCCAGGGCGCTGACGTCGAGTCGCTAACTGCTGCAGAGCACCTCGAGTGGTGCGTTGGCGGTCTCGTAGAGGTACGTCTCGGCGCAGGCCAGTAGTTGCAGTTGAGCTGCGCTCGCGCGGGCAGCGGACAGCCCCGGTTGGACGATGGTTACCTCGAGCCGAGCCCTGGTCACCCGGGCCCGATGCTGGAGACTGCGGAGAGTGGCGTCGTCGCCGACTTCGATGCCGGTGTGGCCGTGGTTGGCTCTGCGATCGCGCTCCCGCCTGATGAGGTGGTCGAGCAGGCGAGGGGCGTTTTTCCAGACGTTGGACTTGTGGGCTTGCCCGCAGAGTTCGTAGAGGTCTGCGACGCGGGCGCCGGGCGTGGGCTCTGATGAGTACTTGCAGTGCACCAGCTTGATGATCATGCCGAGCGGGTCGGTTGCGATGGCGACGATGTCGGCGGCTTCGCCGGAGCCGTCGTCGTCGATGACGATGTCCCAGTCGCGTTCGGCGATGATGCGTTGGATGACGTGGTGCTGGATTGAGGTGGGATCCCGGTCGCGGCCTTGCGATTCCTTCTTGATGTCGATGCCTGTCCAGGCGACGGTCGTCAGTTTGTTCTTGGGGAATGGCTCGATGGTCCGGTCGGGCCGGAGGAGGACGCCGCCTTGTTCGACCGTCGTGTCGTCCTCGAAGTACATCGTGAGTCCCTCGCGCTCCAGCAGCTCGGTCAAGGGGAACTCGGAGCGTGGCGCCTGCACGTACACCTGCTGCTGCGCGGGCTTGTAGACGATGCCTTTGTCGGTGAAGGTCGCGGTGTATAGGGCGGTCCAGGCGGGTGCCACGACCTCGAACTCGATCGGCCCGTGCGGTTCGTGCGATGCGGCTCGTAGCTCAGTGTCGAACAGTCGCGCCGTCTGCCCGCCGAAACGGAGGAGCGTCTCGTCGCTGGTGTTGACGTAGATCGCGTGGGGCCAGTCGACGCCGATGAGCGTGAGCGGTGGCCGTTCGTTGATGATCACGGGTCGGATGAAGCCGCGCATGACGTCGTCGACGGCGATGGCGTCGTCGGTAAGCTTCTCGCCGACGGCGTCGCACCAGTCTCGCCACTCGCTGAGTGAGCGCGCGGCACGGTTGCTCCAGACGCGTCCTTTGAGTGAGCCGCCGAATCCGACGCGCGAGCCGTCTTCGTATCCGTAGGCGAAGATGTTGGTCTTGGCTTTGGTCTGTGCCTCGGCGGTGGGGAAGCCCTCGGCGACGTCGGCGCCGACGTGCATTGAGAACCGGCGGGCTCGGCTGCGGACGTCGAGCAGGCCGATGTTGGTGGGCACGGGTCGGTGGATGCCGGCCATGACCCGGTAGACCTGCTCGCCGCTGATGATGGTCGCCGTGTCGCCCGCGACTGCCTCGGCCAGGGGCCGGTGCACGCTGTCGGTATTGGAGCTGTTGATGTAGAGCAGGCCGCGGCCAGCGTCCCAGTAGAGTGCGTACAGGTTGTAGGCGATCTCGTCGACCGTGTGCAGGTTGCCCCACTGGACCGGGGTGCGCTCTTCGGTGACAAACCACGCCACGTTGTGCTGCCTGTTGACGGCGACGGTTGGGGTGAGCAGTGCTTGTTCCGGGAAGATTTCGTGGACGCCGAGTGGTGACCAGTCGGCGCACTGGGTGCGGTACACGACCGTGCTCATCTTCGGTGCCAAGGCGCGGATCGGGACTTCGTCGGGCAGGAGTTGGAAGCCTGCTTCGAAGTCGCTGATGCGTTGTTCGGCGCCGGTCGCGCTCTGGGCCAGTTCCCGGATGACCTGGTTCCAGTCGGCGTCGTCGGCGTACAGGTCGCGCAACGTCTCGTCGTACTCCGGATCCGGTCGGTTTACCACGACGCACGCGTCGCCGAGCCGCTCGGACGCGGCGCGGGTGAACCGGCCGAGGAACTGCAGCGTGATCGGCAGGGACTTGTGTGCGTCGTGGATGGCGGCGACCTTCAGCGCGGGCAGGTCGTAGCCCTCGCCGAGCATGTCCACGCAGACGACGATTCGGCTCGTCCGTTGCTCGATGGCTTGCAGGCTGGCTCGTCGCAGTGTCGTTCGCACGCCGCTGTGCACCATGACCGGCGCGAAGTCGTCAGCCAGGTCCTGGTAGATCGCGAGGACCTGTTCGGCCCGCTTGATCGTGTTGACCCTGGCCATCATGAGATGGTCGTGGCCAGCTGCGATGTCCGCCCGCAGGCGTTCGATCGCCGCTCGGGCGATCGCTCGGTCTGGATCGGTGAAGTCGGTGACCGGCAGGTAGTCGATCCGGGAGAAGTAGCCAAGCCGTTGGGCCTCGCGCAGCGGGAACGTGAAGACCATCCGACCGCCGAGGTGACGCCCGTCGGCGCGGAACGGCGTCGCTGTGAACTGCACCACGTACCGATCGTCGAAGTACTGCCGGATCCGGTCCCACGAGGCCGCCGCGATGTGGTGGGCCTCGTCGACGAACAGGTGGCTGCACTCGTCGACGAGCGCTCGCTGGATCGCATCGTCCGACCGGGACAGCGCCGCGACCGTTGTGATGATGACGTTGCACCGCTCGGCGAACTGCACTGCCTCGTCCGTTGATGTGAAGCCGTGCCGGATCGTTCCGACAACGGGGAAAGGCACCGTGTCCGGCAGGGCGCCGACGGCGGCCAACACGCCCCAGGTCTGGAACTTCCGGGTCAGTTGCGTGCGGAGGGCGTCGCTCGGCACGACGACGAGAAGGCGTTGTACCTGCCCGGTGGCAAGCAGCGCGATCATCGTGTCGGTTTTCCCGGTGCCGGTCGGCATCACCACGGTCGCGGGCTGCTGCGGCGCGCTCGCCCAGTACCCGAGAACGGCATGTACGGCCCCGATCTGGGGCCGACGAAGTCCCGCCCGCGTGCCGTCGGTGGTGCCCTCAACGAACCGGAAGCCATCCGCGATCCCTTCGGAAACTTCAGCGGGATCGGCCACTGCCCAAGTTTGTCCCGCCCATTGCGCCGTAGCGGCGTCAACGGTTTGCGGGGAGCGAATGAGGGCCAGTGCTTGCGGATGGGTTGCGTCGTCCGGTGGCTGGTCCATGACCGGCCACGTGTGCCGCGCGGTGCGCGCAACCAACCCGCCTTCAGCGGTCGCGTCGATAGGCGCGATGGCCTCCGGCTCGATGAGCTGACGGATTTCGCCGCCGGACGATGTGACCGGCCCGGCCCATAACTCTGGGACGATGACGTTGATCTTTGCCTCGCAGTCAGACGTTGACGTGGACTCGATGGAAGCCGGACCGACGTTACCCTCTGTGAATCTCGGTTGGTCGCTGACCGTCACCCGATTGTGTTCGGTCGACTGGTTGGTTCAAGAGCATGATGGCGTTGGGCAGGTGCCAGAGACTTCTGAACGGCGATTGGGAGTGCCGAGCGAGTCGACATTGTGACTACGCTGGGTTACCAGTGGGCTTGGCTGTCCGCTGATCTCGGCTCCTGGAGCCGGTCGAACGTTGCGTCTTCGCCGTAGTCCGCGTCGTCCGCGGAGGGGCCATCCGGACTGACGCCGGCGGCTGCGGGTTGTTTAGGCTGGGTAGGCGTGGGTTTGAGTGGCCTTGACCGCGGCCCATACCGGTTCGCCCGGCGCGAGGTTGAGGTGCGCGGCGGCGGGCGTGACCGGGGCCGAGGCGATGCCGGCGAATTAGCCGGACCTCCACACCACGGACGCCTGCGTTATCGCGCGGCAGTATCAGCTGCGCGGCAAGGCGATCGAATCGCATGCCAGCTGGGTGCCGAAACCCTCAAAATGCGCATCGGGCAAGTACGGCGAAGTTGACATGGCGCATCTGGCTCACGCGGTGATCTGGATCGGCTACCTGACCCGCTGGGCATACGACGGCCGGGGAGACGGAGTGCGGCATCGACGGCGAAGCACTCTGAGTTCGCTGGACCGGCGGGACAGTCATCCCAGCGTTCGCCGGGGCCAAGCGCACGCCATGGCCGTCCTCGGTAACCGGATTCCGCTGCTGTCAGCGCTGAGGCACGCAAAGCCGTGCAGTTCTGGGCCTTGGACGGCCCGTCCACGCAAAGACATACGAGCAAACAGCGCAGATCGCTGAAAGGGTCTGCGCCGAGTTGCTCCGGCCCGACGGCGTGTACCCGGCCGCAGCTCGCTCGACCCTCATGGACATCAAGAAGAGTCTCGGCCGGCACGTCATGCCGTTGCGGGACGACGATCCAGTCGCCCATGAGCCGCCCGGAGCACCACTCGACGGTGACGCATGAGCAAACTAACTGTATCGCCAGGCACACGGAGCGTGTGACACTCGACTGCGTCTATCTGCACGCGGGAGGGCCATTGACCACCATCCGCTCCATGACCGATCGGCAGGACGGGGTCGCAGCGCTGCGCCTGCTCAAGGCGGTCGCCGTGACGCATCGCTACAATCAGCGGGCGCAGGCGCTGAGCCTCGGTGTGTCCGTTGCGCTCGCGGTGGTGGGCCTGCTCACCGAGACTGGCTCGAAGTACGGCGCGGCGGTCGCGCTCGGCGGCACGCTCTGGGCCGCCTTCTACAAGATCGTGATGGCGCCGTGGGCCGAGCGGTACCTACGCCTCGCGGCGACGCTGCAGGAGATGTTCGACGCCGACCTGCTCGGTCTGCCGTGGAATCAGGTCACGGTCGGCGACCGGATCAGTGACGACGAGGTGAGCCGGCTCAGCCGGCGGTTCCGCGGCGACGAGCGCCGGCTGCAGGGCTATTACCTTGTGGCCAAGGCCGCCGAGCCGTATGACGTGCTGTTCTGCCTGGAGCAGAACCTGGCCTGGGGCTCACGAATCCGGCTCCGATTCGCCCAGATGATGCTCGGCCTACTCGTGTTGTGGTCCGCGGCGGGCGTTCTGGTCACCCTCGGCACCGACGGGACCTTGAACCGGCTGGTGACGGGTTGGTTCCTACCCTCGCTCGGTCTGCTGCTGCTGTGCCTGGATATCTACCGCCATCAGATAGCGAGCACCCACGAGCGGCTGCGGGTTCTCCGCATAGTGCGCGCCGTCATCGATGACCCATCGTCGCCGGTGCTGGCCGGTCCGGCCGCCCTGACCCTCTTCGCCCGTCAGGTGCAGGACACGCTGTACAACATGCGGCGGCTCCAGCCGCGCCTGCCGACCTCGTACTTCCGGCACTATCACGACCAGGACAGGTTCGATTTCGAGGTCAAGATGCGCGAGTTGGAAGCGCGGTTCCCACGGTCATGACCGCCCTCGAGGAGCTGACCCGCGCGTTCGAGGACGCGGCCATCGCCTCGACAGTCATCGAGTCGCTGCTCGACCACGGCACCGAAATCCGCGACAACAGCATTGACCTGATCCGTCGCGGCTTCACCGGGGCGCGACTGGCGACGGCTCAACTGGCGAAGGTCAGCGGAAGTCCCGACCCGCGTTGGTGCGTGATCAAGTACTGCCCTCCGGTGCCGATGAACCACCAGCGGGAAAGCCGACGGCATGACGCCGCCGTGCAGGAATCACCGGAAAGGTTCAGTCAGCACCTCACCAAGATCGCGTTTCCGGCCATTCCATGCCCGAACGACGGCCTCGTGATCGGCCAGTTCATTGCCGAGGGTGACCCACTCGGCACCGTTGATCCCGATCAACTTCCGGCGGCATGCAAGGCGATCTGGAGCACCGTGCTTGCCGAATGGGCTGGCCCCGATCGCGACAGCGCGCACTCGACCATGGCCGAGCTTTTACTGTGTGAACTGGGCGAAAGCTTTACGGAAGACGGATGGCTGCGCGACTGGGCGGACCGGCGTGGTTTGCTCTCGACCCCATTCCTGGATTTCCCGGCCGAGGGCGCACCGCTGCCCAATCCATGGTGGCTGGCAGCAGCGAATTCGCCGGCGATGTCCACGAAGATTCACTACCTGGTGGGTCGGACGCACGGCGACTTGCATGGCGACAACATTCTTGTGCCCGTGCGCAACGGCACCGTCGTTCCGGCGAGGTTCCGGCTTGTCGACCTGGCCACGTATAACGGCAAGGCGCCGCTGAGCCGCGACCTGGCCGCGTTGCTCGTCTCACTCTGCTGGCGCGAGATCGGCGCGGGTTCTCCGCACAGCCAGGCGGCCTTCTTGGCATACCTGGAACGCGACTACCGCGACGCCAGCCTCGACGACGCTATGCCGGGCAGCGTGCGTAAGATCATCGACGCGCTTCGCGAACCGACGCTGCAGTTCGTGGAGGACGAGGCCTGGGATCCCGGGCAATGGCACCGGCAGCTGAAGGTGTCCCTCCTGGCGCAGGCGATGCTGCACAGCGCGTACACCTCGGGTCCGCCCAACGCTCGCCGATGGTGCTCGCGGCTGGCGGGCCGGCTCGCGCGGGTCCTGCTCGGGCAGACGGGCCCACAGTCGGGCTCGTCCATGCAATTCGACGCGGGCGCGGTCCGCGAGGCGGCGGCCGTATCGCTCCCGCGGAGAGACAGCCGCACGGTGGAGGGCAAACCTGTCTTCGTCAACCGCATCGACCAACGGAGCCGGCTCCGCGCAGCACTGGAAGATCAGGTCACGTCCGTCATCGTGGTGAGCGGGCCGCCCGGGATGGGCAAGACCGCGCTGGTGCGCGAAGTGCTCGTCGACCTGGGCCCGCCGGACCCGGAGGATGCCGACTCGACGGTGCGCTGGCATGACGCCGCACCGTACGACGAGATCGGCGTGACGGCGCTGATCGAGGACATCGAGCCACCCGGATCCGGTCGTATCGCCGGCCCGTCTGCGCGCGCACGCCTGGAGATCGCCCTGGACGGCCTTGATCTTATGGGCCGGGCCCGACCGGTGATCGTACTGGACTCGGCAGAGCATCTCCTGAAGGACGATCGCACCATGCGCGACTCGGAGTTCGACCTGGCTCTTGAGGCCCTCCAGAGCCGGATGCGGCCTCCGGTCAAAGTCGTGTTTGTGACACAGCATGTACCGCAGGCGACCACGGGCCTGGCGTGGACGGGTACTGCATGCCGGATCAGCCTTGAGGGCCTTGAACCGCCGTCGCTGCGTGAGCAGTTCGCCGAACTTGATCCGGGTAACCGATACGGCCTCGCCGCCCTCTCGACGGACGAACTGCGGCGGATCCACGGCGGCCTGTCCGGCAACCCCAGGCTGGCCGAACTCCTACATGCCGCCCTCAGCAGCGACCCGCCCGGGCTGCACGTTCGCGAGGCCGGACCCTGGCTGTCCGCCCTGTCGGCAATCGACGTGCACCGGCGCCTGCTGCATTGGTTCGTTGAACACCTACCCGCCGAACAGCAGCGAGTTGCGGAGGGCCTGGCGGCGCTCGGCATCCCGGTCCGCGCGGACGCCATCGCCGACGTCGTCCGTCCGTACGTGCCCGCGGCGCAGATTGAGCCCGCACTGCGTGCCCTCGTCGCGGCCCGGCTCGTCCTGGAGTCCCGTGACGGCCGGCGGTATCTGCGCCCGACGGAGGTCGAGCCGGTCCTCGAGCGCCTTGTTGCAGACTCGCCGGACACTGACGATATGAAGCCGCCGACTCGCCGTCGGTTGCTGCTTCGGGCGGCCAGGGTCCTGCAGGCCATGCAGCCTGACGACGACAGCGTCCGTGGCATCGCCGATCTGAACCTGCACTTTGCGCGCATCGATGTCTGGCTCAGGGCGGAGATGTACGAGCAGGCGCATAGCCTGATCGAGTCGATGGACGATCTGGTCCGGCGCTGGGGTAGCGGCGCCGACTTACGCAGCCAGCGGGAGGCCGTGCGCGGCCGGCTCGGCGACGACCGGGAGGGCGAGATGATGAACCTGGCCGCCCTGGGCGACATCTACTCGTACAGCGGCAACTTCCCGGCAGCATCGGAGGCCTATGCCGCAGCCCTCACCATCGCCAAGGAAGATCAGGAGCGCGAGGCGTTGCGCAGAATCTATATCGGCATGGGCTACATGTTCTGGGAGCACGACTATCTTGTCGCTGCCGAGCAGCAGTACCAGTTGGCGCTCTGCCTGGCCGACGAGGACGACGGGGAGGGCTATGACGGTGCCGACCGCGCGGCCGCGCTCATCGGTCTGGCCGATTGCCGGCAGCGGCACGGCAACTACGGGCGCGCGGTCGTGGATGCTTTGGCGGCGTTCGAAGCGGTGCGCGAGACCAACCCCGACCTGGCCTCGGACGCCGCGCTGCGGCTGATGCGCTGGTATGCCGAGCTGGGCCAGATCCCGGATGCGCTGACGATGGTGGCCAGCTGTGCCGAACTGATCGCATCCTTCCCTGATCTCCCGGCGCGAGCGGAGCTGCTCACGTCGACCGCTGACCTGTATCTGTATCGGGACCTGTACCGCGAGGCGCACTCGGCGGCGCAGCGGGCCGTTGACGTCGCTCGCGACAAACGAGATCCGATCAACCTGCGGCGATCCCTCACCATCCTCGCGCTTACCCACGTCCACCTGAACGATCTTGAAGCGGCCCGAAAAGCGATCGAAGAGGCGGCCCGATACCGGATGGCCGGTCGGGAGACCGTGGAACTCGCCCTGCGGGCGATCATCGCGCACTGCTACGGCCGTCCAGCCACCGCGCGGGACTTGTTCCGGCAACTCGCCGAGGAGACGACCAAACGCACCAGCGCGGACGATGATGATCTCGTGGCCTGGGACTTCACCGGGATTGCCCGGTGCTACTCCGTCCTCACCGGCGGCGCCGAACCTGCCTGGGCCCTGGATGCATTCCGCCGTGCCCGGCCGGCGACGGCCGAGCAGACGCGCGGGCTCGACGACCGGGTGAGGTTCATGGTGGAGACGATCGCGGGCGGCGACGCGCGACTCGAGCCCGTGTTGGCAGAACTGGCACGCCTCCGGCCGGGCCGGTCGGCTAACCATCGAACCAACCCGCCTCGCGCCCTAGCATGATCGCTTCCAGCCGAGTGCTCACGCCGATCTGCTGATACAGCGCTTGGAGCAGCCGGTACATCGCTCGCTCCGAATAGCCTGCCTCCGCGGCCAGGCTCGCCACAGTACGTCCGCGGGACAGTTCCAGCAGCCAGGCGACCTGTTGCGCCGTGGGGGCCGGCCGGCGCGGAAGTCTTGCAGGCCGGCCGGTCAACAGAAGGTCGGCAACCCCGACCGGCATCACTGCCTCGCCGTCGAGCGTCGCGGACACTGCCCGCTGCAACGCCGGCACCGTCGCCGCGCGGGCCACCACCGACCTGGCGCCGGCCTGCAGCGCGCGCACGCCCAGCGAGGACACGTCGCTCGAGGGCAACGCGACGACAAGCGGACGAGGCCGCATGCGGCACAGAGCCGCCACCCTGTCCACGTCCGCAGCAGAGTCCAGCGTCAGCAGTACCATGCCGCCCGGCCGCGCTCGCGCCCATGCCTCGATGTCCTGCGGTTCCTCCACGAGATGGCCCAACGCCGACACTGCGGTCGCGACACCGCGCCGGAATACCGGCAGGGGATCAACGACCGCAACGTGAACGGTCACTCGACCCCGCACCTCCCCGTGACCGACGCGCTACCAGCAGCGATAGCAGCCGACAGCTTATGGCCCGGCGGGAATCTGCCATTGGACGGTCATGGTTGCGCGCTATCAGTCATGGACCTGCAACGCTCCGTATCAATACCGTCGAATCAGCCGATGCGCCTGGAGGTGCTCACGTGGCGTATTTCGATAGATCCGGCCGACGCATCCAACGGCCCGTCCGACGGCGAACCCCGCCGGCGGATCCCGAGCTCGACGACGCCAAGGTCCAGTACATCCTCGAGGTCGCGAAGGACCACCCGCGATTCACGCCCGAGGAGGTGTACGCCGAGATCTATTACGGTAAGCGCCGGCACGACATCACCAAGGCCATGGTGCGACAGGTCCTCGCCGGTCGCCGTCGCACGTCTTCGCTATGGCCTTTCGGCCGCTGACAACCGTGCCCACGGCGAACCGCACCGGCGGACGGGAGTCCGCGCCGAGCCCCCGGCGTTGATGGCCGTGGATCGTCGCCCTGTCGGCGGCCGTCGTCGGGGCGGCCGCGCTCCCTCGCGGTGCGGCCGGATCAGCACGGCACCGCGGTTGCCCCGCCGGCGGCGAACCGCTGGTGCGCCGAGACGCCGCCCGCGACCGTGGAGGTCCCGCCGAGACCAGCCTGTAGAGCTTCGCGTAGCTTTTCGAACGCCCGAGGCCGCCGCCGCAACGTTAAGTGGCGATCTTGACGTCCGCTCATCGCCGCGATCCGCGCGCTTCGAGTTGCGGCACGTCTTCGGCTTGGGACGGCCGTCCGGCAGCATGTTTCGGTGGTGCTCAAGTCTGCATTGCACCACCTGTAGGTCAGCCCAACGGGTGACGGGCTGGGCGCTCGGACTGTCTGTGCGTCATGGCGTGCGCCGGTCGGGTCTGAATCGGCGATACAGCATCTCTGCCCGTCGATCGGAGCGGCCGATGGCCGACCTTGCAGTGCGCAGCGAGTCCGACCTGTTGACCCATTGGGTGAGTCAGTCGCGGCCGGTGAGGCGGCCGCGTCGGCGCCGACCTGATGAGCTCGGGCTGTTGCGGTTCGCGTTCTACGGTCGGGTGTCCACGGCCGATTTCCAGGAGCAGGATTCGTCGCGGCGGTGGCAACGGGATGTCGCGGATGACCTTGTCGACGGTCACGGCCGGATCGTCGCCGACTACTTCGACGCCGACCGCAGTCGGCGGCTGCCGTGGCGGGACCGGCCGCAGGCGGCGTTGCTGCTCACGGCAATCGCCGACCCGGACCGCGCCTTCAATGCGGTGGTGGTGGGGGAGTACGAGCGGGCGTTCTACGGCGATCAGGTGCTGTCATTGCTGCCGTTCTTGCAGCAGCATGGGGTGCAGCTGTGGCTGCCGGAGGCGCACGGCCCGGTCGATCCCGCTGAGCCGTCACACCAGGCGTTGCTGATGCTGCTCGGGGCGCAGTCGAAGCGGGAGGTGTTGCGGGCGCGTTCGCGGGCCCTCGCGGCGATGCGGGCGCAGATCCGGGATGAGGGCCGGTTCCTGGGCGGCCGGCCGTTGTATGGGTACCGGCTCGTGGATGCTGGTCCGCATCCGAACCCGATGCATGCGAAGTGGGGCCGGCGGCTGCAGCGGTATGACGAGGATCCGGTGACCGCGCCGACGGTGCGACGGATCTTCGCGGAGCGGTTGCGCGGCCGGAGCGTGTCGCGGATCGCCGCGATGCTGAACGCGGACGGGGTGCCGAGCCCGTCGCAGGCCGATCGCGGCCGGAACCGCCATCGGAGCAACTGCAGGTGGGGTTTGACGACGGTGCAGGGGATCCTGGCGAATGTGAAGTACACCGGGCGGCAGGTTTGGAACCGGCAGCCTGCCCATCACACCCCTGCGCATCTTCCTGGGCCGTTCAAGACGCAGCGGTGGGCCACGACGAGCGAGTGGGTGATCTCCAAGCAGCTCGCCCATCCGCCGTTGGTGTTCGAGGCGGACCTCATCGCGGCGCAGGAGATCACCGCCCTTCCGGGCCCGGCGTGTGGCGGCTTCCGGAGCTATCAGCTGGTCGGCCTGCTGCGCTGCGGGCTGTGCCGCCGGCGGCTGGAGTCCTGCTGGTCGCACGGTCGGCCGGCGTACCGCTGTCAGCATGGTCATTCCAGCGCGCGGCCACGAGGGCCCGACCGGATACGAAACCTCTACGTCCGTGAGGATCGGATGATCGTGGTCCTTCGCGCGCTGCTACACGAGGAGAATGTAGCTCTGGAAGGTCAACCGGTCTGGATGATCGCCCGCTATCTCCGTGAGCACAGCTCATGGTGATGTGCAGCGATTGTGCCTGCACGATTCAGGCAGAATTTCCGAATTGAACCTCCTGCGCAGAGATGTCCGCGCGCAGGGGTTAACGTGTCGAAGGGACTTGAACCCCCATTTGTGGGATACGCGCGCAAAACGCGTGTCCATGCGCAGACTCTACCAATGCTGAGATGCCTAATCAACCGCGTATACGAGCAGCTAGATGGTGCCTAGTTGGGTCATCGCCGCTGCTGTGTGCGCAGGTCAGCCCGAAGATCGGCGAGGGTGGGTTCAAGTGGTGAGTGAACACGAATACGTGGAGTGCATGCGCAAACGAGCGTCTGCACGTAGTTCAGATTGTGCACATGGTCAGTTGTTCGTCTACGTACCTAGATCTCTATGCGTCTATCAATGCGCGTTTCACTGTCCGGCTTCGGCGCTGTCGTCGTGGTGAGCGGGCTATCGGGTTAGTCGGGAGGGTGGCGTAGGTGAAGGAGGCGCAAGCGGCTGTGGTGGACGGTGCGCCGCCGCAGCGGCCGTGTGAGCTGTCAGGACTCGACGGTTCAGGCATCTCTCTGGAGGCACGCTGTCGGCAACGGACGCGGTAGGTCAACGGTCAGGACGGTGCTCCACGAGGCGCACGTAGTCGAGGGAGGTGAAGGACCTCTCCGCGATGCCATCGCCAGTGGCCTGGTTGAAGCTGGGGCAGCCTGATCTGGGAAACGGCCGGGGGCGAAAATGGCCCTCTGTGCGCGGGGACGACGCGTTCCACGGCCGACAGCCATTGTCCTGATTCGGACCACCCCGGCGTGCGCGGGGACGACTTCAGGTTCAGGGTGTCGCCGGTGTTGACGGTCGGACCACCAACCACGTGCGCGGGGAGCTGCCGGCGACGATGACGATCGGCACGGGACCATCCCCGGCGTGCGCGGGGACGACCGACAGACCAGCCTTGGCCAGCTCCGCCTGCGCCGGACCACCCCCGCGTGCGCGGGGACGACGGGCTGCACGCCGCCCCGGCCGGGGCAGGCAACGGACCACCCCGGCGTGCGCGGAGACGACGCGCGGCTGATGTGGCGCTGGTCCGGGCGGCCGGGACCACCCCCGCGTGCGTGGGGACGACCGGTGGGTACCCCGTCAGAGCGCCCGTAGGCCAGGAACATCCCCGCGTGCGCGGGGACGACGTGAAGGGCATCCTGCAACTGCGGCGCGGCCAGGGAGCACCCCCGCGTGCGCGGGGACGACATCTACGAGCTGATCGTCACCGACGACATCGGCGGACCATCCCCGCGTGCGCGGGGGCGACGCGGCCTGCGCCGCGGTGGTCGGCATCGGCCCGGGACCACCCCCGCGTGCGCGGGGACGACGGCGCGGCCGAGTTCGACCCAGGCGGCTAGGACGGCCGGAGTGATCTCGTCGGGGCCATCGGGTCGGACGGCAATCTCTCGGGACCACCTCCGCGTGCGCGGGCACGACCTCGTCGGTGTGCAGCTCGGCGCGGTTCGCCGCGGACCACCCGCGTGCGCGGGACGACCTGGAGGTCGACGGCGTCTGCATCACCGGGGCCGGACCACCCCCGCGTGCGCGGGGACGACCGTTCCAGACCGAGACACCGATCGGAGGCCACGGGACCACCCCGCGTGTGCGGGGACGACGTGATGCGCTCCCAGCTCTTGCTCAGGCCCTCCTGGACCACCCCCGCGTGCGCGGGGACGACGCGTGGGAGAGCAACAGCGCCGGCAAGTCCGCGTGCGCGGGACGACCGGTCCGCCCGCCAGTTCGCGATTAGGGACGGCGGACCACCCCCGCGTGCGCGGGGACGAGGTCCTGCGCGACGCCCCCACCGTGGCCGGGCTGGGACCACCCCCGCGTGCGCGGGGACGACGTCATCCCCGAGGCGGCGACGCCGTACCTGTTCGGACCACCCCGCGTGCGCGGGGACGACAGCAGCCCGTACACCTGCCCGAGCGCCCACCCCGGACCACCCCCGCGTGCGCGGGGACGACGACTGCCCTCTCTGCCATCCAGGTACCCTCCTGGGACCACCCCCGCGTGCGCGGGACGACCGGCCCCGGGCCTCGAGCGCCGACGTAGAACTCGGACCACCCCCGCGTGCGCGGGGGACGACGCATCCGGATCCCGGATCAGGGTTCCCGACCTGGGACCACCCCCGCGTGCGCGGGGACGACGAAGTCGGGGAACGCCCGATCGGCGTGGACGACGGACCACCCCCGCGTGCGCGGGGACGACACGCGTCGAGAATGCGAACACCAATACCGCCGGGGACCACCCCCGCGTGCGCGGGGACGACAGCGGGGTCTACGTCGAGCCCTACTGCAACGACGGACCACCCCCGTGTGCGCGGGGACGACGCCACCGGCAACGAGCTGGTCGACGCGTTGCTGGGGCCACCCCCGCGTGCGCGGGGACGACGCGGCCATACCGGACAGCCGGACCCGGTCGCCGAGGACCACCCCCGCGTGCGCGGGGACGACCCCAGGTCGAGCTTGCGCTTGGGCCGGGTGTCCGGACCACCCCCGCGTGCGCGGGGACGACATCGGGTTCGACGCGTCCGTCGCTCGGCGACCGGGGACCACCCCCGCGCGCGCGGGGACGACTTCGCGATCTCCGCCGTCAGGCCGTGGTAGTCCGGACCACCCCCGCGTGCGCGGGGACGACGTTCTCCGACAACAGCATTTGCTCAGCGATTTCGGACCACCCCCGCATGCGCGGGGACGACAGTCCCCGCCAGTCCTGGGGGTCGCCACCCGCCGGACCACCCCCGCGTGCGCGGGGACGACATGCTCGCTACTGGCGTACCTAGAACAGTTTGCGGACCACCCCCGCGTCCGCGGGGACGACCGGACAAGCCCAAGCCGCCGTCCGCCGCCGAGCGGACCACCCCGCGTGCGCGGGGACGACACGAACTCGGGTGTGACCTGCACCTACGACAACGGACCACCCCCGCGTGCGCGGGGACGACGAGGCGTCGGCCCGGCGCATGCTCATCGGCGGACCACCCCCGCGTGCGCGGGGACGACGACCAGGTCGGCCGGATGGCCGGCAGGGCACCAGACCACCCCCGCGTGCGCGGGGACGACCTGCGTCAGGCGCCGAGCCTCGCCGGGCGCACCGGACCACCCCCGCGTGCGCGGGGACGACGCGTTGGTACCGCATCGACGAGGGCCCGTGGAAGGGACCACCCCCGCGTGCGCGGGGACGACGCGACCCGCATGACCGAGCGGAAGCGCGGCGAGGGACCACCCCCGCGTGCGCGGGGACGACGACCACCTGATCGTGCACGACGGGCCGCTGCCGGGAACACCCCCGCGTGCGCGGGGACGACGTGACGGCGAACGGCCCCGAGTACGTGCGGGTGGGACCACCCCCGCGTGCGCGGGGACGACGTCGATGTCGAGGGTGCCGCTGCCGGAGGCCCGGGACCACCCCCGCGTGCGCGGGGATGACGCGGCCGAGGTCGAGGAGAAGGACGCAACGACCGGACCACCCCCGCGTGCGCGGGGACAACCGTTTCATCTCATCGGACAGCTAGGGAAGCTGCGGACCACCCCCGCGTGCGCGGGGACGACACGGCGGGGTGACGATGGCCGGCATCCCCGCCGGGACCACCCCCGCGTGCGCGGGGACGACGAAGCAGGTCACGGGTAGCTGGCGCTCGAACTGGGACCACCCCCGCGTGCGCGGGGACGACGAGTCCGCCGTGTTCGTCGACGGCCCATGCCCAGGACCTCCCCCGCGTGCGCGGGGACGACACGCCGCTCGGGTGTATCCGCGGGGTGCGGGCTGGACCACCCCCGCGTGCGCGGGGACGACAGCCTGCCGGAGCCGCAGCGGATGTTCAGCGGCGGACCACCCCCGCGTGCGCGGGGACGACCGCTCCCGACGAGCTGACCGCCGGTGTGGCGGGGGACCACCCCCGCGTGCGCGGGGACGACCACTGGGCGCCGATTCCCGATCCCCTCGCCAACGGACCACCCCCGCGTGCGCGGGGACGACCACTGGGCGCCGATTCCCGATCCCCTCGCCAACGGACCACCCCCGCGTGCGCGGGGACGACCACTGGGCGCCGATTCCCGATCCCCTCGCCAACGGACCACCCCCGCGTGCGCGGGGACGACCACTGGGCGCCGATTCCCGATCCCCTCGCCAACGGACCACCCCCGCGTGCGCGGGGACGACCACTGGGCGCCGATTCCCGATCCCCTCGCCAACGGACCACCCCCGCGTGCGCGGGGACGACGTCGGCGCTGTATCGGACGCTCACCTCGGCGGAGGACCACCCCCGCGTGCGCGGGGACGACCGGGAAAAGTACGGCGTCGACGAGAAGGTCGAGGGACCACCCCCGCGTGCGCGGGGACGACCACATACACGCTGTACGGCATCGCGGCCGGCGGGGACCACCCCCGCGTGCGCGGGGACGACGCGGAATGGATCTCAACGAGGACCGCCGATTACGGACCACCCCCGCGTGCGCGGGGACGACCGTCCTGACGGCGTGCCGGCGTTGCGCGGCCCGGGACCACCCCCGCGTGCGCGGGGACGACATCTCGATCACGGCCGGCGTCCTCGCCGACGTGGGACCACCCCCGCGTGCGCGGGGACGACACGGACAGCCCTTGTCTCGTGGCGGGACCCGGAGGACCACCCCCGCGTGCGCGGGGACGACGTTGCTTTGGGGTTGTCACGGGTGCGTCGGCCGGACCACCCCCGCGTGCGCGGGGACGACGCCATGGCGAGGCCCAGCGTCTTCGCTGACTGGGGACCACCCCCGCGTGCGCGGGGACGACCGCGGGATGACTTTTCCCTTGCTGTGCAAGAGCGGACCACCCCCGCGTGCGCGGGGACGACTAGCTCGCGAGCCCGGCCGGGCAGCTCATCAAGGGACCACCCCCGCGTGCGCGGGGACGACATGCTCGTGACGCTGCGGTGGGGCTGGACGGCGGGACCACCCCCGCGTGCGCGGGGACGACGCCGTGCCGGCCGTGAGGGCTGCCGCGGCCTTCGGACCACCCCCGCGTGCGCGGGGACGACTACAGCCGCCAGAGCAGCGACACGGGCAGCTCCGGACCACCCCCGCGTGCGCGGGGACGACGCCCTCAGTGCTGCTAGTTGGGTTGTGCGCCACGGACCACCCCCGCGTGCGCGGGGACGACCCTACCCCGCAACCGACCCGGAAACGGGCGAGCGGACCACCCCCGCGTGCGCGGGGACGACGTGCCGTACTCCGGGCGGTGCGCCATCGACCCGGGACCACCCCCGCGTGCGCGGGGACGACGTGTTCTTCTTGCCGCTCACCTTAGCGCTCAGCGGACCACCCCCGCGTGCGCGGGGACGACGCTATGCGGATGCCGTCGAAAAAGCAGCTTCGAGGACCACCCCCGCGTGCGCGGGGACGACGAGCTGGTCATCGACTTCGCCTTTCACAGGCAGGGACCACCCCCGCGTGCGCGGGGACGACACTTCCTGACCTGGCGCGTTGAAGATCAAGATGGTCGATTTTGTTCACTTGCTGACGACGTCGATCCAACAGTGCGATGAATCGGAAAGCATTGTCGCACTCGGGCCTCGCGGAAACCACGGGTTGGCCGGCCGCCACGGCGGTCGGCTCGGGCGTTGGTCGTCTGGGTCAGCTGGGTGTGAGGGTGCCCGAGGTCAGGCCTTCGCTGATCGCGTGGGAGAGTGCGGCACCAGTGGCTCCGGCGTGTTCGAGGGCTGCGCGGAAGTCGGCGAGTTGCCGGAACGCTTGGCCGTACTGCTGTTGTTCGTGTATGGCCAGGACTGGAATGGTTAGTCGTTTAGGGTCGATCCGGGGCGTTCCGCCGGTGGACGTGCGGCTCGCGGCCCGGATGTTGTCCCTGCGAGACAGGGCTCCCGCGACGAACCAGGGGTCGAACCGGTCCGGGTCGACACGGAGCGCCTGGAAGTCGGGCTGCAGCTCTTCGTCTGTTGTGGCGACTCGGGCGACGAAGTCGCGGCCGACGACGGGGATGAGGATGTCACCGGGACGTACGCGCGTCGCGTCGTTGACGGATTCGGGTTCGGACGTCGTCGTTCGAGTGCGGTTCGGTGAGCGCAAGACCGCAACGCTGCCAGAGCGGATCAGGTCGGCGAGAGCCGCCTGCGGGGCTCTTCGGAGCGGTGCTGCGGCTGTTGCCGGCTGTACGGCGGGCAGTCCGTGGCGGAGGTCGGCGAGGAGTCGGTCGAGGTCGCCGATGGCGGCCATCGTGTGGTCAGGGTCCAAGGCGGCGCCGTCCGGGGGCGGCAGGTAGCGCTGCGGCGTGAGGTCGACCTGTTCGTCGAGGATTTCGACGGCCGCGACGGTGCGGTGGACGCCAGGGTTGTCCTGGTGCTGGCCTGTGCGGTAGCTGTGCCATGCCGCGCTGATGAGTTCGGTGAGGGGGCCGGCGACCGCGGCGTTGACGAACAGGATCCGGTCGGCGTTCGGTCGTGGATCGTCGGGTTGGGTGAGGACCCAGATGTGCAGGCCGATGCCGACTGGTGGCATGAGGCCGGCGCGGAGTGCGATGACGGCGCGCAGGGCTCCGCGTCGGACGAGTTCGGCTCGGATGCGTCGGCCTGCCGGGCGGAGCGCGGCGGCCGGTGGCATGAGCACGACGGCGGTGCCGCCGGGTGCGAGGTGGGCGAGCGCGTGTTGTACCCATGCCAGTTCCGGTTCGGTACGTGGGGGCAGGCCGTAGGCCCAGCGCGGGTCGTAGGCGAGCTGGTCGTGCCCCCAGTCGTGCAGGCCGAACGGGAAGTTTGCGACGACGACGTCGGCGCGCAGGTCGGGAAAGGCGTCGGCGAGCATGCTGTCGCCGATGCGCAGCTCGGGCCGTTCGACGGGTTGTCCGGCTCGGCGGCCGCGGTGGTGGACGAACCAGAGGCGGAGCAGCGCAATGAGCGCGTACTGGGGTTTGATCTCCTGCGCAAAGCAGCGGGTTGGGACGCCGGTTGCGAGCGCGCGGTCGGCGGCCATGCGCAGGATCGATCCGGTGCCGCAGGTGAAGTCGAGGGTGTGGGTGCCGGGTCCGGCGATGGCCAGCATGATGTCGGCGACCTGGTCGGGGGTGCCGGCGAGGCCGGACATCGACTGGGCGGACGTGACGTAGCGGTTGTGGAGGAACTCGAATGCGGCCTCGGGGTCCTGTTCCTGGGCGAGTTGGTCGACGGTGTGCAGGATCGTGGTCAGTTGCGGTCCCCATTGGTCGGGCAGGACGCGGCCGACGAGGGCGGCGAGCTCGCGGTCGATGGCTCGCAGTTGCGTGGTGAGCTGTTTGGGGGTGAGCAGGCTGGCGCGTGTCGGTGACTGTGCTGCCCGGCCGAGCAGGTAGGCGCCGGCGATACCAAGGGCGTCGCCGATCTGGGCGGCTGGCTGGTAGCTCTCGATGTGGCGCCATGCCCACTGCTCGGTTGCGGCCTGGTGGAGCTTGCCCTGCCGGCGCAGCCACTCTTCGACGTCGCGGGCGTTGAAGCTGGGGCTGGCCGGGGTCCCGCCGACCGGCACGGGGAAGTCCGCGTAGCGGCGCCGCCAGTTGCTCACCGCTGCCCGGCCGACGTTGGCCAGCCGGGCGATGCCACTGGCCGTCAGGGTGGCATCGCCGATCACCGGGTTAGGCTCGCTCGTCACGCGTGAACACTACCACTACAAAAGATGTTTGTGGCTTGTGTTCACAATGTGGATCACGCTACGCTCGTCGTGGTCACAACCAAGGAGGGGTCATGGCTCGGCGGGGGCACAGCACCAGCATCGGCAAGTTCGCCAAGGTTCACCACGACCGGCGGGTGTCTGAGATCCGGATGCTCGGTGAACTGCTGCGCAGAGAGCGACAGTCCGACCTGCCGCTCCGTGAGCGGTACGCCGTGCACGTCGACCGTCCGACCGTCCACCACGGCTGAAGGAGGATCATGAACACGATTGTTCGCGTCCGCACTGTCCGCTCCACCGGTACCGTGCTTCGAGCCTGTCGCATACCTGCGTGACGGTGTCCGCCGGTATGCGGGGCGGGTCCGTGACTCGGTGGCTTATGCCCGGGTGCGGCTCGACCCGGCGCTCGGCAACGCCATCGCCGACGCATACCTTGCCGCACCGGGCCGTGACGAGCGCGCCTTCGACGCCTACGCCGAGTTCTGCGCCCACACGATGCGGCAGTACCAGTTCCTTATCGGCCGGGTGGAGTTCGGCGGACTCGGCGTCGCGGTCCGCGTCGTCGACGACGACCCGTATCCGGACGCCGCGGCGATGGTCGAGGATGTACGTCACCACCGGCTGCGGGTGTTCGCCAGCGCGGCGACGGGCAACCCGCACCCGTACCTCAGCGACGGCGAGAACGACATGTTCCGTGCCGTCCACGACGCGTTCGGTCACGCCGCGAGCGGCCGCGGCTTCGACGCGCACGGCGAAGAGGCCGCCTGGCTCAAGCACAGCGTGATGTACCCGCCGTTGGCGCGGCGCGCGCTCACCACCGAGGTCCGAGGGCAGACCTGCGCCCTGGTGTTCCGCCGTACCGGCCACGGCTTCCCGGAGCAGAAGGCGGCGCTGCTGCCACGGCGGTTCAGCGACCGGCGGACGGTGCTCGTCGACCGAACGGCGGGGTGAGCGTCATGGTGCGCCGTACCGTAACTGCTCGATCTCCGCCCGCAGGGTCTGTGCCTGGGGGTGCTCGGCGCCGTCGGCCCGCGCCAGATCCGCGAGCACGGCCTCGAACTGGCGCAGTGCACGGTCGCGTTCGCCCGCCGCGACATGCGCGCGGGCGGCGCGGAGCCGGTACTCGATCGACAGTGGATGGTCGTTGGCGTACTCGCCGGCCAATTCCCGCCACAGTCGGGCGGCGACCCGGACATTGCCTTGCGCGAACTGGTGGTCCGCCTCTGCGGCCCGGTCGGGTGGCGCGGCGGTGGTGTTCGGCGCGATGCCGTGCCGGACCGGTTGCCGCCCGACGACGGCCGCGTACGCGCGGACCGGGTCGAGCTCGTCGCTGATCACCCCGGGGATCGGTGGCGGGTCGTCGGCCAGCGCCGCCAGGACCTCGTACACCTCGGCTGCGTCGGCCGGCCGGTCATCGGGGTGCAACGCGAGCAGCGCGTGTACCAGGTCGTCGAGCGCCTCGGGGATCTGTGGCCGCAGCAGTGACGGGCGCGGCGGTGGGCTGCCCAGCTGGCGGCGTACCGTGGTCATCGTCGTGGCGTCGCCGAACGGCGGCTGGCCGGTCAGCAGGTCGAACAGCACGCCGCCCAGGCCGTAGAGGTCGGTGCGGTGGTCGGTGGCCGCGCCGTCGATCTGCTCCGGTGCCATGTAGCCGACCGTGCCGGGACCTTCGCCGGTCCGGGTGATCCTGGAGTACCGCTTGTCGCCGTCGATCACGGCGACGCCGAAGTCGAGCACCTTGACCGCACCGTTGCGTTCCACCATCACGTTGCCCGGCTTGAGGTCACGGTGGACCAGGCCGATGCGGTGGGCGGCGAGCAGGACGCTACTGATCTGCGCCCCGATCGAGCACACCCGGGCGATCGGGAGCTCGTCCTGCTCGGCGATGAGATCCGTCAGGGGGATGCCCTCGATCCGCTGCATGACGAGGTACGGCTCGCCGTCGTGGTTGTCGAGGTCGAACACGGCGGGCACCCCCGGATGATCCAGCCGCGCCGTGAGGCGCGCCTCCCGTCGGAACCGGCGCACGAGGTCCACGGTGAGGCGGCCGGGGTTGATGGTCTTGACGATGACGGTCCGGTCGAGCTGCGTGTCTCGGGCCAGCCACACCTCGCCCATGCCGCTGCGGGCGATCGGGTGCCGCACCTCGTAGCGGTCTTTGAGGCGGTCGGCGACCTTCACGACCGTCACTGTACCGGGAACTGCAGCGCCAGCCGGAGTGCAACGGCTGTTCGGTGGATCGCCCATCGGACATTGGTTCGTGAACGATATCCATATTGAGTTTGCGTGTGGTCTATGTTCACAATATTGTCGCACGGTCGACGTGACCGGAGGCCGGACGGATGGGGGAGTGACGGCATGGCCGAGCTGGCCATCGATCGAGACTTTCTGCCGCGTTACGGGGCGCTGCCCCGGGCCGTGCAGCGGGCCGTGTTCGCGGCGATCGGCAAGTTCGCCGAGCACACGCACGCCGGCCTGCACCTGGAGAAACTGACCGGCGCCCGGGATCCGAACGTGCGGACGTTCCGCGTCAACAACTTCTATCGCGGCATCGTCGTCGCGCTTGGCGGCGCCAGGTTCCTGCTCAAGGACGTCCTGCCGCACGACGACGCCAACCACTACGCCACCACCCGGCTCTTCACGGTCAACCACGCACTCGGCATCCTCGAGGACCGTGACCAGGAAGGCATCGAGGCGTTCGCCAGCGACCTGCCCGCCACTGCACCAGCCGGGGTGCTCGACCACGTGCCCGGCGCCGAACTGACCCGGCTGGGCGTGGACCCCGACCTCATCCCGCTGCTGCGCCGAGTCAACAGCGAACCGCAGCTGCTCAGCCTCTGCAAACTGCTGCCCGAGACGCAGCGCACGGCACTGACCGGCTTCGCCGCCGGCCTGCCCGCCGACGAGATCTGGCGCGAGGTATCCGGGCTGGTCATGCTCGGCGAAGAGCCCGGCGACGTCGACCCGCACGACCTCGCGGCGGCCGCCCGCCGGACGCCGGACCGGATCGCGTTCGTCAACGGCCCGATCGAGCTCGCCGCCATCCTGGAGCACCCGTTCGACCTGTGGCGGACGTTCCTGCATCCGACGCAGCGTGACGTCGCCTACCGCGACGTCTACAGCGGCCCGGCCCTGCTGACCGGCAGCGCTGGTACCGGCAAGACCGTCACCGGCCTGCACCGCGCCGTGTTCCTCGCCGGCCGGCTGCCGGACGACGGCGGCAAGGTGCTCCTGACCACGTTCACTCGCGCGCTCGCCGAGGCACTCGACCGTCAGCTGGACCGCCTGTGCGACACGCCGGCGGTTCGCGCCCGCATCGACGTGATCAGCATCGACCGGCTGGCGTACGACATCGTCACCCGTGGCCGGCGCAAGAAGTTCACGATCGGCGGCGACGAGGTACTGGACCCGCTGTGGGCCGCGGCCGCGGCTGCGGGTCCGACGTACCAGAACCGCGCCGGAAAGATCACAAAGTACAGCGGCGCGTTCCTGCGCCGCGAGTGGGAACAGGTGATCCTGGCCCAAGGGCTGGCCACCGTCGACGCGTACCGCGACGCCGCCCGCACCGGCCGGGGCGAAGGGCTGCGGGCCGCGCACCGCGACCAGGTGTGGACCGCGGTCCAGGCCGTCGTCGACCAGATGACCGCCCGCGGTCTGCGCATCCACACCCAGCTCGCCGACGAGGCCGCCGCCATCGCCGGCACCGGACCCGCCCCGTACCGCCACCTCGTGGTGGACGAAGGCCAGGACCTGCACCCCGCGCAATGGCGGCTGCTACGTGCTCTCGTCGCCCCCGGACCCAACGACATGTTCCTGCTCGCCGACCCCTACCAGCGCATCTACGACAACCAGGTCTCGCTCGCGCAGGTCGGCATCCAGGTCCGGGGCCGGACCCGGCGCCTCACCGTCAACTACCGCACCACCCACGAGATCCTCGACCTGTCGGTGCGCGTGCTCAGCGGCGACGACACCGTCGGCCTTGACGACGAACACGACACGCTGCGCGGATACCGCGCCGTCACCCACGGCGGCATCCCCCGCATCACCACCCACACGGACCGCGACGGGGAGCTCGACGCGCTCATCGAGCAGGTCGGCACTTGGCTCGACCAGGGCGTCGAACCACACGCCATCGGCGTCGCCGCCCGCACCGGCCGCGTCGTCGACGTCGTCAGCCGCACGCTGCAGGACGCCAACATCGACGTCGCCGACGACAAGCGCGGCGTCATCGGTGTCCGCGTCGCGACCATGCACGGCATGAAGGGCCTGGAGTTCCGCTGCCTCGCCGTCGTCGGCCTTGACGCCGGAGTGCTGCCCGCTCCGAACGCGGTCACCTCGGCCGCCGACGACCCGCACGCCCATCGCCAGGACCTGCAGCGGGAGCGGTGCCTGTTGTTCGTCGCGATGACCCGGGCCCGCGACGTGCTGTACCTGTCGCACAGCGGCGCCCCCAGCACCCTGCTACCTACCAGGTCTGCACCGGGGACTCCGGTCGCACCGGCCAGGGCGGCGTCGTGACGCTCATGAGCACCAGGACCACAGGCGGGCCGCCGCTGAGCGACGCAGCCCGCTCGGCGTGGGGCAAGACGGATCGCACCGGCACAGCCCCGGTCGGCTGGCTGCCGCTGTGGCGGCACCTCGCCGACTCCGCCGACGTCGCCGGCCGTCTCTGGGACCACTGGCTCAGCCCCGCCGTCCGCCGCCGCATCGCCAACGAACTGCCCGGCGGCGACCGCGACGGCCGCACACTCGCCGTCTTCCTCGCCGGCGTCCACGACATCGGCAAGGCCACCCCCGCCTTCGCCATCCAGAGCCAGCCGTACGCGCGCCGGATGCGCGACCGGGGCCTGACCTTCCAGGCCCCGCTGATCGAGGCCGACCGGCGATTCGCGCCGCACGCCGCCGCCGGCCATGTCGTGCTCGCCGACTGGCTCAACGACCAAGGCTGGGCCGACCCTCACCCCTACGCCGTCGTCGTCGGCGGCCATCACGGCATCCCGCCCACCGACGAGCTGCTTCAAGGCGTGCAGAGCCGCCTGTACCTGCTCGGCGACCCCGCCTGGCAAGACGTCCAGCGGGAACTGCTGGCCTGGATGGCCGAGCGGTCCGGCGCCGGCGACCGCCTCACCGACTGGGACCAGGCCCCACTGTCGCAGCCGGTCCAGGCCGCCCTCACCGGCCTCGTCATCACCGCCGACTGGATCGCCAGCGACGAGGAGCTTTTCCCGTACCTGCTGGCCAGCACCGACGACGACCGGCTGCGTATCGGCTGGGACCACCTCGCCCTGCCCACACCCTGGACGCCCGCACCCACACCGCCCGGCGTCGACGAGCTCTTCGCCGCCCGGTTCGACCTGCCACCCGGCGCGGCACCCCGACCGGTCCAGCGCACCGTCGCCGAACTCGCCGAAACCATGCCGGCACCCGGCATGATGATCGTCGAAGCGGCGATGGGCGAGGGAAAGACCGAAGCCGCCCTGGCCGCAGCCGAGATCCTCGCCCGGCGGACCTCGGCGTCCGGCTGCTACCTGGCGCTGCCCACCCGGGCCACCAGCGACGCCATGTTCGGGCGCATGCTGTCCTGGCTGCAGCGGCTGCCCGACGCCGACACCGGCCGCGGCGAACGCGACGTCCGACTCGCTCACGGCAAAGCCGCCCTCAACACCGAATACGACCGCCTGCGGCACCGCCCCCTGCCCAGCAGCATCGCGCAGGACGCCGGCGGCACCGATCTCGGTGTCCACGCCTGGTTCGCCGGCGGCAAACGCGCCCTGCTGTCCAGCTTCGTCGTCGGCACCATCGATCAGCTGCTCTTCGCCGCGCTCCGCAGCAAACACCTCGTGCTGCGCCACCTCGGCCTGGCCGGCAAGGTCGTCATCATCGACGAGGCACACGCCTACGACGTCTTCATGGGCCGCTTCCTCGACCGCGCCCTGCAATGGCTCGGCGGCTACGGCGTCCCAGTCGTGGTGCTGTCCGCGACCCTGCCCGCGCAGCGCCGGGCAGAACTCATGGAGGCCTACGACCGCGGGAGGCTCGGACCACCCCCCAAACCCGGATGGCGGGACCGCGGCAAACCAAAGATCGACCCGTACGCGCCGCTGCGCACCGACCTGCGCTACCCACTGGTCACCGTCTCCGCCGCCGAACGCGGCGCCACCGCGACCACCTGCGCCGACTCCGGCCGCGGCGCCACCGTTCAGCTCCACCGGCTCGACGACGACCCAGCCGCCCTGGCCGAGCTGCTCCGCGAACGACTCGCCGACGGCGGCTGCGCCCTGGTCGTACGCAACACCGTCGCCCGCGTCCAGCAGACCGCCGCCGACCTGCGTGCCGCCCTCGGACCCGACACACCGGTGGCGGTTGCGCACTCCCGGTTCATGGCCGTCGACCGCGCCGCGAAAGACCGCTGGCTGCGCGAGACGTTCGGGCCGCCCGGCACCGCCGCCCGGCCGCACCGGCACGTCGTCGTCGCCAGCCAGGTCGCCGAGCAGTCCCTCGACATCGACTTCGACCTGCTCGTCACCGACCTCGCCCCGGTCGACCTGATCCTTCAGCGCATCGGCCGGCTGCACCGCCACTCCCGCACCGGACGTCCAGCCCGGCTCACCGCACCCACCTGCTGGATCACCGGCGCCGACTGGACCACCGAACCGCCACAGCCCGTCCCGGGCTCGCGCCGTGTCTATCAAACCTCAGCGCTGCTGCGGGCGGCCGCCGTACTGCTGCCACATCTGGACGGCGAAGCGCTGCGGCTGCCAGCCGACATCGCACCCCTCACCCAGGCCGCCTACGGCGACACACCGGTCGGTCCACCCGCCTGGCAGCCGGCAATGGCCGAGGCCCAGGCACGGGCGGAGGAGGAGACGACCGCCAAGAGTCTGAAGGCGGACGGCTTCCGGCTCGCCGAGCCGGGGGAGCCCGGCGCATCGCTGATCAACTGGCTCACCGGTGGCGTCGGCAACCCCGATGAGCGCACCGCCCGCGGTCACGTCCGCGACACCGACGGCGAAACCCTCGACGTCCTGCTGCTGGTCCGCACCCCGGACGGCCTGGTGATGCCGCCCTGGATCGACGGGGGCGGCGTGGCGGTGCCGACCGACAGCGTCCCACGGTGGCCGCTGCCGCGGCAGATCGCCCGCTGCACCCTGCCGCTGCCCCGCACGATGACCGCCCCGGAGGTCATCGACGACGTCATCGCCGCTCTCGAACAACGCATCGACCTCAGCACCTGGCAGGACAGCGCGTGGCTGGCCGGCGAGCTCGTCCTCGACGTCGACACCGACGGCACCGCCACCGTGGCGGACTTCGCATTGCACTACGACCCGCACGAAGGGCTGCGCGTCGAACGCGCCGTCTGACCCAACCCACCAAGAGGAGGTGTGACCGTGACCGGCTCACCGCATCCCGCCGGGTTCTTGTTGCTGGACGAGGCGTGGGTCCCGGTGCTGGATGCCGCCGGACAGCGCCGCGACGTGTCGCTGCTCGGCCTGTTCGAGGAGGCCCCGAAGTTGCGCATGATCGCCTGTGAGCTGCCGTCGCAGACCTTCGCGCTACTGCGGCTGGCGCTCGCGATCCTGCACCGCGCGACCGACGGCCCGGTCGGCGAGGCCGCGTGGCGTGCGCTGTGGCGCGACGACCGGCTACCGCTGCCCGACATCACCGACTACCTCGGCGAGTTCCGGCACCGCTTCGACCTGCTCCACCCCGACGAGCCATTCTACCAGGTCGCCGGCCTGCGCGCCGAGAAGGACAACACGTACGGTCTGGAGCGGCTGATCGCCGATGTGCCCAATCGCATGCAGTTCCTGACCGCACGGGCCGGGACCGGCATCGAGTCGATCTCACCGGCCGAGGCGGCCCGGTGGCTCGTGCACTGCCAGGCGTTCGACCCGTCCGGCATCAAGACCGGCGCTGTCGGCGATCCCCGGGTCAAGAGCGGCAGGGGCTACCCCTTGGGCGTCGCGTCGGCGGGTGCGCTCGGCGGGGTCTACCTGGAGGGCGCATCACTGCGGGAAACCCTGCTGCTCAATCTCATACCCGTCGCGCCGGACTGGCGGGCCGCCGACGAGCTCGACCTGCCGGCCTGGGAGCGGCCACCGCAGACCGCTGTCGAGGAGTCGGAGAAGACCCGAGGCCCGTACGGGGTCCTCGGCCTGTACACGTGGCAGTCACGCCGGATCCGGCTGTTCGGCGACCGCGCCGGGATCACCGGCGCCATGATCTCCAACGGGGACCCGATCGACTGGCAGGATCGCCACCGGCTGGAGCCGATGAGTGTCTGGGGCCGCAGCGGACCGCGCGAGAAGCAGCAGAAGCGCGTCCCGGTCTACCTGCCCCGGCCGCACGATCACACCCGGGCGTTGTGGCGGGGCCTGCACACCCTGCTGCCGCCGGCACCGCCGCCCGGCAGCGAGCCTCAGCAGCGGCTGTCCCCGCTCGTACAGCAGTGGCTGGCCCGTCTCACCGTCACCGGCGTCGTCGAGCCGGACCGTCGGGTGCTGCACCGAGCGGTGAGCGTCACCTACGGCACCCAGAACGCGGTCGTCGACGAGGTCTACGGCGACTCGCTGACCATGAACGTCCTCCTCGCCGACGAGCAGTCGCCATTGCGTACCGCCGCATTGGATGCCGCCGCCGACGCCGACGCCGCGGTCAGGGTGCTGCGGACCCTCGCAGCCAATCTGGTGCGTGCCGCCGGCGGCTCCGGCACGGAGACCGGCGCGGCCGACCGCGCTGCCGAGGACGCGTACAGCCTTCTCGACCGATTGTTCCGCGACTGGCTGGCCGGACTCGGCCCGGCCAGCGACCTGGCCGACGTGCGCACCACGTGGCAGCGGCTGGTCCGGAGGGCCGTCCGGCGGATCGGTGACGACCTGGTCGCTGCGGCCGGACCGGACGCGTGGGTCGGTCGTCTCGTCGAGGACCGCAACGGTGTCGAGGTCCACTACTCCACCTCCCAGGCCGAGGTGTGGTTCCTGCGCAGCCTGGCCAAGGCGCTGCCGATGGCCGTCGACCGAACGCACCAGCACGAGGAGGTACCGCAGTGACCACGGCAGCGACCGACCGGCCGAACGCGCCGGCACGCAAAGCTCCGACCCGGCCCCGCCGGGCCCTGGGTGACCACGTCGCCGCAATAGTCGGCAAACTGCAGGCACAGGTGCTGCATGAGCCGCCGGTGCCCGAGGCGGTCGGCGCGATCGCCCGCCTGCGCCGCGGCATCGGCCGCATCCCCGGATCCGACTACACCCTGGGAACGTACCTGTCGGTGCCCGACGAGCTGCTGCGCGGCCGGCCGAGGAACGACACCGACGCCTACGACGCCGAGTACGCGGTGCACGACGCGATCACCCTGTACGCACTGCACCAGCAGTCCCGCCGGGAGCGGATGCACGTCAGCGGCAGTGGACTCGGTGTCGCGCTCGCCGCCCTGGTCCGTAAGAGCGTCAGCCCGGAAGGAGTGCGGCGCCGGTTCGCGGCGCTCGGCACCGCCACCAGCTACGCCGAAAGCATCCACCACCTGCGCGGCCTCGTCACCATGCTGCGCGAACACCAGATCCCGCTCGACTACGGCCTGCTCGCCGACGACCTCTACACCCTGCGCCAGCCGGCCGGGCAGCCACCCGGCCGACCTTCCGGACGGGCCACCGTCCAGGCCGTGTGGGGCCGCGAGTTTTTCCGCACCCGCCCGATGGCCGGCGACACCAACGACTCCGGCAACCCCACTGACTCCGCCAACGAGACCGAGGAGCGTGCCCAGTGAACCGCACCATCATCGACGTGTACGCGCTGCAGACCGTGCCCCCGAGCAACCTCAACCGCGACGACACCGGCTCCCCGAAGACCGCCACCTACGGCGGCGTCCGTCGCGCCCGCGTGTCCAGCCAGGCGTGGAAACGCGCCATCCGGATCGCGTTCAAGGACCTGCTGGACCGCTCGCAGCTCGGTGAGCGCACCAAGCGTGTCGGCGAGTCGCTCGCGGCCCGGATCAAGGTGCTGGACCCGCAACTGACCGACGAGGCCGCATCCACGCTGGCCGCCGAGGCGTTCGCCGCGATCGGCCTCGCCAAGGCTGAGAAGAAGAAGGGCGAGGCGAAGGATGTCGAGTCCAGCTATCTGCTGTTCCTCAGTCACCGGCAGCTCGACAACATCGCCGCCGCGGCCCTCGAGGCCTCCCGAGCCGGCACCGCGCCCGACAAGGGGCGGCTCAAGACGCTCGCGAACACCGAACACTCCGTTGACATCGCCATGTTCGGCCGGATGGTCGCCGACATGGCCGACATCAACGTCGACGCCGCCTGCCAGGTCGCGCACGCCATCAGCGTGCACGCGGTCGACAACGAGTACGACTACTTCACCGCCGTCGACGACCGCAAGCACGACGCCGACGAGACGGGCGCCGGCATGATCGGTACCGTCGAATTCAACTCCTCCACCCTCTACCGGTATGCCACCGTCGACGTGAACCGGCTGCACGAGACCCTCGGCGACACCGCCGCCACCCGTGCGGCCGTCGAGGCCTTCCTCACCGCGTTCGCCCGCAGCGTGCCGACCGGCAAGCAGAACACCTTCGCCCACCGGACCCTGCCCGACGCGGTCCTGGTCCGGGTCCGCGACACCCAGCCGATCAACATGGTCGGCGCGTTCGAGACCGCCGTCCAGGAAACCGAGGCGTCCGGCCGGGTCAAGCTGGCCGCCGCCGCCCTCGCCGACCACATCACCGCGGTCGAAGGCGCCTACGGTGAACGGCCGACCGGAAGCTGGGTCACACACGTCGGCGACCAGACCGCAGTCCTGGCCGACCTCGGCACGGTGGTCACCCTCGGCGATCTCGTCAGCGGGGTGGGGGAGCGGGTCGCGGCGGCGCTCGGCCGGCCGGCATGAGCGTGCTCCTGCTCCAATTGGCCGGGCCGATGCAGGCATGGGGTGCCTCCAGCCGGTTCGCCCGCCGCAGCACCGAGGTCGCTCCGACCAAGAGCGGCGTCATCGGCCTCCTCGCCGCGGCGAAGGGCATCCGCCGCACAGAGCCCCTCACCGAGCTGCTCGGCCTCGAGTTCGGCGTGCGGCTGGACCAGCCCGGCCAGGTCCTGCGCGACTTCCACACCGCGCACACCGCGGACGGCAAGAGCGCCCCGCTGACACACCGCTTCTACCTTGCCGACGCCGCGTTCCTGGCCGCTGTCAGCGGCGATCGAAACCTCCTGACCGGTCTCGACGAAGCGCTACGCCGACCGCATTTTCCGCTGTACCTCGGCCGCCGGTCCTGTCCACCGGCACGCTCCGTCACCCTCGGTGTCCACGACCAGTCCCTCGACGACGCGTTGAGCGGCTGGCCGTGGCTCGCCGCCGACTGGCACCGCCGCAAGGCGGCCCGCACCGTCCGGCTTGAGATCATTCGTGACGCTCGGCCGGGAGAACCCGTCGCCGAAACCATCCACGACGAGCCACTCAGCTTCGACCCGGCACACCGCCAGCACACCTGGCGGGCCGTCCACCGCAGCCACGTGACGATCAGCAACGACCTCACCGAACGGGCCGGCGTCACCGAGCATGACCCGCTAAGCCTGCTGGGAGGCTGAGCATGTACCTCACCAGGTTCACCATCGACACCACCCGCCGCGGCGCGCGGAAGCTGCTGGCCTCACCACAGGCCATGCACGCCGCAGTCCGCGGCGCCTTCCCGGTGCCGGAGGACCACGAACGGCCGGGTGCGCGGGCCCTCTGGCGGCTCGACACCACCACCAACGGCACCGTCCAGCTCTACCTCGTCAGCCCCGGCCCGCCCGACCTCACCCACCTGGTCGAGCAGGCCGGCCGGCCCACCGCAGAGGCCTGGACCACCCGGCCCTACGACGGACTCCTCGCGTCCCTACAACCCGGCCAGCGATGGGCGTTCCGCCTCACCGCGAATCCGACCCGCAGCGGCCGCAAGACCGCCGACGCCAAGGAAACCCAACGCTTCGGCCACCTCCGTGTCGAGGACCAGACCCAGTGGCTGATCACCCGAGGCGAACGGTGCGGCTTCGCCATCGCGCCCCAACGCGACGGCGAGCCGAACCTCAAGCTGCACCGCCGGCAGACGGTCACCTTCCGCCGTGCCGCAACCGCCGTCACCCTCACCACAGTGACCTACGACGGCCTGCTCGACATCACCGACGCCGACGCCTTCCGCGAGTCACTGACGGTCGGCATCGGCCACGCCAAAGCCTACGGATGCGGGCTGCTGACCATCGCACCCGCGAACTGAGCAACGAACTGGCCGATGCCGATTCCCGGAGTACCACCAGCCGAACTTCCCGACCTGACCCGCGCCGAGGACCGGATCAGCTTCATCTACCTCGAACGCGCCGTCATCCACCGCGACAGCAACGCGCTCACCGCCACCGACGACCGTGGCGTCGTGCACATCCCGGCCGCCACGGTGAGCGTGCTGCTGCTCGGCCCAGGCACCAGCATCACCCACCAAGCCGTCGCCCTGCTCGCCGACCACGGCGCCACCGCCGTCTGGGTCGGCGAGCGGGGCGTGCGCTACTACGCCCACGGCCGGTCCCTCGCCGCATCCACCCGGCTGCTCATCGCCCAGGCGGCCGCCGTCAGCCACCGCGGCCGCCGGCTCGCCGTCGCCCGCTCGATGTATGCGATGCGCTTCCCCGGCGAAGACACCACCGGCCTCACCATGCAGCAACTACGCGGCAAAGAGGGTGCCCGGGTCCGCCGCGCCTACCGGGAACACGCCGCCCGGACCGGGGTGGCATGGAACCATCGTGAGTACGACCGCGAAGACTTCAGCTCCGGCGACCCGATCAACCAGGCACTGTCGGCCGCGCACGCCTGCCTGTACGGCATCGTCCACGGCGTCATCGTCGCGCTCGGCGCAGCACCCGGACTCGGCTTCGTCCATACCGGACACGAACGCGCCTTCGTCTACGACATCGCCGACCTCTACAAAGCCGAGATCACCATCCCGGTCGCGTTCGACGTCGTCTCCAGCGGCTCCACCGACATCCCGGCAGATACCCGCCGAGCAGTCCGCGACCGCGTCCACGACGGCGCGATCCTCTCCCGCTGCGTCCGCGACATTCGCGCGCTGCTGCAGCCGCAGCCGACCGGCGAGATCGACGAAACCGATGAGCTGGCGCTCTGGGACGACAGCGGCATCGAAGTGGCCGCAGGCCGGAACTACGCCGTCGGCGACGGAGAGGAGATCGACTTCTGATGACGGTCATCATCCTCACCGCCTGCCCGCCCGGCCTCCGTGGCCACCTCACCCAATGGCTGCTGGAGATCTCAGCCGGCGTGTACGTCGGCCATGTGAGCACACGCGTGCGGCGCCGCCTCTGGGCGCGAGTCGTCGACATGGCCGGCCCAGGACGGGCACTGATCGTCTATCAACAGCCCGGCGAACAACGACTCTCCTTCGCCGGCCACGACCACCACTGGACACCAGAGGACTTCGACGGCATCACACTGATGCGACGCCCCAGCCAACCAATCTTCAACGCCGCCATGCCCACCGGTTGGAGCAAGGCATCCCGCCGTCGACGTTTCGGCCGTCGCGGTGGATCCCATGGATCATCGTCGACAGCAAGTGAAGAGAAATAGCGAACTGGATCTTCCGCGTCGCAGGTCAACAAGTGTGCTCCCCGCGCACGCGGGGATGGTCCCTGACGGTGGGGCCGGGCATCCCGCCCAACCAGGTGCTCCCCGCGCACGCGGGGATGGTCCGAGTAGGGGATGGGCACTGCGGCGCAGGTGGTCGTGCTCCCCGCGCACGCGGGGATGGTCCCCGCGACACACCCTGGTTAACTTCCCGTCCATGGTGCTCCCCGCGCACGCGGGGATGGTCCCGCCGCCGAGGTCGCGAAGGTCCGCGCCGCCGCGTGCTCCCCGCGCACGCGGGGATGGTCCGACGCGCACCGGGTCGCCGCCGCGCAGGCCCACGTGCTCCCCGCGCACGCGGGGATGGTCCCACGCCCTCACCGCCGAACCGGCGTGAGGTCCAGTGCTCCCCGCGCACGCGGGGATGGTCCCAGCTCGACCGACACGACCCGTTCGGTGGTGACGTGCTCCCCGCGCACGCGGGGATGGTCCGGGGAGCACGTACGTGCGGGCACGTATCGACGAACTGGCATCGTGCTCCCCGCGCACGCGGGGATGGTCCCTGCTCGATCGTCTCGAAGCCGAACGCCGCGAGGTGCTCCCCGCGCACGCGGGGATGGTCCGTCCGGCACCAAGGCGGGTGACCAGCGCCGCACGTGCTCCCCGCGCACGCGGGGATGGTCCCTCCAGGAGCTCCACCAGCGAGCCCACCCGGCCGTGCTCCCCGCGCACGCGGGGATGGTCCGCGCAACGTCGCCGTCGTCCCGCTGCGGGAGCCGTGCTCCCCGCGCACGCGGGGATGGTCCCACCGCGACGACGTTGACCACCACGAAACCGATGTGCTCCCCGCGCACGCGGGGATGGTCCCACACGCTCGGCGCCGTCGGGGCCGTGGCCGACGTGCTCCCCGCGCACGCGGGGATGGTCCCAGAGGCGAGGCAAACGGATCTCCATCACTCTGGTGCTCCCCGCGCACGCGGGGATGGTCCCGCGGTCAGCTCCCGGTAGATCGGCGTGTCTTCGTGCTCCCCGCGCACGCGGGGATGGTCCCCTCTGGTCCGTCGAAGTCCTCGAACGGCGTCGGTGCTCCCCGCGCACGCGGGGATGGTCCGCCGCCATCGATGCGGACGTTGCCAGGCACGCCGTGCTCCCCGCGCACGCGGGGATGGTCCCCGTACTACGGCGGGCCGACCGACGCATGGGGGTGCTCCCCGCGCACGCGGGGATGGTCCGGATGCCGGTAAGGCACTCTCGGCAGAGATTGCGTGCTCCCCGCGCACGCGGGGATGGTCCCGAGGGCACGACGCCCGACACGAGGTGGGTGCCGTGCTCCCCGCGCACGCGGGGATGGTCCGCCACGCGACGCGGTGCCCACCGAGTGGCTACGGTGCTCCCCGCGCACGCGGGGATGGTCCGTCGACCCACGGGCCGGTGAGACCGGCGCCGAGGTGCTCCCCGCGCACGCGGGGATGGTCCGGGCAAGAACATCGTCGTGCTGATCAACGGCACGTGCTCCCCGCGCACGCGGGGATGGTCCGACCGGAGACGCCGACGCGGCACTCCGGCGGTTGTGCTCCCCGCGCACGCGGGGATGGTCCTGCGCTCCGCCAGCGGCGGATTGTGGGGCGGATGTGGTCCCCGCGCACGCGGGGATGGTCCCCGTTCGTGCAGTATCTGGACTTCACGGGTTGAGTGCTCCCCGCGCACGCGGGGATGGTCCGAAGTCGACGCCGGCTCAGCTGGCGTGGCTGCAGTGCTCCCCGCGCACGCGGGGATGGTCCCCCTGCGGCAGCGAGCGCACCGGCCACCACGCCGTGCTCCCCGCGCACGCGGGGATGGTCCGTGGGGTAGCCGTGAGGCTCCGGTGGGGCATTGGGTGCTCCCCGCGCACGCGGGGATGGTCCGACCGGCACCGGCGGCCAGCCGGTGCGGGTCCTGTGCTCCCCGCGCACGCGGGGATGGTCCGGCGAAGGTCAACGACGTGAGGTTGAACGTGTCGTGCTCCCCGCGCACGCGGGGATGGTCCCAGGGATAGGCGCACGGACGGTTGGTACAACCCGTGCTCCCCGCGCACGCGGGGATGGTCCCTACTAGGAAGGCAGGATCATGGCGCAGGGATGTGCTCCCCGCGCACGCGGGGATGGTCCCGATTGGACCAGCGCGACGATCGCGCTGTACTGGTGCTCCCCGCGCACGCGGGGATGGTCCGCCGGCCGCCGACGACGGTTCCTTCCAGGTGTAGTGCTCACCGCGCACGCGGGGATGGTCCCGGTCGCCGGGCCGCAGAAGTGGCCACCCGCATGTGCTACCCGCGCACGCGGGGATGGTCCCCCGGCGGTGAGATCCAGTTCGTCGGCCCGTTGTGCTCCCCGCGCGCGCGGGGATGGTCCCGAGATTGGGACCCGGTTCGGGCTCAAGACGATGTGCTCCCCGCGCACGCGGGGATGGTCCGGGAACGTTGCAGACCAAGCAGGGCAAGGTGATGTGCTCCCCGCGCACGCGGGGATGGTCCGCCCTACGTGTTCGGAGATGAGGGCCCGGACTCGTGCTCCCCGCGCACGCGGGGATGGTCCGGTCTCGGCGACCTGATCAACGTCCTGGGCTACGTGCTACCCGCGCACGCGGGGATGGTCCCCCGGCGGTGAGATCCAGTTCGTCGGCCCGTTGTGCTCCCCGCGCGCGCGGGGATGGTCCCGAGATTGGGACCCGGTTCGGGCTCAAGACGATGTGCTCCCCGCGCACGCGGGGATGGTCCGGTCTCGGCGACCTGATCAACGTCCTGGGCTACGTGCTCCCCGCGCACGCGGGGATGGTCCGGCGGCGCGGGCCGACGTCGATGTCGACGGCAAGTGCTCCCCGCGCACGCGGGGATGGTCCAGGCCCGCTACCTGCGGATATAGGTAGCGGGCCGTGCTCCCCGCGCACGCGGGGATGGTCCGTCGCCGACGGTGAGCCCGCCGGTCTCGGGGATGTGCTCCCCGCGCACGCGGGGATGGTCCGATCCGCGCATACGCCTGGACCGTCTTCCTGGTGGTGCTCCCCGCGCACGCGGGGATGGTCCCGCACCCTCCCGGGCGCCCTGCCTCTGCAGAACGTGCTCCCCGCGCACGCGGGGATGGTCCTTCGATGACGTCAACAACAAGCCGGTGGTCGGCGTGCTCCCCGCGCACGCGGGGATGGTCCGTCGCACGAGGGCTGCGCCCGCCGCGCCGGCCTGTGCTCCCCGCGCACGCGGGGATGGTCCCCCGCACACGGACCACGTACACGCGACGTTCCTGTGCTCCCCGCGCACGCGGGGATGGTCCCGCGTCACCCTGCTGGCTCACTGGCGCCACCACGTGCTCCCCGCGCACGCGGGGATGGTCCGCCATCCTCAGCATCCCCACACAGTTGCTCGCCGTGCTCCCCGCGCACGCGGGGATGGTCCCGGCGGCCTCCACTCCGAGCAGCTGGCCCGCGCGTGCTCAGCGCACGCGGGGATGGTCCGACCAAGCGCAGCCTGCGGCGCAACGTGCTCGAGTGCTCCCCGCGCACGCGGGGATGGTCCGGAGCGGCCATGGCCCGCAGACCAACCCCCGCCGTGCTCCCCGCGCACGCGGGGATGGTCCGCCCTGGACCGTCTACAACACCGGCGCGTACCTGTGCTCCCCGCGCACGCGGGGAGGGTCCGCCGAACACGGGCAAGCTCGTTTACCTCGTGCTGTGCTCCCCGCGCACGCGGGGATGGTCCTTGGAGCGTGATCAGGGCGCGGACGGTCGGGTCGTGCTCCCCGCGCACGCGGGGATGGTCCCGGGCGCTCAGCGGGGGTCACGATCATCACGCCGTGCTCCCCGCCCACGCGGGGATGGTCCGCCCATCATTCCGCACCGGTCGCAGAGCACAACGTGCTCCCCGCGCACGCGGGGATGGTCCGGGCGAGCTGACCCTGCCCGAGTACGATGCGCAGTGCTCCCCGCACACGCGGGGATGGTCCGGAGTACACCGAAACCCGCACGGCGCGCGGGTCGTGCTCCCCGCGCACGCGGGGATGGTCCGGTGCTCGTTCGTGACGCGCTCGGCGTCCCGCTGTGCTCCCCGCGCACGCGGGGATGGTCCGTCCAGGGCCAGGTCGACCGGCCGGTTGTACCGGTGCTCCCCGCGCACGCGGGGATGGTCCTGCCTTCACCAGACCGGACCCGGCGGTGCCCGCGTGCTCCCCGCGCACGCGGGGATGGTCCTGCCTTCACCAGACCGGACCCGGCGGTGCCCGCGTGCTCCCCGCGCACGCGGGGATGGTCCTGCCTTCACCAGACCGGACCCGGCGGTGCCCGCGTGCTCCCCGCGCACGCGGGGATGGTCCGATCTCGCGGTGGACGACCGCGGGCAGGTGCTCCCCGCGCACGCGGGGATGGTCCCGCCACCCACTGCTCCGGGCGGGGTCCGTCGGTGTGCTCCCCGCGCACGCGGGGATGGTCCGGGGTCGGAGGGCGCGGCACACGGGGAGGTCAGGTGCTCCCCGCGCACGCGGGGATGGTCCTCTGCGAGGCGGCGGGCGAGAAAGGGACGGGCAGTGCTCCCCGCGCACACGGGGATGGTCGCAGCCCACGCTGACCGGCGACCTCGGGCAGCTGTCATCCCGCGCGCGGGGATGGTCCCCACACCGACCCGGCCATCGTCCGTGGCTGGCTATGCTCCTCGCACACACGCAGGGATGGCCTCGAAGCTCAGCAGCTCCGTTGTTTGGTCCAGCCCCGCTCCCCGCGCAACGCACCTCACCGGTGACTCGACAGAAGCATGGTGCGCGACACCCTTGAAGACGTCGAGCCCTCGTTTGGGGCAGACCGCCTCACCGGGTTCAGCAAACGGTCGGAATGCTGAACGATCGGTGGTCCCCCAGTTGGCGGGTGGAGCAACTGAAAGGGGATGTCGGTGAGTTTGCCGCTGGATGGTCTGCGCTTGAATCTGGATCGCCGAATTACTCGACCCTCAGTTGGTTGGTCGTCTCAAGCGGATGCGCCTCGCCGGCCAGTAGTGCCAGCGCCTGAGCGACCTCGTTGAGGTCTGCGCGGACGTAGGTCGACGTAGTCCCGGCGTTGGATCGGCCGTTGTGGCCGGCATACGCGCGGGCGACAGCGTAGCCGAAGCGGCGTTCGACCCAGGTCAGGGTCGTGTACCTGATCCAATGGGTGCTGACCTGCTGCGTCGCCACCCAGGGCAAGTGTTTGCCGAGCCGCTGCCACAGATAGTCGTAGCGGCGTCGGGTGACTGGTTGGCCGTTGCGGTAGCGCAGCAGCTGGCTGTGTGCATCGCCGTTCGCGCCGCGTTCGTCACCATGGGCGATCAGGTGGTGCATCAGCGTGGGGGAGACCGGCTGCCATCGGACGGTCTCGCCCTTCTCCCGGAGTCGAATCAGGCACTGAGTGCGGTCGAGGTCGATCGGGCGGAGCGCGAGGGCGCCGCCGCGGCGGCACGCGGTCTCGGTGTGCAAGCGCAACAAGAGGCTGTCCAGCTGGGGGTCGTTGCCGGTCATGCCGGCTGTCGCGACAAGTTCGGCAAGCTGCGTGTCGGACAGCGCGCGCCGGGTGCTCGCCAGCCGTCGAGGCTTTGGAACACGGAGAGACGGATTCGCGTCCTCGGCGATATGCCCGTCCGCGACCGCGTGCCTGTAGATGCACCGTAGCGCGGTGATGAGGTTCTCGGCTGCGGTCCTGCCGCCCCGGGAGTTACTCCTGACGACTGCCTGCCCCTTGATTCGTTCGGCCAGTTGTTTGATCTCCAACGGCGTCGGCTCGTGGAGGCGGCGTCCACCCCATGCTTCTCGTATCCGCCTCCAGTAGCTGGCATACGCTCGACGGGTACCGCCAGAGACGGCTTCAGATACGCGGTCGATGTAGTCGTCGAACGTCGGTACCTCGGTCCGCCCGGTTTGACCGGCCAACACTTCGGCGGTGATTCCCAGGTGTTCCAGTAGAAGGCGGACGGTGTTGATGTCGATGTTCGCCGGATCCGGCGAACCGGCGGTCATGATTGCCCCCGTCCGCTGGCGTGCCGATCGAACTCCATAACGATGGAGTCCAGCAGCCACATGGGGTAGATCGTCAACGTATCGTCGTCGACCGCCGCGACCACGAAGAGCCGGTCGCCTTCGGCGACGCCAAGGATGCGCCGCGTCGAGGAGCTAAGTCGGATGCGTCCTTGACTGCTGACGTGTTCCGTCTGACCCGGGCAGGGAACGATTACCACGACGTCGTTTGTTACGGTCGTCCGGATTGGCAGGCGTGGCTTCCAGCCCAGCAGTTGCAGCGGCGACCGATCCGCGAGTCGGCCGCCGGCGTCGACGCTTGTCACCACCGAGTACCTGCCTCCGGGTCGCCTGCGTGCGCTGAGTGGTGCCAACGGCAGGCCCGGCGCCCGCGTCATCATGACGGTCGCGGCGTCGGAGCTGAGGCCGTGCCGTGTCTCGGCAACGTCATTGTCGAACGTGGCTCGGACCGAGTACGTGGTCCGGATGGGCGCGTGGGACATGGTGGCCCTCGTTTCGGATCTCGCCGGGCGTTCCGATGCTCGATTGTTGGCGCTGCGGGTTGTCGAGAGGGCTGCTGCGGGTTCGTGCTGAGCTACGGCGGGTCATGTCGTGCTGGCGGTGGCGGTGGCACGGATCCTCAGGTGATGTGTGTACGTCTTGCTCTGGCCGCCGCATCGGGCACCTGCACTGGTGCATGCTCGTCGGCTGGAGGCAGTGCCGTTCCCGTCGTCGCGATGGTCCGCAGCTGTTGAGCTGTCTGGCGGGCTGTGCGGGCCTGATGGAGTCGCTGCTGGGCTTCACGCAGGTCAGCGAGGCTGTCCGCGAACCTGGAGAGCTGGAGCACCAGATGGAGAGCGGCGGCGGTGTCGCGGTCGCCAGTGAGCCGTCCCGCCACTGCAATGAGCCGAGACAGGGACCGAAGATCGTCTGCCGGCCGGCTCCGTCTCGTACGGTGACGGTTGGGTTCGCGGACGGCACGGTCGAACGCCTCAGCGGCCTCGGTCAATGGCCCGCCATTGCGACCTTCGAAGGCCCGTGCGGTCAGCGTGAGAATGTCGCCCGCGGACTGGATCAGCGCCGAAGGGTCCTCGGTGGCTTCGTCGGTCGGGAGCTTCTCTGCGGCGTGTCGCAGCGCGCTTGCAGCCCGAAGAAACGCGTCGACACGACGGCGAGCGGGCATGGTGCGTCGTCGTATGCCTGACGGGGGACCGGTGTCGTTCCGCCATCGCCCGCGCAGCCGCGGCAGAGTCAGATCCGGCGCGAGACGTCCACCGCCGTACCAGATGGTGTCACCGGCCGCGGTGTGGTGGCCGGGAAGCCCGACGGCGTATCCGGTGACTTCGTCCGGGTCGGCGTTGCTGTGGCGGAGCCGGACGAGCACGCCTGCGGCCCGTAGCGCCGTGAAGAACTCAGCTTCGCTGATGGCGGCTGCCGCGGCGCCGCGCACCTCGTGGCGGAGTCGATTGCGTGGAATCACCGAAAGTCCTTGGCGCTCCGACTTGTTCCGCTCGGCTGCGCCAGGCCGGCGATGACTGGTGCGGTCTGATGGACCGACCTTGTACAGCCCGTACCGTTCTTCGAGATCACGTGCCGCCGCCTGCGCCTTGAGGCGCTCGTTCCACGCCCAGACGGTGACGCCGTCCTGTCGTACCAGCGTGGCGACGATGTGGATGTGGTCCTCCGCGTGACGGATCGCGACCCATCGGACGGCATCGGGATCGTTGTGCGGGGCGATGCCGACGGCGGCCACCATCTCGGCGGCGATGTGTGCCCATTGGGCGTCGGTGAGAGTCCGGTCCTTCGCGTGGTTGCGCACCGAGGTATGCCAGACCGGCTTCTGCGGCGGATTCCTGCCCGCCCGTACCGGCTGTTCGAGCAGCCTGGTGAGTGGTCCGACATCATGGCGGTTCGCCGGCTGCAATGACGTGAGCTGACCCGATCCGGACCAAGCAGCCACCAGGCGAGGGTTACGGTGCTCTTCGCGCTTTCCTGGCCCGAACAGGTACCGGAGAAGGCCGGCGACGTTCGTGCCGCGCCGGTGGATCGCCGGGATCAGCGCAGCCGCCGGTCGACATCGCCGACCACGGCGTCGAGCTGCCCGAGCGCCCGCTCGCATCGCGCGACGGCCAGGCCGAGCCACACGGGAGCTTCGCCGGTGGCGTTGAGCGCGGCGACGGCCTGGTTAAGGTTGGTGCCGGTCCGGATGATGGCGGTACGAGCTGCGAAGAGATCCCGCTGGAGTTCGGCGAGCTCGTGCCGGGTCACCGCCGTTCCCGACACCATGCGGCCGGGCGCGGCCGCTCCACGCGCGGCGGCCAACGCGGCGTCGGCACAGAAGCCGGCGGGGGTCAGGCCGGTTCGATCGGCGGCGACGACCACGTCGTGGTGCTCGGCCTCGTCGAACCGGAGGTTTACCCGTCGCCGGCGACCCGGGAACTGATGACGACGATCCAACCCTCTCGGCGTCTGTGCATCGCTGTTCATTGGGTACCTGTGGGCGTCCACGTGGTCACCCCTCGCTGCGGCGTTATCTCGCTACTGCCGAGAATGGTCGGCCGCTGGAGTCGTCGAGGGCGCTACGGGCCGAGTCCGGGCTGACCCCGCCGGGTCAGCTCTTCGACCGGTTACCGGATGTGCTGACCGCGCTCGGTCGGCACGTCCGGTAACCGGTGCTACAACTTGCTCTCCGCGCCTCAGGTGATCGCGCCGCAAGCGCTGGAGGCGGTTGGTGACCGATCTGCGCCGCCTGCTGTTGGATAGCTCAGTCGCCGCCAGTGCGCTGCTGCTCACGGCGGTTGAGGACGTACTGCACGCTGCTCTTGGTCCATCGACCCCGGCCGGATGGCGTCGGAACGTCCTCGCTGTTCAGCTTCACGGCTATCTGCGCGAGGGAGTGACCGGCCTCGCGCAGCGCAGCCGCGCGCTCGGCGGAGTCCGGCAGCGGCACCGGAGGGCGGCCTAAGCGGACGCCCCGCTCGCGGGCAGCCGCCATCCCTTCGGCGACCTCGGGTCGCGGAGCGCGGGATTCAGCCGACGGCATATCCGCAGCGTACAGAAAAGCGCTTGGAAAATGCCGTCGGGCTAGCATTGTCTATACCATTTCCTATACGCTTGAAGCGGGCATCGAGTTGACACGAAGTCGACGGGGCCGCAAGGCGCCGCTTGAGCGAGAAGAGCGTCTCAATGACCAGCGCGACGAATCACGAAGACATCCCGACCCCGCCGTCGACCGTCAGCATCGTGCGCCTCGAACGCCTCCCACACCCGAATCCACACGCTTGCCGCCATTGCGCGACCAACCGCGCGACGCTGCGCCTCACCCTGAGCAACGGCGAGCAGGTCACCGTCTGCCGACCCCACGCAGCTACCTACCGAACGAGCGATGCCAACGAGACCACTGCCCGGCGGCCGCAGAGACCGCTCGCCGTGCCCCACGAGACGTCGAGCGGCCTGCCGCTTCCCACCGGGCCGGGCGCCATCGCGCCGGGCCAGCGGGTCGACTGCCTCCCCGGCTCCATTCCCAGGCGCGAGGGTGGACAGGGAGGTGGTGTCCTCGTCTCGCTCGGCCCGAGAACGTCCGTCGTCGACGTTCACGGCGCCGGCCGGCGGCGAATCCCCAATCACCTTCTGCACCCCGGGTGCGGTCCGACCGTCGCGGGGTGGCGCCGCAGCCTCGGCTATCGCACGACGTACCCGGAGCGCGATTGGCTACCGAGCTGGTCCTGGCTCGGATGGAACATCGCCCAGCACCAGGAGTACCTCGCCGGCCAGCGCAGCTTGCCCACCCCGCCGGCAGCACCCCAGCGGCTGATCATCGTCGTCTGCGGCGCGCGCAAGGCCGACCAGATTGAAGCCCCGGCCGGTGAGCTGTACGTCGGCACCTACCACAAGGCCGCCCGCCGCGCCGCTGAGGCGATCGCCAGACCAGGTACCAAAGTCATGATCCTGTCCGCCTGGTACGGCCTGGTCGAGCTCACCGACCAGCTGCTGCGCTACGACGCGCGCCTCGGGCAGCGGCACACCATCACGCGCGACGGGTTGTACGAGCAGGCTGAACAGCTCGGCCTGCTCGACACTCCGGACGTCGTTGTGCTCGCCCCGATCGCATACGCCGATCTTGTACGGCACGTCTGGCCCGACGCGCGGAACCCGCTCGCCGGCAGCCGCGGCATCGGCGAGCAGATGGCCCGCCTCGCCGCCCTGGCCGATGGCCGCGCCACCATCGACGACTCCGTTTCCACGAATCCGGGTGGCGAGCAGCACGTGATCGGCATGGACGGCGGCCGCGTGCATCTCGACGGCGCACGGTTCAAGGCGCCGTCCGTCCCAGCTCCGGCTTGTGGTGCCCGGAGGGCAACGCAGCCGTGGGCTGCGACCGACGCGCCGGTGAGCTGCGCTCGATGTACTGCAATTCAGGCGCGGCGCCGAGATCTTCAGCGCTGGTGCGCGATGGTCGACCGGCTCGCCGACTGTTCCCGGGCCGATCGCCCGGGCCGCGGACGGCCGAACGTTACGCGGGTCAACCACGGTACCTCCAGCGCATTACTCCTAGCGCTGCCGCCAACCCGAAGCATCCACGATGACGCGATGATCACCATCGGCCCGTTGCATCGCGTGAGCCCTCGACGAGTCGGTCCCGGCGCGGCGGTGGCACCCGCCGCCCGGGACCTCGATCGGACAGCGGAGGTCCGACCCATGATCAACCCTACGCCCAGCCTCCGTGCCCCGGTAGGGGCGGCGACATGAACGAGGTGCTCGACATCGGCGAAAGTCTGATGACCTGGGCGAACAGCCACCGAAACGTGCTGATCCTGGTCGGACTCGCGATCACGGTTCTCTTGCTGGCCCTGACGGTGCGCCGTGCGATCAAGAGCGGCCAGCCCGACAGATGGCTGGCCCGGCTGTCCTTCCTCGTCGGGTTCGCATGGTCGGGCGAGGCGATGTGGGAGGTCGCGACCCAGCGGCTCCACCTCTCGCACGTCTTCGCCGGCTTCGCGTTCTTCCTGTTCGAGTCGCAGATGGCCACGGCGATGATGCGCGCCGAACGGCACCAGGCGCTCCACCATCACCCCGGCAAGCACGGCCGCTCGGTCTGGCTGATCGCCACCATCGCCGGCGCGATCGCGGCCATGGCCGGCGACAGCCCGGTGGAGACGGTGCTGCGGCTGGTCGTGCCGCTGCTCGTCGCGCACCAGTGGTGGGTCGGGCTCACCGGCGATGGCACCGACCGCCCGGCCGACGCCATCACATGGACCTGGACTCCGCGCCGGATCCTGGTCACGCTCGGCCTGGCCCGCGCCGGCGAGCACGACTTGACGACGGTCAACCGTGAGCGCCATGTCCGCGCGATCGCCGCGATCTCGTACCGCCTGCACTCGACGCCCTGGTCGTGGCGCCGGACGTGGTGCCACGCCCGTCTCCGCCGGCTGGCGATGCACGCGGACGACGAGATGCTCGAGGACGCCCGCGCTCGCGTCGAGCGAGTCTGGCAGGCGGCGGCCCGGACCCGGCCGGCAGACACCGCGGACCAAACGCTCGCCGCCGTATCGCGGAAGGAAGCGGAAGTAGCGGCGGCGGAAGCGGAAGCAGCGCGTATGGCGGAGGCGGAGGCGGTCTCCTGGGCACAGGCCGCTGGCGCTCACGCGGAAGCGGAAGCCAGTCGACGTGTCGCCCTGGAAGCGGAAGTGGAGGTGCATCGGGCGCAGGCGGAAGCGGAAGCAGAGGGCCGTGCGAAGGCAGAGGCGGAAGCGGAAGCCGCCCGGGTGGAAGCTCGCGAGGCGGAACTTCGGGCTTCGAGGCTGCATGGCCATGCCGAGGCAGCGGAAGCGGATGCACAACGTCGTGCGGAAGCGGCCGAGGCCGCGGTCGCACAGGCGTTGCAGGCCCGCGACGAGGAACAACGGCGCCGGCACGAGGCCGAGGCGACGGCAACAGCCACCGACAAGGCGATGACCCGAGAGGCCCGGCGCCGGCAGGCGGCCGAGGCTGACGGCCGTCGGAGGGCGGAGGCGTACACGGCGCTGGAAGCGGAGGCAGCGTCGTTGCGCGAGCAGTTGTCGGAGTCGCAGGCGCGTGGCTCCCGGCGGGTTCGCCCGAGAACGTCGTCGCCGCGCGAGCAGCTGACCCTCGACGGCGTGCCCATCCCCGAGGTGACCGGCGTGGGACCGGCGACGGTCCTTGAGGTACTGCGGGCTCGCCAGGCGCATCCGGACGACACCCAGAAGCAGCTCGCCGAACGGGTGCAGGTCAGCGACCGCACCGTCCGACTGGTGCTGGCTGCGGTCGAACGCTCCGCACTGCCAGCCGGCGTCTGACGTTCCGCCGCGCCAGTCAGCAGGCGCTCGTCGAGAAACGGCCCCAGCGGCGTGGGAACCGCCGGGGCCGTTCTCCCGTCGCTACTGGTAGCGGTGACGCCAATCTCGAATTGGCACCGTCGCCGCCGGACGGCTGCCAGCGGGGAGGACGGATGATGATCAGGATGCCGAACGTGGCTGCGGGGTGTAGCTACGAGGCCGGACCACCTGCCGTTCAGGTACATCCGTGATCACGCAGGTCCACCCGCGCGGCACGCTCGTCGCCGCCGCGCTCCGCCGGGCGTTCGCATCAGACCCGTCAGAGCCGCCGCCGCAGATCGTCGCTGCGTGGGATGGCACCGCAGGTACGCCGATCGGCGGATTCGACACAGGCCGCCGGCTGGCGACAATGCTCGCGGAACCGTTGACCAGCAGCCTGGACCCGCCGACTCGGCCGGTCTGGCGATGCACCATCGAACTGGATCCAGCTGAGCGTCGCCTGACCGTCCCGGAATGGTCGACCGCCGTACGCGACCTCCTCGCCGAGTCCGGCATCGCGCCACACGGTGATCGTCAGGCCGTGCGCTGGGTCGCCGTCGGACACGGCAACAGCCGGGTCCATATTGTCGCGACGCTCGTACGCCAGGACGGCCGGATTGAGGCGGCGCGAGATGACCGCAACCGGTGTGCTGCGGCAACCCGCAACCTGGAGCGCCGACTCGGTCTGCAGCCCCTACGTGGAGGGGACGGGTCGGCGGAGGATCAGGTCACACACCTCGCTCCGGCCCCTGACCCGACGTTCTGGAGGGACGACCTTTGCCACCGGGTCCGCGCCGCCGCCATCACCGCGGTCGATGAGGACGACTTCTTCGTCCGGCTACGGGCGGCCGGCCTCGGGGTTCGCCTACGTCCGGATCTGAGTGGCAGCACTACCGGATACGCCGTCAGCTGTCCGGTCGGCTCTGACCGTGGCTCGGGACGCGACCGACCCCGTTGGTTCGGCGGTGGCCAGCTCGCCGCCGACCTGAGCCTGCCGTACCTGCGCCGCCGTTGGGCCGGAACGGAGCGGGCCGATCGAACCGTTCCGAGGTCGCGGGAGGAAGACGAGCGTCTGTGGCAGGAAGCGACCGAGGCCGTCCGTTCGGCATCCGCCGTTGTCATCGGCCCGGCCGGGCTGTTCATGGCCGATCGAGCTCGCGGTGTGGTGGATCTTCTGACCGTGACCGCCGTCGCGCTGCCAGCGCAGCAGGCTGCACGAGTGTCCGCAGCAGCTGAACTGTTGTATCGAGCCGTCGGCCACGGCCGGCTCGACGCTCCGAGCGGTCCGGTGGCTCGCCTACGTTCGCTCGCCCGGCTGATCGGGAGTACCGGGGAAGGCCGAGACGACGCGGGACCGCTGCGTCTCGTCCATTCCTTCGCCGGGTTCGCTTATCACCTCGGCGTGTTCCACCGTGCTCAGCAGCAGCGGCGGCAAGCCGCGGCCGCCTTCACCGCGGCTGGCTACCTGCGCGAAGCCTGCGATCTTGGCGACCAGCCGACGGGATCGCAGACGGCGCCGAGCTGCGTGCACGGAGGCCTCCCGACGCTGCCGTAGCGGTGGCGGAACCCCCGAACGATCAGCGTCGGCGGCATGGAAGCCGAGCATCACGACCCCTGGAGCGAGGGCACTCAACGGGCGATGGAGCGGCTGATGGCCCTCGGCGTGCTCGTCGAGGCCGGGAGCCGTGTCGCCGCCGAGCATGCCCGCTCCAAGGCCAACCGGGCCGAACAGGACCTGCGGGATCGCGCCCGCAGCGAGCTGGAAGCACGACAGGCCAACCGGCTGGCACTGGCAGAGCGGGCGCGGCGGGCCCAGGCATGGTTCCGGTTCGCCGCGGACGGCGAACGCCTGCGCAGCTATCTGGCGGACATGCCGGTCCAGGAGGTGGCCCGGCATTGGGGTGAGGCCGTCCGGCACGCTGACCACAACGCCACTGCGGCCACCGTGCTGGCCGCAGCCGAGGACGAGCTGAGCCGGCGTGCTCCGTCGCTCGTCGACTTCTACCGGCGGGAACGTGACCGCGGCGTGGCCCGGCCCGAAGCGATGGCCAACGCCGCACGGTACGTCTGGTTCGGCGGCGGGCCGGCGCGCAGCCACGGAGGCCGGCCGGCCACCGCCGGCGCGCTGACCCAGATCGGGGCCGAACTCGATCAGGAGATCGCCCGGCTGGCCGGGACGCTCGACGCGATCGGCCGTGCGCGGCTGCTCCGCAATCTGGAGGACGCCGGCTGGTCGGCGCAATCCGTGGCTCACGTCGAGACGTTGCTCGACCGCGCCGACTCCCAGCAACCGGCATCGACCGCCTCCAGCGAACGCACCGAAACGCAGCAGGCCAGCGGAAACCCGGCCCAGGTAGCAGCCCAGTCCTTTCCCGTCCCAGCGCAGCGCGCGCTCACCGCACATCCGACCGCTACCAGGGCGGCAGGCCCGAGCGCGCACGCCGTACAGAGGAGGACACGGTGACCGACTCCTACCGCCTCGACGAACTTCCCAGCGTCGTCGCCGCGCTCCAGACGCAGGTCGCCGAGCTCACGCAGCGCCTCGATGACCAGGCGCCGTCCGCACTCACCCAGCAGGCCGGAACGCTGCGGTTCTCCTCGGTCGAGGACTGGGTCGACGGCATGTTCCTGCCGATGTTCGGCTGGCGGGTCGACGGGCAGCGCTGGCACTGGTGCCCACAGTGGTGGCGCCATGCGGAGGCGATCTGGCGCCTGGAGACGCTGTGGCGCTCCTGGGAGGCCTCCCGCCTCATCGCCACCGGCATGTCGAACTGGTCGGTCGAGCTGGACCGCCAGCTGCGTGAACTGCTCGGCGAGGACGGACCGTTCCGGCAGTGCCGAGCGGCCGAGGACGACCGCGACGCCCGCCACGCGGAACTGCCGCCGGCGTCGGCCGATCCGGCACCAGTGGACTGGTGGGACTGATGATTCGAGTCATCTCGTACGGCGGGGGAGTCCAGTCGACAGCGCTCCTGGTCCTCGCGGCGCAGCAGCGCATCGACTTCGGGACCTTCTTGTTCGCGAACACCGGCGACGACTCGGAAGACCCGGCCACGCTGGACTACCTGCACCGCTACGCGCAGCCGTACGCCGCCGTACACGGCATCGAGCTGCACGAGCTGCACCGCACACGCCGGGACGGCAGCGTCGAAACGCTGTACGGGCGGCTCACGCGGGAAGGGTCGCGGAGCCTGCCGATCCCCGTCCGTATGTCCAACGGCGCGCCGGGCACCCGCAGCTGTACCGCCGACTTCAAGATCAAAGTCGTTGGCCGGTGGCTCAAGGAACACGGCGCACGCCCCAACACCCCTGCCACCGTCGGCATCGGGATCAGCCTCGACGAGATCGAGCGCGTCAACCGGCGCCGGGCGATGCCGTACGAGATCCCGGTGTACCCGCTGCTCGACCTGCGTCCGCCGATGCGGCGCCACGACTGCGAGCTGGTGATCGCCGCCGCCGGCCTGCCGATACCGTCCAAGTCTGCCTGCTGGTTCTGCCCCTTGAAGCCGGTTCGACGGTGGGCGGAGATGCGCCGCGACCGCGAAGCGCTGTTCCGCGAAGCGTGCGCGCTGGAGGCCCTGCTCAACGCTCGCCGGTGCAGCTTGGGTAGGGATCCGGTCTGGCTCACCAGGTTCAACATGCCGCTCGCCCGTGCGGTCCAGGTCGCGCAGGGCATGCTGCCTGGCTTCGGCGATGACGACGGCACCTGCGACAACGGTGCCTGCTTCACATGAGCCGAACGTTATCCACAGGTTCCGACCGGCCGTCGACAGCGGCCGACCAGCAGGGGGAGGCTGCCTCCATGAAGTACCTCACCGCCGTACAACAGTCGACGGAACTGCTGCGCCGGCCCGGCGTCGATGATCTGGCCGACCAGGTCGCCATCGAACTGTTCCTGCGCGCGTGGCCGCGGTTCGCCACGTCTGATTCAGGCTGGGACCTCGCTGCCGTGGACCTCCTTTCGGTCCGCGACACGCTCTACCCCGGTCGGCTACCGATCGTGCTCGCCGTCGGCGGGGCAGTACCCGACGCTGCTCGCTCGGCGGTGCGGCAATTGGTGCTCGAGCTCGCCGAGTGGTACGAGCGCGCCGCTCGGGCGGAACACGTCGACCACACCCGCGGGCGTCAGTACGCCGCAGCCGCGCGGGGTGTCTTGCGTGCCGCGGAAGCCATTCCATGACGTTCGGGCATTGGCTGCAGGAGACACATGACCGGCTTCGCGCCGCGAGGGACGCGATGCGGCTGTATCCGGAGCTGAGCCTCGGCGACGGGGCAGCGCTCCAGATCGCTCGGCGTCGCTTGTACGACGGACTCGCCCGCCTCACCGAGCTCCTCACGGCACGCCGACCGTCCCACGTCGACATCGACCGGCTGCGCGCCGACCTTGTCCTGAACGGACGAGGGCGACCGACGTCGAAGTTCTACCTGGCCCTCCACGTTGCAGCCACAGTCGAGCCCCACGGCCTGATCGCTGTCGACGGCGTATCGGTCGATCAGCTCGCCAGACGTGCCGAACTGCCCGTCGAAGCGGCCTCCGCTGCCGTAAAGCACCTCCTGGCTGCGGCCGATGCCGTAGCAACGGCAGGAGACATCCTGGCCAGCCATGTACCCCCGCGCGAGCGCGCCGCTACCCCTGAAGGCAGGGCCATCCGCTCGCGCGCCGGGGTACCCGCCGCTCTGGCCGACGTCGGCCGGCTCGCACATGGCGTTCTGAAATTCGACGCCCGTCTGCCGAGCTGGCTTGGGCGGCGGCCTGTGTCCGACGCGGAGAGCCTCGCTGCGTACAAGCCGGTCATTGATGCCGCGAGGTGGGCAACCGGATGCGGTCTTCGATTGATCGCCAATGAACTGATCCACGCGGCGGGCAGCGAGCCGAGTCTTCTTCGCCTGCTCGACATCGCCCCGGCCAGTGGCCGTCCGCTGCTGCCCGACGACTCGCTTCACGTTGCTACCCGCGCGCTCACCAGCTGCCGTGACTGGATCTTTCGCAATCCGGGCCAGGTCCGCGCCGCTCACCTGGCCGCGGGCACTCAGCTCGGCCTGGCCGTTGCCGTGCTTTCACGCGAGCCCGAACCGGCCAGTCACGCCTGGCGGCGGGCAGCCATACACGCCGCACGGCTGCACAGCTCCCCACCGCGGGGCGATGCGATCACCATCGTCGGCGAACTGAACGACCTGACTCGGTGGGTGAGCGCGAACGCCGCACCAGACACCGACCTTCGCCATCTGGCGATCGACCTACCCACCCTCGCCGACGTCCTCCGTGCCGGTGCCATACGGGCCGTCGAGCGTGGCGAGTTCTTCGTAGCGGAGACGCCGAGGCTGACCAGACCCGCCCGAGGGATCCTGTACGCCACGACCACCTGGCGCATCGCCCGCCACGACGACACCTCGGTCCGGCAGGTGCAACGCATGCTGCACCGGGTCACTTCAGCAGAGCCGACAGCTCCAATTGACACCCTCCATGAGCGCACCGCTCCGCAGCTCGCCGAGTTCTCATTCCCGACGGCTACACGGACGACGGCGGTCGGAAGCCCGCAGACTGATAGAACCGCGCATCAGTCGCCTCCCGTCGGACGACGAGCACGGGTCGGTGAGTCACCGTCTTCGCCTCAGCGACCCTTGAGGTGACGAACGTCGGCGCTGGCCAGACGCCGGAGGCAGCTGGCGGTGCGCTCCGTTTCTCATATATCGGTGTGCGACGCATTGCCGAGAATTCGGTGATTTCGTTCGCGAGAAACCGGCCCGGATGTGCGCAACGTTGGGCCCAGGTCGATCGCTTTCCTTGATCGTTGTCGGCGAAAGATAAACGGTCAAGACGAAACGGACGCCGGGATCAAAAGTCCTCTGACAGCTCGAAGTCAATGCTGGATGTCAACGGAGGCTGCGGTGGCGAGTTATGTCGACCAGCTCGCCAACGACCTCATTGGGCTGTCGTCTTTGCGGGGGCCGCACCATTTTGACCCTTATTCGTTAAGTTTTCCCCGATTGATCTTAATCGTGGTCTTCGCGCTTGTGTGTCTGCTACGCCGCGGTTCTTCACGTGATTTTCATTGACCGGTGTTGACATTGGGAGGCGGCGATACGTACGTTCATCCGACTTGCTTCGCTGGTTGGATGGGGGCCGCTCGTGCGACGTCGGAAAACGCTTGTCCGGCTAACCCCAATCCACCTATTTCGGCACTTCTCCAGTGGGCGCGGGCGTGGCGCGACGTTCGCATTGCCTATTGCACTCGTAGCTGGGATCGTGCACGTTGTCACGATGGCTGGCGCGGCCCAGGCCGAGCCGTCGCAAGATAAGGCATCTTGTCCGGCCGACCGCCCGGACAAGTCCGCTGCGATGATTACGGCTCGATGGTGTGGCGGTAAGGTCGAAGTGCTGTCGGAACGAAGTGAAACCACGAAGGTGTGGGCCAATCCCGATGGCTCGCTCACGGCTGAGCAATTCTCCGGGCCTGTGCGTGTCGCGGACGGTGATACCTGGAAAGATGTCGACACGTCTCTGGTGGCAGACGCCGGCGGGTCGGTGTCCGCGCGCGTGCACCCGAACAAACTGAAGTTGTCCGGTGCCGCTTCCGGCACCGAGGTTCCACTCGTCACCCTTGGACAGGGGGAAGACGAACTGACGCTGCTGTGGAACGGCCGCCTGCCACAGCCGAAGCTTGACGGTGCCACCGCCACGTACGCGGACGTGCAGGAGGGCGTCGACCTCGTCATACAATCCACCAGAACCGGCTACGAGCAGTTCTTCGTGGTCAAGACCCGGGAGGCGCTCGCTCGCTCCGGCTCGCTTTCGCTCCGGCTCAGGGCGCCGAAGCTACAGGTCGCAGCCGATGGCAGCGGAGGTCTGGTGCTGACCGACAGCCGTACAGGTCGGTCGGCACGAATCCCGGAGCCGTCGATGTGGGATTCGACGGTCAGCGCCAAGTCGCTCGACCATCTGCGAGTGGGAAAGGTGACTCTCACCGCATCGCAGCGCGGCGCGAATATCGATCTTCAACTCGTTCCGGATCCGTCGTTCCTGGCATTGCCTGACCTGGCGTTTCCGGTGGTGATCGACCCGACCGTCAATCCGACGTTCGACACGTTCGTGCAATCGGGGTACACGACCGACCAGTCGGGCTCGACGGACCTGAAGCTTGGATACTCCGACGACGGCGGGTCATGGGTTGCCCGTTCATTTCTCCGGTGGGACACCACGCCATACTGGGGTGCGCAGATCAGCTCTGCGCGGGTGTACCTGTGGAATTACCACTCGTGGTCGTGCACGCCGGCCAAGTGGCAGGTATGGGTGACCGACACCGCGACCACCGCCACCCGCTGGACCAGTCAACCGTATTGGGATCCGAATCTGGGAGTGCTCGAATCCACCGAAACGAAGGGCTACAGCGCGAGCTGTAACGACGGCTGGGTGTCGGCTCCCGCTCAAAATGTCTTCCAGGCCGGCGCCAACTACAATTGGGCGCATACGACGATGGGATTGCGGGCCGCAGCCGCGGACGAATCCAATCACAACACCTGGAAGCGGTTCCATTCGTCTGAGGGTGCCAATCCGCCGTACGCTGTGGTCACCTACAACACCGTGCCGACGATTGCCGCAAGAACGACAGACCCCTCGACCGCGTGCGTGACCGGAAGTGCGCGTCCTTTCGTGAACAAGGTGCAACCGACGCTCCGAGCGCAGGTCACCGATCCGGAAGGCACGCCGGTCTCGGCCACTTTCGAGTGGTGGACCACCAACGGTGCCGTGATCGGCTCGGCGACCGTCGGCCCGCAACCCTCCGGCAGCGTCCTGGAGACAACGGTTCCATCGGGTGCATTCACCAACGGCGGGACGTACTCATGGCGCGTGCGTGGCTCGGACGGTTCGACCACTGGATCATTCACCGCATTCTGTGAGTTCACCGTCGACACGACGCCGCCGGCGGCGATGCCCGGTGTCTCATCGACCACGTTCCCGGAAGGGCAGTGGACCGGGCAACCCACCGGATATTCGTACACACTTGCGCCATCGACGCCGTACATCAGCGGCACGACGGTGCTTCCCATTACCGGTGACGACGTCGTGCAGCAGATCTCGCTGCCGTTCCCGATCTCGTTCTACGGACAGACCTACAACAGCGCGTGGGTCGACACGAACGGCATGCTGTCCTTCAGTGACCCGAACGGCTCCCACCCCGACGACTACGTCGGCCTACCCAACAGTGCCTTGCCCAACAACACCGTGTACGTGTTCGCGCAGGATCTCGTCGTCGACGCCAACGCAAGCATTCGTACCGCCGTGATCGGCTCCGCGCCGAACCGGAAGTTCGTGCTTGAGTGGAATAATCCGTATCAGTATGGTTTCGCATCGCGCCGGCTGAACGCCGAAGTGATCTTCACGGAGACGACCGGAGCGGTGACGTTCAACTACTCCGGGATCGACAACGCCTTCGAGCAGGGTTCCGCTGCGCTCATCGGGCTGGAGAACGGTGACGGCACCGTTGCGACCCAGTACTCATACCTGACGCCGAGCGCCAACAACCTCGATGCGATCCAGTTCAGCTATGTTGCCGGCAGCGCGCCGGTCTCAGCCGGGACACAGGCGACGTTCGCGCTGAGCTCAGGCGGCGTCGCTGATGTGATGTCCTACCTGTACGGACTCGACGCGAGCCCGACGCAGTCAGTCGATGCCTCGGCACCCGGCGGTGGGGCGAACATCGTTCTCACCCCGGACTCCGACGGCGCCCACACGCTGTTCGTGCGGTCTGTCGACCGCGCGGGGAACCAGTCATCGACGAAGGCGTACCAGATCTATGTGGGTCACGGTGGTCTCACGTCTCCGCAGGACGGGGACATGACCGGCCGCCGGTTCGTGCTGAGCGCCATCGGCCACTCCCAGTCCACGGGGATGACGTATCAGTGGCGCCGGGCCGACACTGATGTCTGGGAGAACATCCCGGTCGCGCACACCACCCTCGCCGACGGCGGAGCTCCGATCAGCGCGTGGCCGTTGAGCCCACAGAGCCCTGGGCAGTACGCGAAGGTAAACTGGGACGTGGCGGCGACGCTGGCGGCAGCCGATGCGGAAGGCATCGCCCGTACCGGTCCGCTACAGATCCGGCCGGTCTTCTCCGGGCTCTCCGGTGGTGCTGCCACCGGCATCCGCGTCACGTTCGATCCGGATCAGTCGTTCGCCGACACCGAAACGGTCGGCCCCGGTGAGGTCAATCTCGTGACCGGCAGTTTTGCTGTCACTGCCACCGATGCCTCGTTCGACACGCTCTCGATCTCGCGTACCGCGAACACCCGGCAATACGGGCGGCTCGACCCGATGTTCGGGCCCGGCTGGGTTGGCGGTGCGGCCGCTTCGGGCGACGCCACCTATAGCAGGCTCACAGTGTTGGGCAGTCTCGTGCAGGTGCAGTTACCCGATGGATCAATCCTCGGTTTCACGATGACCGCCAGCAACGCCAACGGCGCGACATTCGAGCCGGAGGTCGGCGCCGAGGATCGCAGCCTTTCCTACGTGACAGCCGGCGACATGTACGTGATCACCGAAGCCGGCGGCGATACCGTCACCTTCACGCGGCAGGCCGGCGACCCGGCAGGGCTGTACGTGCCAACCCTCACCACCGAGCTCGGCTCTCCAACCGGTGCGAGCTACACCTGGGAACGCGTTGTGCTCAACGGGCAGACGGTGGTGCGCCCGATCCGCATGCTTGCCGCGGTACCGGCGGGTGTGTCATGCACCACGTTGGTTCGTGGCTGCCGAGCACTCACCCTGACGTACGCCTCGACCACTACCGCGACCGGCACGGACGACGGCACCTGGGGTTCATACACCGGCCGAGTCTCGGAAGTGACCATCACTGCCTGGGACCCCGACCTGCCGACTCCGGCGATGCGGACCATCAGCGTTGCGCGATACTCCTACGACAGCACTGGACGCCTGCGGGCAAGCTGGGACCCGCGGAGCGACTGGTCGGATGGCGGCGGCTCGCACACGCAACGCACCACGTACGCCTACGATGGCGACGGCGTCTTGACGACCATTGCGCCGCCCGGGCAGGAACCCTGGCAGCTGAGCTTTACAACGCTGCCGGACGACAACGGCAAGGGCAGGCTCAAGCAGGTCAGCCGGTCCGCGCTGGCTGCTGGCACCGCGGTGCAGACCATCGTGTACCGGGTACCGTTGTCGGGCACCGGCGCACCCTACGACCTGTCGGGAACGCAGACGGCCCGGTGGGGTCAGTCCGAACCTCCCACCGATGCCACCGCCGTGTTCCCGGCCGACCAGATCCCGACGGGCAACCAGGCTTCCGGCGCTCTTCCCGGTTCGTACGAGCGGGCGACGGTCTCCTACTTGGACGCCAACGCTCGGATCGTCAACACCGCGGCGCCTGGCGGGTACGTCACGTCGGCCTGGCTCGACAAGTACGACAACATCACTAGGGAACTGTCAGCGGCGAACCGCGCCGCCGCCCTGGCGAAGTCGGCGACGGATACGGCGGCGGAAGAGGCGCAGCTCGCGAGCAGCTACTCCACCGAGAACCGGTACTCTGCCGACGGGCAGCGGCTCGTTGAGTCCTTCGGGCCTGAACGGGAGACCCAGCTGGCCAACGGTACGCTGGTGCGCGGCCGAGCACATCGCACCAACGCCTTCGATGAGGGCGCGCCGGCCGGAACGACCTTCGACCTGGTGACCACCTCGCGCCTGACCGTCTGGTACAGCCTCGGCGGCCAGCATCTCGATAGCCAACTCGACCTGCGTCAGCACGAATACGACTGGGCTGTGCGCGAGCCATCGAAAACGACAGTCGACCCGAACGGGCTTAACCTGGTCACGCGGATGACGTATGACAGCGCCGGGCGGACCACCATGGTCACGGCACCGGGTGGCGGTGCAAGCAACACCACGCCGTCGACGCGCCTCGTGGTGTACTACACGGCGACCGCGAACGGCACGTATGCCGAGTGCGGTAACCGGCCGGAATGGTCGGGCCGGGCATGCCGAACCCATGTCGGCGGCCAGGCGGCAACCGGACCTGAGGTGCCGGCGATGATCACGACCTACGACATCTACGGTAATCCACGCGTTGTCACCGAGCGGAACAGCAGCGTCGTCCTGAGGACCACGACGGTTGTATACGACGCGGCTGGCCGTGAGTACGAGAGCATTCTCAGTGGGCCCGGCACGCCGGTGGAGAAGACCCGCCAGATCTATGACCCGGCAACCGGGGCGCTGGTGCGCACCGCGACGATCAATGGCAGCGGAGTCACCACTGCCGAAGTCATCCGGCAGTACGACACACTTGGCCGGCTCACGAGTTACACCGACGCCGACGGCAACGTTTCCGTCATGACCTATGACATCCGAGATCGGATCGTCACCGGCACCGATGGCAAGGCAACCCGGACCATCACGTACGACGGTGGAACCGAACGTCGAGGGCTGGCGACGTCGATGAACGACAGCCAGGTCGGTATGTTCACCGTTGCCTACGACGCCGACGGCGTCCTGCAGACCGAACAATGGCCGAACGGCATCGTGATGTCGCTGACGCGAGACGAGGCCGGTGCACGAACGTCGCTCACCTACAGCAAGCCTGGCTGTGGTGTCGCCGACTGCACCATGTTCCGCGAGGCCGTCAAGGTCTCCGGTTTGGGACAGGTGGTGGATCGTCAATCGACCCTGTCCACCCAGGCGTTCACCTACGACGCTGCCGGCCGGCTGACGACGGTACGCGATACGGTGGCCGCCGAGTGCGCCACGCGGACGTACACGTTCACCAACGCGAGCAACAGGACGTCGCTCACGCAGTACGGGCCTGGTGCGCAGGGAGCATGTCAGAGCAGCACCGTAGCGACCAGCCAAAGTTGGACGTACGACGCGGCGGACCGCGTGACTTCCAGCGGTTATCAGTACGACCAGCTCGGTCGGGCCACCCTCGTCCCGGCCGTCGACACAGCCAGCCCCGCCGGTGGAGACCTGACTGTCACGTACCACGCAAACGACCTTGTTGACACGCTGACGCACGGCGGCCGCACGTCTGACTACCAACTCGACGTCAACGCTAAACGCATCCGGTCCTGGACCACCACCGCGCCCGGTGAGACCACGTCCGCGACCAATCACTACTCCGACGACGCCGACAGCCCGGCATGGACCCAGGAGGCTCCCGACCGGTACACCAGGGTGATCAAGGGGATCGGCAGCCTTGCCGGCAGCTATGAAGGCGGCGCCAACATCCTCCGGTGGACCCTGACAAACCTCCACGGTGACGCGGTGGCGGTCCTCGACCACACCGACTCCGCGCTCAGCGCCACCAGCGAGACAACCGAGTACGGCTTGCATCGAATCGGCACGAACACCGGCAGCCAACGCTACGGCTGGCTCGCAGCGTACCAGCGGGCGGCCGACACACCATCCGGCGTCGTGCTGATGGGCGTGCGCGTCTACAACCCGAAGACCGGGCGGTTCCTGTCCGTGGACCCGGTCGCCGGTGGGAACGCCAACGCGTACACCTATCCGACGGATCCGATCAACTGGATGGACCTCGACGGGCGTATTGCCATCGCCATCACCATCCCGATCGGCTTCATCCTGGCCCTGGGTGCCGCATTGCTCGTCGTCATCATCGGCCTGTGGCTGGCCCACTGCCTGGTCACCGGCTGCCTCGTTATCGTTCCGGGCGTCGCTCGCGTGCCGTGGCCGAGCCCGAATGCGCCGAGCGCTAAAACCCATCGCAACACCTGGTACATCGTGTACGAGATCGTCTTCTTCCGAGGGGGCAGGCCCAAGACGTGGAAGTACGGCATCTCCCGAGTCGGCACGGGCCGGCCGGCCGGGCAGATCATGACGTGCAGAGTGCAGATGCGTGCGTCCTGTGACTGGCGCATCAAACGTCACGTCAAGGGTTGGTACACGGCGCGTTCCTGGGAAGCGACCTACATCCTCTTGTATGTTGCCAGCCACCGGCACTGCCCGCCCGGCCAACTTCTGAGCTGTATCTAGCCCGCCGGTCACCCCTGGAATTGGACTGAGATGAACGAAGCGCAGTTCTGGAATCTGATCGACACCACCTTGCAAGGTTCCCCGGACAACACCGACGAGCAGGCCGAGGTACTGCGCGCTCTGCTGGCTGGGCTGACCCCGGACGAGGTCCTCGAGTTTCACCGGCTGCTGGTTGCTGCGAATCACCAGCTGTACACCTGGGACCACATCGCCGCGGTGAACCTTGTCGACGAAGGACTCGGCGATGACGGGTTCACCGATTTTCGCACATGGATCGTCGCCACTGGCCGCGAGTCATTCGCCGCATTCCGTGACGATCCTGACACGTTGGTTGATATCCTCGACCGGCTCGGCTGGGACTCCGCAGAGGTGTTCGGGGCGGTAGCCGCCGAGGTGTACCGCGACACGACCGGCCGCGAAATCTGGGAGGACGGTGCTCCTCCGATCGAACCCGGCACCCCACCAACCGGATCCGCGGAGATCGTTCACGATCGAGCTGTACAACAGCAACGGTTTCCACGCTTGACGGCTCGCCATAGCTGAACACTTGGCAGTGCCGGCGAGATCCGCGTCCCCGACCCGCCAACAAGTCACGGAAGCCCGCGGCGAGTTGACACCGGCTCCTGGAGTGAGCCGCGACCTCCGGGACGTTGGTCGGTTGCTCCGGTCAAGCCGCCGGCGACTCGCAGGTCAGGGACACGGGTTTCCGTTCTCACCGACGAAGCCACCGTGCCCAACCGCGCCGCCCCCGTCATCGGGTTGGCGAGGTAGCCCGCGCTTGACCAGGCAAGGCCGTCGCCAGCCCGTCTGGGACCTAAGCGCTTCATTACTGCGATCATTTGTGGCGGACGAAGACCACTCGGTATCCGGTACTGCAGTTACTCGCTGTCTTGATCCGGCGGAGCGGCCTCGGCGAGCTTACGGGTGGCGAGGTGGTCGCGAGCGCGCTCCGGACAGGCCGTGGGGCGTTGGACCCGCGTGTGCCTGTGGGGTGGTCGCGTTCGCGAACGACGACTTTGCAAGCGCGGCAGCGGGACCTGTCGCCACGGGCATCGCCGGGCGGCCTGGTCCGGTTGCCGTTGTGAGCGCCGGCGGTGCGGCGGTGGCATGGAGGAGGAGTACCGCCGCGTTACGCCCACCGGCGACGGTCAGGAGCCGGTCGGCGGTTGTGGCCACATCGATCAAGCCTGAGAGCTCCAGCGCAAGTGTGGTCTCTGGGACAGCGCGATGGACGGACCTGTTGCACACGAGGAGCGGTCCGTGTTCGAGCGGGCAGACGCTGATGTCCCCGGCGCGCACGCTGGAGGTCAGCAGCAGGTTGGCGATGCCGCCCGGTCTGGCGGGCTCGCCGGCATCACGGCGTTGTCGCGCGATGGTGTGGTCGACCGTGACCTGGGCGAGCCGTCCACCGCTGATCGTGTAGGTGCGACAGTCGCCGGCCCAAGCGAGTTCGAACCGGACGCCGTGCCGGCGTTCTGGGGCCGGGTATGCGGCGACCACGATGAGTGAGGCGTCGCCGGTCTGGCTCTCGTGCACGCCTTCGTAGTGGGAGTTGATTGCGGCGCGAGCGGCGTGCAGTCCCGCGGCGGGCGCCGAGTGCACGGCGACGGCGACGGCGATATCCGCCGCCATCGATGCTGCGACCGCCGACTCCGCGTGGTGCCCGAGGCCGTCGGCCAGGGCCCAGACGGTGACGCCGGTGGCGTCGTTGTGCCTGGTCGCGATGGCGGTCGTCTCAACGCCGCCTTGAGCCGCGCTGCGCGCCGATGCGGAGGCTGTGACGCGTCGTTCGTCGAGTCGCGGCCGTTGGTACGACGGCTCGGGCAGGACGGGAGGCGGGTCGGTGCCGCTGGAGGTTGCGTTGCGCGCGTCCCACGCTTCGACGACGCCGCTGGTGACGTCGGTGGCCGGGACGCCGAGCAGATCGGCGGCGGCCTCGGCCATCTCCCGGCTGGCGTGCGGGGCGTCGATGAACAGCTCGGCGATCGCCTGGTAGGCCGTGATGCGGTCGCCGGCGTATTCGGCCGGGTTGGTGATGTGCCCGGCTGCGAACAGCCGCTTGATGGTGTTCGTCAACTGGATCTGGGCGAGCGGCTGTACCCTGCCGACGATTTCGCTCATCGCCCAGAGTGGGGCCATGTCGGCGAGCATGGCTGCTGGGTCTTTGCCACGGGGTAGCCGGGCTCCGGACACCTTTCCCGGCCACTTGGCCGCGATCGGGTAGGCGCGGTCGACTGCGCGGCGGCCGGCGTCGTCGCCGTCGAACGCGAGGATCAGGTGTGCGGTGGGCAGCGCCTCTTGGAGGAGGTCGAGCTGCTCGCGGGTCAGCCTCGTGCCGCACGGCGCGACGACATACACCGGATGCGTCTCCGGGATCGTCGCGTGGGCTGCGGCCATGCGGTGCATCGCCACGACGTCGGCGGCGCCCTCGACCACGAACACTACCGGCTCCGGGTCCGCACCTGGTGGGTGTGCGAGCTGCTGCCCGAGCCCGTACAGCACGAGTCGCTTGTGGTAGATCGCGGTCTCGGGGCTGTTGAGCCAGCGAGCCTCGGCCCGGCCGGACAGATCGCGGGCGGTGAAGGCGATGACCCGGTTCTCCCGGTCTGTGATGGGGAACATGATCCGGTCTCGGAACCGGTCGAGCAGGTGCCCGCTCTTGCCGTGGACGAAGCCGAGGCCGGCCGCCGTCACCTCCGCGGCCGTGAACCCGATGCCCCGCAGATGGGTTGCGAGCTCCGTCCACCGGCCCGGCGCGTACCCCAGCTGCCAGAGCCCGCCCGGTCCGGCGGCCTCACTGATGCCGTGGCTTTCCATGTAGGCGGCAGCCTTGGGGGAGGGGGCCAGTCGCTCGGCGTAGAAGCGGGCGGCAGCGGCGTTGGCGGCGTACAGCCGCTCAGGATCAGTCATCGTTGCTCCCGGTTGGCTTCGGAGTCGGACCGTGACTGTGGGGTGCTGCGGCGGCGCGGCTGTGGACGAGGTCGGTCAGCGCCTCGACCTGATCGGCGAGTTCGGCGAACTCCGCCTCGACCCACTGCTGGTCGGCGCAGGAGCGATGCGGTTGGCCGCTCACGGTGCACCGCCGTCGAGATCAGGATCGCTGAAGCCGGCCGCGCCTGCCAGGTGAGCGCGGGCCCGGGCGGTGATCGCCTCGACGTTGGCGGCGGTGTCGGCGCTGATTGCGTCGGAGCGCTCCCCGAGGTACCACGGCTGCAGCTCGATCATCGCCGCACGTGCACCAGTCGCGAGGAGGATCGCTCGGCCGCGTGGCAGTGCGCGCAGGTCGCCCGGTTCGAGGATGCGGCGGCGCTGCACGCTGGTGGAGTAGCTGGCGTGGCCGTTGCTGTCCCGGTTGACGGACGTCACGGCGACGTCGTGGTCGCCGATGAGGCGGGAGACGTCCTCGGCGTGGCGGGCGTCGTCGAGGCCGGCGCCGATGAGTTTGATGGTGGCGGCGGACCACAGCGCGGCCATTCCGCGTGTTCCCCAGACGCCTTGGCCCTGGGCGAGGTTCTGGATGATGGTGATCGGGATGATCGCCCGGCCGCCGAGGTGGCTGTACAGCTGGGGTAGGTCGGCGATCTTGCAGATGTTCGCCGCTTCGTCCAGGACGGCGAGCACGGGCGGGTCGATGCGCCCTCCGGCCGCTTCGGCGTGGTCGACCGCTGCGCGGAACATCGCGTCGGTAAGCGCGGCAACCAGCGGTGCCGCCGCTCCGGCACCTTCCTTGCTGAGCAGGTACAGCGTGTCGCGGGACGCGGGGAGGGTGGTCACGTCGAGCTGGTCGAGGCCGGCGGCCGGCGGCGTGACCCAGCCCATGATGTCCGGGTCGGACAGGCAGCGCGCCGCGGTGCGCGCGGTCTCGTACACACCGTCGCGGGTCTCGGGGGCGCCGCCCTGCCGACCGGCCAGGGATCTCGCTGCCTGGGGGAACCCGGCCGCGCGTAGCAGCGTGGCCGGTTCGCGGCTGGTGACGTCCGACAGCCAGGCCTGCACGTCGGCGAGGGTGCCGCCGCTGTTGGCGGCGGCCAGGAAGAGGCAGGTGAGCAAGTCTCCCGCGGCGAGCGGCCAGAACGGGTCGGACGAGTTGGCGCCGCGGATCTCCTGGATGAAGTGGTCGGCGAGCCGACTGGCCGCTTCGACGGTGGTCGCCGTGGACAGCGGGTCCCACCAGAAGGTCTGCGGCTGGCGCGTTACCCGCTGCGGGTCGAAGAGCCATACTCGGCCGACGCGCGCCCGTGCCCCTACGGTGGCCGCCCAGACGTCAGATCGGTTGGAGGTGGCCAGCACAGGTCCCGGTGCGTCGAGGATCGGCGGGACGGCCAGCGCGGTCGTCTTGCCGGCGCGCGGCGCCATGATCGCCAGGAGCACGTCTTCCCAGCTGGACCGCAGCACTGGACCGGGACGGCGACGAGTGGTGACGAGCCGTCCGAGGGCGATGCCGACGTCTGCCGGCGCGACCGCGCGAGCGGCGAGGCTCGGCCGGAGCCGCTGCGCTCGCCGGACTGCCGCGTCACCGATGAGGTCCGCCAGGTCGCGCGGGCGGGCGAGGGACGGCAGCGGATCGCCCGCCAGCGGACGGTGCGCCTGCCACCACGCCCAGGCCCAGCAGCCAGGGGCGGTAGCGGCCGCGAGCACGACGGCGTAAACGAGCACGATCAGCCACAGCGGCACGCCCGGCCACAGCCGCTGCCAGTCGCCGTCGAGGAGCCCGGCGGCGAAGTCCCAGCCGTAGCGCGGGCCGGTGCGCCAGGGGCGGCCCGACAGCACGGCGGCGAGGCGGCCGGCGAGCCAGCCGAGCCAGGTCAGTACCACCGAAGTGGCGCAGCCGCCGAGGACCAGCCATGGCGCTACGGGGTAGCCGCCGACGCTGCCGCGGGGATAGATCGGTCGTTGGCCGCCGATCATCGCGCACCTGCCTTGACGGCCGTGTCGGTGTCATACAGCGCGAACTCGTCCCCGACGAGATACAGCGCTACCGGCATGCCGGCGCGTTCGCCGGTCTTGAGGAGGTACTTGCCGCGCCCGGGATGCGCCGCGCCGGGCACGAGCGCGTCCGGGGCGGCCCAGGAGGAGACGATGTCGCGTTCTGGCCCGGACAGCCGGACGATGCGGCCGATCCGGTCGAGCTCGCGGCCGGGGAGCGCGGCGAGGACCTTGACGGCGCAGCGTTCGGCCATGCCGCGGCCCTTCGCGCGGTCTTCGGCGTTGCCGAGCGCCTCGAGGTCGTCGAGCGAGTGGGTGAGCATGATCTGCGCGACGCCGAGGTTGCGCGACAACCGGGTGAGCGCGTCGGCCGGCTCGACCAGTCCCGGCGCTCCGCGCAGAGCCCGCCACAGCTCGTCCATCACCGCCAGGTGTCGCCGGCGCGGCGCGAGCCCCTGCTCGGCGAGCGCGGCCGCGGCGTCGATGACCGCGTACCCGTAGCTCCAGGTGGACAGCATCGCCGCGGCCACCAGCTTGTCGCCGGCGGTGACCACTCGGGAGATGTCGATGCTGACCGCCTTGGCCGACAGGTCGATGGGCGTTGAGGTCGCGGCGTCGAAGACGCCGGCGAGGGTGCCCTCGCACAGCAGCCGCAGCGTGGCGACCAGGTCGTCGACGCGGCGGCGGTAGTCCGCGGCCCCGGCGGCCCGGGCGGCGGCGCGGACGGTGTCGGGGCCCTGGTCGAGCACCGCGAGCACGTCGGGAATCACCGGGTCGCCGACGTGGCGGTCGGCGAGCAGGTCGACCGCCCGGCCGAGCACGACCTCCTCGGCGTTGCTGATCCGCCCGCCGTCGCGGACGAGTGTGCACAGCGCGATCAGCAGCGTCAGCCGGCGGCCGCGGACCTCCAGCCGGAGCTGCTCGGCGTCGGGCCCGCTCATCCGCGCCAGTACGGCGCCGAGCGGCCCTGCGTCGAGGGGGTTGATGCGGTCGAGCCCACGGCCGACGCGGATCACCCGACCGCCGAGGTGCTCGACGACGCGAGTGTAGTCCGGCTTTGTGTCGCCGAGGACCAGCACCTGGGAACCGGTGGCGGCCATGCCCATGACGAGCCGCTTCGCGAGCGCCGACTTCCCGGCGCCAGGCTGGCCGAGCACGAAGATGCCGGTGTTCGTGATCAGCCCGGCGGACAACCATTCGAACGGATCCAGCAGTACCGTCTCGCCCCACAGCTGGTGCCGGCCGATCGGGACGCCGAGCAGGGGTGCGCCGCTGCCGGCCGTGAACGGGTACAGGCCGGCGGCCTGAACGGTGGTTGCCTGATACTCGGCGCCGCCAGCGACGTGAACGGCGCGACCGGCACCCGGCCGTCGCCACCCTCGGTTCGGCGGCACCGGCCCTAGTCTGTCTTCGTTGACCATCTGGACGTATCTCCTAGATGCTTGGCCAGTGCCGGCAGGCAGATGCCGACCGGTAGGGTCGCGGCGAAGCCGGCGGCCTGCGAGCGCCACAGCCGGCGGAGGCGTAGCTTGCTGGTCTCCGCGCGGCTTTCGATGTCGGCGACCGCCCGGCCGAGTTCGTCTTCGTCGAGGACGGTGGTGGTGACCCAGAGGCTGACGTGGCCGACCCCGGCGCCGAGCGCTTCCTCGCGGGCGGCTTGGACGGCCTGCTCGTGGTCGGCGACGTCCCGGGCGGTGGGGTCGAGTTTGCGGGCGCGCCGGTACGCGGCACGGAACTGTGCGGCGTTGACCTGCTGCTCCACCTCGGCAGCGGCCCGTGCCGTGCTGAGCGGCCGGTACAGCAGGGTCACCCGTTTGGCGTGGTCGCCGGGCGCGAGCAGGCGGGCGAGGACGTGGTGCGTGACTGGCTGACGGGGCGCATCCTGCCAGGCCCAGCTGATGCTCGTGGCGCCGTCGTGCTCGTAGCGGTCCGGGTACTCCTGCGCCGCGACCGGGCCGGCGCTGCCCCAGTCGAGCAGCTCGGCGGCCGCTGCGGTGTCGGCGGCCAGGAGCCGTGTGACGTCTGCCCGGGCGGTTGGATCGAAGCAGCGCCGTACGATGCCGGCGATCTCGGCAGCGCTGGCGCGTCCGAGCACCGTCAGCCCGCACCCGGTGAGCCCGTCCTGCAGGCCTGGCAGGGCCCGGTCGACCTCGCCGAGCCAGTTCTGCACCGTCCTCGGTCGCGCTGGGGACAAGGCTGGCTCGAACGTGATCGACACGTTGGTGTGTACGTCGGCGGCGGCTTGCGGCGCGGCGGCCACGAGCTGCTGCAGGATCTGCACGGCGGCGGGCGGGCCGTCGGGCGCGATGCGCGCCGCGATGTAGTCGGCGAGCCGCGTGCCGGAGTCCGGCGCTGTGTCCACCGTGATCGCGACCCACCGGACCGTCGGGACACGGCCGAGGCCGGCAAGCCATCCGCCCCAGGTGTACACCCAGGCGGCGGCTGCGTCGGGGTCAGCGAGCCATGTCGACTGAGCGGCGCAGTGGAGCGTGACGGTCATGGTGCGCAACCGGCGGTGCCAGACCACGCCGTAGCCGTCGCCCTGGCCGTCGTCGACGGACAGCAGCACGGTTGGGGCGAGCACGCCCGGCAGTTGCCAGGCGTGCCGCTCCGCTGACAGGACGGCGCCCCGGTAGGTCGTCCGGCCCCTCGCGTTGCCGACGGTCCAGCGCAGACGCTGCACGAGCGCCTGCGCGACCGTGACGCCGTCCCACTGTGCGAGGTTGCCGACGATGACGACCAGGCAGAGCGGGCCGACGACGAGGAGCCTGGCGGCGCTCACCGATGCGGTGATGAGCGCAACGGTGGTCGCCGCGAGCACCGTCATCGTCTGGCCGAGGCCGAGACCGAACAGGCCCACGGCGCGAGCTCGCCGCCAACCGCCGTACGTGGGCGGCTCGTGCGTGTTCATGCGGTCACTCCTGCTGGGCGGCACGCGTCGCTGCACGGGCCGCCGAGCCGACGACCTTAGCGCCGAGAACGACGCCGGCCACGACAGGTGCGGCCGGACCGGCGGCGGCCGACGCGGCTGTACCAGCGGACGCCGCTGCGGCCGACGCGGCCGTGCCGGTGGATGCCGCTGCTGCGCCCGCCGCCGGTGCCGGGCCGGTGAATGTCGGCGGTGTCGGCTTCGGGGCGCCCGAGCCGGTACCGCCGCTAGGGGACGGCGGGTTCCGGCGCGTCATGTCCCGCGCGTACTCCGTGGCCCCGTATCCGGAGGCTCCACGGTGTGCGGCCACGGCGTGGAGACCAGCTGCTCCAGCCGCGGCAAGCATCCCGCCCGAGTTCCCCGCCTGCTGGACGGCGCCGACGGTCCAGTTGAAGAACCGCATCATCGCCGGCAGCGCGACCAGACTCAGCACCAGCATGCTGATGCCGGTGAGCCAGGTGGCGATGTCCTTGTTCGCCCGGTCGCCGACGAGCATGAACGCGACCCCGTACGAGGTGGCCGCGAACGGCTCGTAGAACACCAGCGCGAGGAGCCAGCCGAGCACCCGCCGCAGCCAGTTCGAGGTGGCGGCGGTGAACGTCCCCGACGCGGCCAGCTGCAGCATCCCGGCCAGGATGATGATCGCGCCGTTGCGGAACAGCAGCAGCATGGCCTGGGTGAGGCTCGCCAGCAGCGCGAGGAACCCGACCGTGATGACCAGGACGGCGGACAGGCCGGGCGGCATCGGGACGAGCAGCAGCTGCATGCGCTCGGCGAGGGCGTCGGTCTTGCAGGTGACGTCCTGCCCGATCCCGGGCTCGCAGTTCATGCCCCGGGTGAGCACCCACTCGCTGTACGACTCGCATGCCTTCAGGAGCAGCTGTGTGCCGGTGAGGCTGACCGCGCCCCACAATGCCGTGGCGAACAGGCCCTTCACGACCGCGATGAGGGGCTCGCCCTTCCGGTTGATGATCAGCAGCAGCGACTGCCACATGATCCCGCCGGTCGCCACGAGCAGCGTGAACGGCAGCATCCACTGCTGCAACGTCCGCGCCGCCGGCGCCGCCTCCACGTCGACCGGCGGCAGCGCCAGCCACCACGTGACCGTCGACATGATCACCGCTGACTGTGCGTCGCCGACCATGTTGGCCAGGTGGCCGAGCATGCTGTCGGCCAGCATGGTGCTGGCGTCGACGACGGCCTGCTTCGTCCGGCACTCGACGTCCCACGCGTCGCACATCACGACCGCCGCGGCAGAGGTACGTAGTCGCCCAGGACGAAGGTGGACGCCGGAACCTCTACAGCGGCCCAATCGCCGCCGGGCGGTGCGATCATTCGCCAATCGCCGTCGGACCAGGACAACTGCACCAGCATCGCAACCCACGCGGGTGTGCCGCCGGCCCGGTCCGTCTCGATCAGCATGCGGAGGCTGACCGCTCGCGTGCTGTAGGCGTCGATCCGGACACCGAGGATCGTGGCCGGGATGGGGCCCAGCGCTGCGCCGTCGGGCAGTTGCTGCTCGTCGCGAGCGAGTTCGTAGCCGAGTCTGACCACTTCGCCGAACTCGACAGCGTCCGGCCCGACCACCTGCTCCTCAAGCGTCGGCTCCCAGACGCTCGGGCCGACGTGCGGACTCGTGCGCACCAGGATGTGCAGAGCCGCCAGTACCGCGCCCGGCGGCGTCTGCCTGAACCCACGGGCCCGGCCGTTCGCCAGGTCGTGCGGCCCGGCAACCGGTGCCACCGGCAGGTCAAGACCGGCGACGGTGACCCAGGTGAGATGCGTCGGCCATGTGAACTGTCCGATCACCGGTGCGCTCGACGGTGACGTGCGGTCCTTGTACACGACCACCGCGCCGCCAAGGACGATCAGCAGGACGCCGACGGCGGCGACCGCGAGGGGGCCGATGCGGCGGCGGGGCGCCGCGTGACGGAATCGACGGCGGCTCATGACAGCGCCACCCCGGCAAGGCCAGCGGCGAGGCTGGCCAGCGCCAGCCCGGCGAGCACCCACGGCACACCGGCCGCACCGTCGACCGCGGTCTGCGACCGGTTCCGCCGACCGATGATCATCATGCCTGCGCAGATGAAGAAGCCGACGACACCGGCCACGAGCAGCAGCCACTTCCCCCAGCCGAGGAAGGTGTTGGCCATCGCGTCCATCCCGGGCGGCGCCACCGGCGCCGGGTTCGGTGCCCGCACCGGGCCAAGCGTCGGCTCGAGCGCCAACTGCGTGGCGACGATGAGTTTGAGGACCATTTCGATCTCCTCCGACACGACAATGCGGCCCCACTGCGGGGCCGCTGTCGGAGACGTTGCTGGTCTGGTGGTACCGCCGCGGTTGCCGACAGCGTTACGTGCGCTACTCGTAGCGCCGTCGTCTACCGGCCACGGCCAGCGTGGCCGACATGAGCGACGCGTCCACGCACTCGACCACGGCACTGGCGGCCGGCACAGCGCTCGCCGCCGTGCTCGCGGTCCTCGTAGGCCTGGTCGGCTTCGTCGCGTCGGGCGCCGTTGCGCTCGCCACGAGCCCCGCACTGGCTGAAGCAGCCCCGAGTGCACAGCTCAACGTCGAGGCGATTCCGCCGCATGCCCGCCACCTCGTGCCGTGGGTCATCCGGGCCGGGACAAGCTGCCCACAGCTGACCCCGCCGATGATCGCCGCGCAGATCGACCTGGAGAGCAGCTGGAACGCCGAGGCGATCGCGCACAACCCACCGGCCAGGGGTGGCGACGCGATCGGCATCGCACAGTTCCAACTCGGCACCTGGGCCACGTGGGGCGACGACTACGACCGGGACGGGCGCGGCGTTCCGGAGGACCCCGAGGATGCCATCTTCGCGATGGGCCGGCTGATGTGCGATCTCGTCACCTGGGCCGGCGAGAACCGCGCCGCAGGTCGACTGCGCGGAGACGTGCTCGACCTGGCCTGGGCGGCGTACTTCTGCGGACGCGGCTGCGTCCTCAGCGCGACCGGCACAGTGTCCGACTACCCGCGGCAGGTTCGAGCCCGGATCGGCGAGTACACCCTGGCGACGGCCGACGCGTGGCGCCTTCCACTACCGGCAGGCAGTTACGAGCTGGTCAGCCGATTCCGGTCCCCGAACCGGCCGAACCACGACGGCGTCGACCTGGCCGCACCGACCGGCACGCCGATCTACGCCGCTGCTGCGGGCGTGGTGCTCGACGCCGGATGCACCAGCCGATACTGCGACCGGCCGGGCAACGAAGACCTTCCCGGATGCGGCCTGCGCATCAACATCGACCACCGCAACGGCATCGCGACCAGGTACTGCCACGCGGTCCGGCTCAACGTCGCCGTCGGTACGCACGTCGAAGCCGGACAGGTCATCGCCTGGGTCGGCTCGACCGGGCACTCATCCGGCCCGCACCTGCACTTCGAGGTGCATCGCGGCGCGCCGCCGCTGCGGTCGGAGAACGCCATCGACCCACTGACCCTCATGGACTCCGTCGGCGTGCACATCCGGCGCGACCCCCGTTGAGTTTTGTCGCTCACATCGGAGGATGACATGCTCGTTCACCTCTACAGCCAGAACGCTTCCCGCAACCTCGCCGCATCAGTCGTCGCTGCAGCCCGCGTGCCACACCAGGCAGGTGCCAGGCCGGACGACGCACTGCTCATCGGTATCGGCGGCGGATGGGAGCTGGGCAACTGGCGCGAGGAACTGCGGCAGTTGGCCGCGCGCAACGCCGTCAACGCCTTCGCCGTCCGGACCCTGCCCACCGAGCGTCGGCTGACGGATGCGGAGTGGACAACGGTGGCCCGTGGGCTGGCTGACCAGATCGGCCGAGCCGACGACCCCCTGGCTGTGGTATGGACAACGCCAACCAGCTCCGTCCTCTTCGTCGAGGCCTCCAACCGTTCGCTGCACCGGGACCGAGCGCTCGCCTTCGTCGGCGACGTGACGATCCGCCTGCAGCGAGGGGAGACCGTCGCGATGGCCGTCAGGGCGGCAGGAAGTCACGGCATCGCGCAAGCATCGCCGGGCGACGTCACAGCGCTGAACTTCGCCGAGCCTGCCAACGCCTCGCCGACCGCTGCACCACAACCGGCCCCGGTCCCGGCACCCCCGACCATCGTGCAATCCCACACTCGGTAGCGGTCGGGACCGACGGTCGTGCCTCCACCGCAGCCCTACCCGACCCAACTCGTCGAGGCCGCAGCGCACGCAACCGTGGAGGCGACACGGCAGTGGCAACGCGCGGCGTCGACGCCGGGGCGCGCCCGCCGCATCGTGACAGCCACCAGACTCGCCTGGGACGCCACGTACCCTCCGGCCTACGCGTACGGCTACGCCACGCTCGCCTCGCACGCCGCTGGAGCCTTCGATACGCTCCGTCGGCGGTTCGACCTGTCCGATGCACAGCACGCCGAAGTGCGGCGACTGATTGAGCTCGCGGACCGGACGGCGCCTCGCCGGCAAGAGCCGCCGGCGGTGCCACGGCGTGTGCTGGAGGCTGCCGCGATCGCGGTCATGGATCGCCGCGACGGACGTACGGCACCGGAGGCCGTGGCGCGTTCCGTCTACCGCGAGGCCGCGAGCCAGGGCGGCACGGACGGCGCGTTGCGCGCGGCGGAGGACATCTACGGCGGCTGGCGAATGTGGGTCGACCGGGCAACGCTGCACAGCCCAGTCGGGGAGAAGACGCTGGAGGAACTGTTGAACACCACCTTCGCTGCGTCGAATCGCGACCTCATCACAGAGTGGACCGCTCGTTGCCGGCGCTTTGACCCGGCCCCGGCAGCCGTCGCAGGTGCGAGTTTCACCCCGCCACCCGCAGAATCGCTCTTATCTGTAACCAGGACGACGCCGACGGCTCCAGTCGTTGTGGCGCTGAGGCGCGGGCCTCGTCGATGAAGGGCGCCCAGTCGTTACTCCATGGATCGTCCCCCAAGCGTCGTCGGTTACAACGTCGTCGAAGATGACGGACGGTCTGTTGCCTGGCCGCCTGTCCGCGTCGGGGACAAGAAGCCGGCGTGCCGCCGCAGCGGCGTCACGTCTGAAGCTCGACGGTGCAGAGTAGGCCCACTCCGGGAACTGCCCGCTCCAGCGCCTGTAGCGTTCCGACCACGGCAGGCTCACGACCTCGCCGAGCGCGAAGGCGGCGAGCCGGACGTTCCGGCACGACATCGAGCGCTGGTGAGCAGCCCCACGCTCGTGGCGCGATGTGAGAAACGCGGCTAGAACCTCGTCGGTGGTCGCGCCGGGATCGATGTCCAAGGTGATGCGACCACCACCGACGACTGCTGTAGTGATACGGACAGCCGCGACAAGAGGCGTGATGCCTGCAAGGACAAAGACGGATGCCTGCGCAGGTTGCCATCCGAACGCATCGGCCAACCGGTGGCTGGCCTGTCTGAGCCAATCAAGTTTGCCGCCAGCGCGGACTGAATGCCGCCGGACCCACCTGTCACCAGGGTTGGCGTAGTCCAGGTACCGCACGCGGACGGTCAGATCCGTTGTTTCGGCAATTGGCGGATCAATCCGCATGACGCGACCATCGGGCTTGAGGTGATCATGCTCGACGACCAGGGTCAGATCGTTGGTGACTGCGCCTTCCGAGGCGATTCGGTGCTGAATCCACTCCTCCACGTCGACCCATGAGATCGTGGCGTCGTTCAAACAGCGGGAGTGGAAGCCTTTCACGGTGTCGTGCTCAGCTGCTTGCGCCGCAATGAGAACGGAGCGTGCCCAGGCGCGTTCTTGGCCGCGCTTCGGGTCGTCGGCGACGCCTGCGAAGCGCTCGTCTGACTGACCGTCTCCATCTGGCTGGCCTGCGTCAACACGAAGGCGCCGGCTTGGTTGTGCCGCTTGGAAGACCTTCCGAGCCTCCAACTCGAGCAGGTCCAGGTCGCCGTCCTGCAGTTCCCCTCGTAACGTGGAGGCCAGAACTTGAGGGATAGAGGTTCATGGCTGAGACGAGACGTCGGTTCGATCCGGAGTTCCGTGAGGGTGCGGTCCGGATTGTGCGTGAGACGGGGAAGTCGATCGCGCAGGTTGCCCGTGATCTGGGGATCAACAGCGGCACCCTGGCCAACTGGGTGAAGCAGGACCGTGAGGCCCGTGGCGAGGCCGCAGCCGGGCAGCTGGCCGAGGACGAGCGGGCCGAGCTGGCTCGCCTGCGGCGGGAGAACGCCGAGCTGGCGATGGAGCGTCCTCAAGCGATCCGTGGTCCTGTGGGTCAAGGAAGCGACGGGCCGGTGAGCGTGGCCGCCTTCATCGCCTCCCAGAGGACCGAGCACGACGTGCCGCACGCGGTGGCCTGCCGGGCCCTCGGGGTGTCCGAGTCGTGGTTCTACAAGTGGCGGGACCGCCCACCGACTCCTCGCGCGGATCGCCGGCAACGGCTGGCCGCGGCGGTGCGGAAGGTGTTCGACGACTCGGGCGGCACCTACGGCAGCCCGCGTGTCGGCATCGAACTGCGCGCGCAGGGCTGGCAGGTCTCGGACAACACGATCGCGCAGCTGATGGCCGAACTCGGCCTCGTGGCCCGCGCCAAGCGCCGCCGGCGCGGATTGACCCGGCCGGGGAAGCGGCCGGCCGCCCCGGACCTGATCAAGCGGAAGTTCACCGCGCCCGCACCGGATGTCGGCTGGTGCGGCGACATGACCGAGATCGTCACCGGTGAGGGCAAGCTCTTCCTCGCCACCGTCATCGACCTCTACTCCCGGCGCATTCTCGGCTACGCCATGGGCGCCCACCACGACGCCGGCCTGGTCGTCGCGGCGCTGAACATGGCCGCGGTCACCCGAGGCGGTGACGTCGCCGGCGTGATCTTCCACTCGGACAGGGGCAGTGAATACTGCTCGGCCGACTTCGCCCGGGCCTGCGCTCGCTGGAACGTACGCCAGTCGATGGGCCGGGTCGGGTCATGCTTCGACAACGCCGTGGCCGAGGCCACCTTCTCCACCATCAAGGTCGAGTACGTCCACCGCCGCCAGTTCCGCACCCGCGCCGAGGCACGCCTGAAGATCGCCACCTGGATCACCGACTTCTACAACCACCGCCGCCGGCACTCCGTCTGCGACGGGCTCTCTCCTACCGACTACGAACGATCAACGGCTCGAGCTCAGGAGGCTCAAGCCGCATAACGCAGTCCTCCACGGTTCCAGGGGATTGACAACCACATACTCGTGCTGACGAGCTGTTCGAGGAGATCCGACGAAATGTTGTTGGTGAGACTGTGGATGCTTGCGGCAACAAGCCCATACCAAATCTCGTCAGCGAGTGTTGCCGCGAGTCCGCCAGCTGCGAGATCGGCGTCAACACACTCGGCGGCGTGGCGGCGGGCGTGGTTCAGGTCATCGAGGTAATTGTCAATCGAGTCGTGCGTGTCGTGTGCTTGGTACCAGACGTTGGCCAGGTGCCCGTCGCCCGTGATCGAGCCCAGCAGGAGCTGGCGGATGTCTGTCCACCGGTCGGTGTGAGCAAGGTGCGCTACAAGATGGCGTAGCGCGTACCCGTCGTCTGTCGCCGCAAGACCGAGGTTGCGCGAGAGGCTGATCAATTCTGCGGGGGCACCGCCGAACAGCGCCAGGTAACCATCGATGATCCGGAAGTGGGCGTCGGTCGTTGCCCGGTGCAGGGTCTCCGCCCACGGTCGATGCGCGTCGCCTGCGCCGTCCGGCGCAGCATCGCCGTGCAGTAGCTCTCGCATGCTGGCGTGATAGATGCTGTACCGGGCCGCCGAACGTGGATCGGCGTTCCTGGCCACGGCCAGGAACGGGCGGAGCACGAAATCACACCACCTCCGAACCGGAGCCAGGTCTCCCGCAATCCAGCGGCAGAGCGTCGAGGCCGTAACCGGTTCACGGGCTGCGGCCAGGGCAGTGAGGACCGGCGCGCCGACAGTTAGCCAGTCGGGGCGGGCCTGCCAAGCATCAAGATTATCGGTGTAGTAGTCCCACAGGTCGGCTGGCAGGGCGTCGAGGCGGTCCACGCCGCGGATACCATGACGGATCTCAGCCAGCACGTAGCGCAGGTACACCCACACGCCGCTGCACCGCTGCGCCAACTGGTCCACAAACTGATCTCGGGTCACGCCGGCCTCGGCGAGCTTGCCGGCGATTACCTCCTCGCCAGCGACCCGGGTAAGAAACTCGATCACGTCGGCCGTGTTTGCAGGGTCCTTGGCGCCGATCGTGATCACAGTCTTGGGGCTGTCCGTGCGACCGGGCGGGCTACCCGTCCGGTAAGTGCCGATCACGAAAACCCCCGCCGGAAGCCGGCCCGGCAGACCCAACGGAAGACCGCCCGCGACCCGGTCCGCCTCGTCCAACCCATCCACGACCAGCACTAACTGACCACCGCAAGCAACAATGCGTGATGCTGCCAGCGCCAGCAGATTCGCGAAGCCTTCCGGTTCTTGCACCCATTCGGGCAGGTACCCCTGCGGGGCTATCTCGTCACGCAGCTCACCGGCCTCGATGACCTGCGCCGCCAAACTCCGCAACGCCGTACGGACCCTTGTCGACGATTCGCCTCGGCGCGCGAAATGCGACAACCACCCGCGATGAGCGACCAGATGTGCCGCCACCGAGGTCTTACCCAACCCGGCCGCTGCCTCGATCCAGACAAAACCGCAGCGCCGGGACGCCATGAACGCGTCGATCCGCGCCAGTACCCATGCCCGCCCGACGAACCGCTCAACATCAATATCAATCAGAACGCTGCTCGGGTCCTGCCGCACCGCCACCAACGGCACGGCACCAGCCGAGACGGCATAGTGATGGTGCACCTGCTCGGCAATATGCACATCGCCGTGCGGCGAGACCTCAGCCCCGCGCAGCCATGATGACGTCACCGCAGGCCATCCAGCCCGCCGCGTCCTTCACCCCTCCGGTCAATGTGCATCGTCTCGGCAATGTTGACATCACCTGACGGCGCGATCCGAGCACCCCGCAACCAATGCGTCGTACTACGACGACCTATCGCAGCGGCTGACGGCGGCCGAACCGCCGCCCACACCCCCACTGCCGACAGTCCCAGGCCCACTACGCCGACCAGCAGACTCCCGACGCTCGCCCATCGATCCGCACGCTCTGAGCCCAGCCCGAGCAGAAAGATTGCGAGTCCCCCCAAAGCGGCCAAGAAGACCAAAATGCCACCACCGACTACGACCTTGCGCCATCGGAGCATGCGACCATCGTCGCGCACCACAGCAATCACGCCATCACCAGAACGGCGCATTCTGAGGTTTCCCCTCGTAACGTGGAGGCCAGGACTTGAGGGATAGGGTTCATGGCGGAGACGAGACGTCGGTTCGATCCGGAGTTCCGTGCGGGTGCGGTCCGGATCGTGCGTGAGACGGGGAAGTCGATCGCGCAGGTTGCGCGTGACCTGGGGATCAACAGCGGCACCCTGGCCAACTGGGTGAAGCAGGACCGGGAGGCCCGCGGCGAGGCCGCGGCTGGGCAGTTGGCAGCGGGTCGCGCCCCTCCGACAGGGCCGAAGCTGTCGGGATGCCATCCGGCTGGCTGCAGGCTCGATCGAGGGGCCGCGCCGTCGCCGGCCGTCCCGGCGGCGGCATACCCGGCGCCAGCCAGAATCAGGCGCGGCGACCACCCCGCCGGTACCGGTGCACCCGCCCGGCAACCTTCGCAAGATCCGGACCAGCTAGCACGGACGGATCCCCGCCAGCACGCGCCGACCCGGACCGTTGCCAAACAGCGGATCCCTTTCGGAACACAACAGGTCCACTGTGGACGAAACAAGAGAGGCGGTTGATCTGCGTTTCCGCAGCTCAACCGCCTCTTGATGTTGCGCGCCCGAAGGGACTCGAACCCCTAACCTTCTGATCCGTAGGTAAGATCGTCGTAGGCCCAGGTCACGGCCTTGATCAGAGTCGACGCGACAGCCCGATTACTCGACAATAGCGTAGATCGTCCATCCACTGTGGATCGACTCGCAGTTCGGCAGATCACGACACGCCGATCACGGCAGACATCCAATGTCTTGGTGGGCACGTTGTTGCGCCGCTCCCAGCCGTTCGGGTCGTCGGAGCGGTAGGCCGACACGTACCGGAACGTGTTGTTGTTGCCGCCGCGGCGGACATCCGCACCTGGATCGAGTTGGAGGGCCGCGGAGTCGAGCACGGCCTGCGCGTCGCGGCGCTGCTCGACGAGGCTGCGTAGCCGCAGAAGTAGGCAGATCACGCGCGGACGTCGATCGTAGGTCGACGCTCGTTGCCGACGGAATCGTACGGCCAGAGGGGCGGCGGCTGGCCGGGTGGCACTCGCGATGGCGGTGGCGGCTCATGGCGTGCGGCGGCAACGACGTTAAGGAGCCCGTCACGTAGACGAGGCAGGTCAGCGGGCCCGGTCAGCGTCGCGGAACGCTCAACGACGACGTCTGCGGCGGCAGCACGATCGTGGTGGCCGGACGGTCGATAGCGGGCTACATGTTGCCTCGGCCGGCAATCTCCCTTGTGGCAGGTCCGTTGCTTGCCAGAGCCATCCGCGGGGCTGCACAGAACCTGGAAGTTCGCAACCCGTTGTGGGCTCTCGGCGCCCGGGATGACTATCGCCGAGAGGCTCGGCCTTACCTGTGCTACAAGCGCGCGCCGCAAGCGCTGAATGCAGAAGTCTGCGTGCTGTTGCTCCGTAGGCCCGGACCTCGGTTCATCGGATCGAGCCTGGCGGGAGTTCCTCCCTGGATGCCAGTGGCGCCGCCGATCTGATCCAGTCGATCAGCGGGTCGCCGAGCGTCGGACCGTCAACGGCGAGGTGGCCCCGATCGTGGGTGGTGCCCCTGTAGCCGATGGCCAAACTGTCCGAATTTCCGTAATCACACTGCGTAGTCCATCAATGTGATGCTGCTCACGTGTCGCTCGCTTCGATGGCCTCGATAGACGGGGTCGGCATGAGCGATCTTGGTAACGGCCCGTAATGATCACTTTCGGCTTCTTCCCAGGATTCTCGGTGATCTCTATCGTCCTGTTTGCATGATCATCACGGGGAGGCTCGCATGGCCGGTCGTCGGGGCACGTTCTCGCTGCATGGGTCCAGGCACGGTCGGGCTTGGCGGTGGCTGGCCGCTGTGTCGGCGGGTGTGGTGCTCGTTCCGGTGCTGGCGGTGTTGCCGGCGCATGCCGAGCCGGGGTCGTCGACGGGTGTAGTGAATCCTGACGAGCAGTCGGTTGCGGTGTCTGGTGTGCCGGGTCGGGCTCGGCCGGCGGTCGAGTCTGATACGGCGGCGATGGGTGAGGTGCCGGCGCCGGTGTGGCCGGTGGTCGGGTCGGCGGTGGTGGCGGTGGCCGGGTCGGCGCAGGCTCAGGCGAAGCAGGCGACTGAGGCCGCGCCGGGTGGGTTGCCGGTGGTGGTGCGGGCGGGTGGTCCGGTGTCCGAGCCGCGGACTGCGGGGGAGCAGTCGGCGCAGGCGGCTGCTGCCGGGGTGGCGCAGGTGCAGGTTTCGGTGCTGGGCCAGTCGGTGGCGGCGGATCTGGGTGTCAAGGGTGTGGTGTTGATGGTTGCCCGGGCGGACGGTGACGCGTCGTCCGGGGCGGTGGGCCTGGATGTGGACTATGCCGCGTTCGCGACGGGGTATGGCGGCGACTACGGCGGCCGGTTGCGCCTCGTATCGTTGCCTGGATGCGCGACGAGCACGCCGGCATTGCCGGAGTGCCAGGTGCAGACGCCGCTTGGGTCGGTGAACAACCCGGTGGCGAAGCGGGTGTCGCTCGACAGCGTCGTGCTGCCAGGCGACCCGCCCACGCTGACCGACGAGTCGGGCAGCGCGCTCGCCGATGGCGGATCGGAGTCCGCCGAATCGGAGTCCGCTGGCGTGGTGCTGGCATTGACGTCGGGGACCGGTTCGCAGGCGGGTGACTGGTCGAAGACGTCGTTGTCGCCGTCCGGGTCGTGGTCGCAGGGCGGCTCGTCGGGGGATTTCACCTACAGTGTGCCGTTGAAGGTGCCGCCGTCGCTGGGCGGCCCGGCGCCGAATCTGGCGTTGCAGTACAGCTCGGCCGGTGTGGACGGCAAGACGACGGCGACGAACGCGCAGGCGTCGTGGGTCGGGGACGGCTGGGATCTGAGTCTGGGCTACATCGAACGGTCGTACAAGTCGTGCAGTGATGACGGTGCGGCGACCGGGGACCTGTGCTGGGCGTCGGCGAACGGGAACAACGAGCCGATCTCGATCGTGATGGATGGCGTGTCGGGTCAGTTGGTGCGGGACAGCGCCACGGGGGAGTACAAGTCGGCGATCCACACGGGGTGGAGTTTCAAGAAGTACACGGGTGCGGCGAACGCCGACAACGACGGCGAGTACTGGCAGGTGATGTCGCCGGACGGCACGCAGTACTTCTTCGGCCGCGGCGCTGCCATCTCGACGACGGCGGCGCCGACGAACAGCACGGCGAACGTGCCGGTGTACGGCAACAACCCTGGTGAGCCGTGCTACGCGGGTAGTTATGCCGCGTCGTCGTGTCTGCAGGCCTACCGGTGGAACCTGGACTACATCGTCGACCCGCGCGGAAACAGCGAGACGATCTTCTACCAGAAGACGACGGGGAAGTACGGCCACAACAACAACAACGGTGTCGCGGCCTATGACGCGAACGTGTATCCGATCCGGATCGAGTACGGCACCCGGGCGGGTTCGGAAGGTGCTGCGGGCAAGCCGGCGCCGATGATGGTCGAGTTCGGCATCGGGGAACGGTGCAACGACGTCCCGAGCTGCTCGATCGACGTGCCGTGGGACCAGTTCTGCGGGGTGAACCCGACGTCATGCCCGAACCAGACCAGCCCGGCGTTCTTCATGCAGTGGCGTCTGGCGTGGGTGACGACGAAGGTGTTGACGAACCCGACGGCCGCGACGTATCAGAAGGTCGACGAGTGGACCCTCGATCACGACTTCCTCAACCCGTTCACCGCTGATCAGGCGACGCTGTGGCTGGAAGGCCTGCAGCACACCGGGTACACCGGCGGCACGCCGCTGACGGCGCCGGCGATGGCGTTCGGTGGTGGTGCGTTGGACAACCGGGTCGATTACAACCTTGCCGCTGGTGTGTTGCAGTTGCGCCGGTACCGGCTCAGCCAGATCGAGAACGGCACCGGTGGTGTGCTGACGGTGTACTACGCGGGTCCGGACTGCAGCCCGACGAGCATCCCGAGCGATGCGAGCGCGAACATCTTCCGGTGTTTCCCGCAGTATTGGGCGCCGGAGGGTGGTACGGCCGGGTTCGGTTGGTTCCACAAGTATGTGGTCACCGCGGTGCAGCAGACGGATCTGGCGGATGGTTCCGCGCCGCCGGTGTTGACCAGTTTCGGCTACAGCGTGGCGCATTCGTTGACGAAGGTGTTGTGGGGGCATGACCCGTCGGAGACGTCGCCGTTGTCGCGGCGGTCGTGGTCGGACTGGCGCGGCTACACCGATGTGACGACCACGACCGGGCCGGTCGGCGGCACGCAGACCGTGTCGTCGGCGCTGTACTACCGCGGCCTGCACGGTGACCGGGCCAACGCCGCCGGCGCCACCCGGACATCCACCATCGACGACTCGCAGGGCACCACCACCGACTTCAGTGTGCTGCGCGGGAAGCTGCGGGAGGAGACGTCGTTCGGGCCGGGTGGGTCGGTCTACTCCTTGACGCTGCACACCTACGGCTACGGCACGGTCGCGACGCGGGCCCTGGCCTACAGCATGGGGAACCTGGTCGCGTACAACTTCGCCGAGGTCGAGACCCGCACCGCCACCCACATCACCACCGGACCGGGGACCGGCGGGTGGCGGTGGACGAAGACCACCACCGAGACCGACAGCTACACCCTGCCGACCCTGATCCGTGACTGGGGTGACGAGGCCGACGATCACGACGACCGCTGCACCGCAATCACCTACGCCGACCGCAGCGTTGACCCGGGCAACGGCCGCTACCACGTCAACTACCAGCGCCGGACCCTGCAGTCCACCTGCAACACCTACGGGCCCGGCTCGTACCTGGCCGGCACGTTCACCTACTACGACGGCAACACCACCGGCACCGGCCCGGTCGGCCAGGGCCTGGTCACCCGGGTCGACGCGTTGAACAGCGTCGACTACACCGTGCCGGCGACCTTCCACTGGCAGAACACCGCCAACACCGGCTACGACGCCTACGGCCGGGTCGTCTGGACCCGCGACCCGATGAATGACAACGACCACAAGACCACGACCCAGTACACACCCGCCTCCGACGCACCAGTCACCCAATTCGTGATCACCAACCCGCTGAGCCACAGCACCACCACCACTGTCGACCCGGGGCGTGGCCTGACCACACAGATCACGGATCCCAACGGGAAGAAGACCAGGGCCCGTTACGACCAGCTGGGCCGGCTCACCGACGTGTGGCTGGATGATCGCGCCACCACCACCACAGCGAACCTGCACTACGCCTACAGCTTCTACACGGGCCCATCGACCATGAACGTGGTCACCACGACCGTGCTGGGCCCGAGCGACAACGAGATCACCATCACCAGCTACGACCTGTATGACGGCAACCTGCGGCAGCGGCAGAACCAGGCGCCGGCACCGCAGGCCAAAGGCGGGCGGATCGTCACCGACACCCGGTACGACGGGCGCGGGCTCACCGCCCAGACGACCACGTTCTGGAACGTCGATTCTCCACCGGCCGCCGGGCTCGTCAACTTCGTCGACACCGCGGTCAAGAACCAGCACCGCTACACCTACGACACCCTCGGGCGGCAGACCGCCGACGCGCTGTACTCCGCCAACGCACTGAAGTGGCAGACCACCACCGAATACGACGGGAACTTCACCACCGTCACGCCCCCCGACGGCGGCACCGCCACCACCACCTACGTCAACGGCCGGGGCAAGACGACCGAGCTGCGCCAGTACCTCGGCGACGTACCCACCGGCAGCTACCAGGCCACCACCTACACCTACGACCGGCTCGACCGCCTCAGGCAGGTCCAAGACCAGTCCGGCAACATCTGGAAGACCGACTACAACCTGCTTGGCCAGGTCGAGTCCACCACCGATCCGGACCGGGGCGAGACCACCACCGTGTATGACGGCGCCGGCCGGCCGAAGACGGTCACCGACGCCAACACCGCCAGCCTCACGTACGCCTACGACGAGCTCGGCCGCAAGACGGGCCTCTACGACGGCACCACCACCAGCGGCTTCCAACGCGCAAAATGGACCTACGACATTGCCAACAACGGCAAGGGCCTGCTCGCCTCGTCCACCCGCTACGTGACCGGCAACAGCGGCACCGACGCGTACACCACCACCGTCACTGGCTACGACAACGGCTACCGGCCACTCGGGACCACCACCGTCATTCCGTCGAGCCTCAACCTGCCGGGTCTGCCGTCCGGCAACTACACGACGTCAACCACGTACTACGTCGACGGGTCCGTCAAAACGATCAGCTACCCGGCCGCTGGCGGGCTGCCGGCCGAAACGGTCACCACCACCTACGACAACACCGGCCGCCCACTCACGTTGGGCAGCGACCCGAACGCCATGTATGTCGCCGGCACCAGCTACTACGGTTGGGGTGCGCCCTACCAGCAGATGTACGGCAACGGCACCAAACGGGTCCTGCAGACGACCTCGGTCGACGAGGCGACCGGACGGTTGACCAGCAAGAAGGTCGAGACCGAGGATCAGTCGACGCCGAACGACTGGGTGCAGCGGCTTACCCAAAACTACGGCTACAACAATGCCGGCAACGTCAAGTACATCAGGGAGATCGACGACCAAGGCGCCACCGTGTCCAGCGAGTGCTTCAACTACGACGGGTTGAGCCGGCTCACCTACGCTTGGACCACGGCAAACAGCACCTGCGGATCCGGCCCGTCCACCGGTGTGGTCGGCGGCCCTGACCCGTACTGGCTGCACTATGTCTACGACGCCACCGGCAACCGCACCCTCGAGGAGCGCTACACCCTGGCCGGCACCAACACCACCCGCCAGTACATCTACCCGACGACCGGGCAGCGGCACACCCTCAGCAGCGTCGAAGCCACCGGCGACGCCACCGGCACCGACAACTACGAGTACGACAACGCCGGCAACATGACCACCCGAAGCATCAACGGCAAACCGAGCCAGGACCTAAAATGGGACAGCGAAGGCCATCTCACCAAGGTCACCGACAGTGCCGGCACTACCAGCTACATCTATGATGTCGACGGCAATCGCCTCGTCAGCAAAGATCCCACCGGCGTCACCGTCTACCTCGGAGGATTCGAACTCCGCAAAGTCGGGTCCACCACGACCTGCACCCGTTACATCGGCCAGTCCACCCGCACCGCCGCTGGGCTCACCTGGATCATCGCCGACCATCACGAAACCGGCCAACTGGCCATCGACAGCAGTACGCTCACCGCCACCCGGCGCAAGAGCGATCCATTCGGCAACCCCCGCGGCTCGGACCCTGTCTGGCCCGATTCTCACGGCTTCGTCGGCGGCGTCCGCGACGGCACCGGACTGACACATCTCGGCGCCCGCGAATACGATCCCGCCACGGGCCGCTTCATCTCGGACGACCTGATCACCGACAGATCAGACCCACAACAGATGAACGGCTACACGTACGCGAGCAACAGTCCAGTGACGTCAGCGGACCCGACGGGCATGTGGACCGACCACGATCCTGACGAGCACAAGGCGCCGCCATGTTCAAACCCGGCGATGTGCGACCATCAGGACTCGACCGGCGGCGTGCAGAACGGCGACGACGAATTCGTCAAGATCGGCGAAGACGTGGTTGTTCACAAGGGCGACCCCAACCGTGAAGCATTAAAGGACGCCTACAAAAAGTATTCTGGATGGCCCTACTGTTCGGCGCTTCTGATATGTAACGAAACCAAAATCTGGTTGCAGGTTTGTAATCAGACCGACCTCTGTCCCGACGAGTTCGAATCGGAACTCTCCTGGGCTTTCTACGGTGACGCGGACAGTCCGCTCAGCGGAGACGGGCGAGTCCTCTTGGGGACGGTCGGAGCCGGTGAGCCTAAAGGCGTCTACCGTAGCCTCACCAAGCCGCAATCTATGTATGGCGCAAGTGAAGGGGAGGTCCGTGCACTGGTACCGGAGGACTGGGTCGAGCAGAGACTTGGAAAGGGGGAAGGGGTAAGGTGGGGGACTCCGGGACGTCGGCCCGATCAGATTGGCAATAAGGGGTTCATCGAATTCAACTACGGGAATCCCAATGATCCAAACGTGCTGCATCGATACCCCTTCATTCGGGTAAGCAGCGGCGGCCTCCAGTACAGGACGCCGGGGAAAGGCAGTGCTGTCGGTGTCTTGGTGCAACACGATATTCAACTGGGAAAACCGGGCCCGGGTCTGGCTGGAAATGGAAAATGGTTTAGCTTCGGTCGTCGTGTGAGGTAGCCGTGAATATTTGGGATGAACTGACATTGGAACAATTTTCCGTGATGTTTACCGCTGCTGAGCAGGCGTTCCTCAACAATGTCCTCCATGAGTATGGCATGCGTCGGAAATGGCAAACTACCGGTGATACGACGTCTTCTTCGGATTTGGACGAGGACGGCATGCGGCTACTCATTCCGCGCTTTGCCGAGGTTGTCAGCGATCTTGTCCGCCGTGGCTGGATTCGGCTATACGAATCCGGGTGGGTCGACATCGATTACGCGACGCCATTGACGGCGGGGCAAGTGCAGGACGCGGTGAATGATCCGGATAGTTGGCTAATGGATGAGGATGGTGGCCGTCGTATGGTCATGATGATGACGACAGACGAATGGGACCGATTGGCCGCGCGGTGAGGGTGGCGACGGCTCAACCCGAAGTCCGTGCGAATCGCGGATGAGCGCATCGACCGCGGGGTGCGCCCAGTTGACGTTGCGGTGCCAATAGTCAGGGCGCTCTGCCTGAACAGGTACGCCGCGCGATCGTTCCAGCCCGATACCAAACGGGGCACGCGGCGGTCACGTTGAACCACCGGGCGCCGGCGGTCGCGGGTGCAGGAACGGTCAGCGTAGTGTCCAGGTGGCGGTGTCGGTGTACGCCGTTCCGGCGCGGACGCCGGTCACCTCGATGGTGTTGGTGCCCGGTGCCAGCGTGACGTCGGGCCAGGTGTAGGCGTGACCGGTCAGCGGGGTCGCTGCGCCGACCTGGACGCCGTTGACCTTCAGGGTCACGCTGTCGGCCGTCCCGTACACCTTGACGCTCGTGACCGGGTCGGTCCGGTCGACCCAGCGCCGGCTGGTGATGTACACGGACGGCGTCGCGGTCCAGTTGGCCTTGTACCAGTAGAACGCGTCCTTGCGGGTGGCCCGGTCATAGGTCACCAGACCCTTGTCGTTGCGTCCGGGGGTGTCGCCCTCGCCGCGCCCGATGATCACTCTCAGATCGTAGCTGCGGCCGTCCCCTGGCCAGCTGAGTCAGCGGCACAGCACCCAGACTGGGCCAGGAAGCGATCAGGGCGACCGGCCGCCGCGATTCTCGTGCGGTGCGTCAGGATCATCAGCCCGTTGGAGATCCGGTGGATACCTACCCGGGCGTCACCGTTGGGGCGGTCTATCCGGTACTAGAGATTGCGTATCTCACCGATGTCTAGTAGGTCCGGATCGTCGACGACGAAAGCGACGGCTCCGGTTCGCTGTGGAGTCCGGAGATGTTCGAGACCGTCGGCGGCCATCTTCCAACCTGTTGGTCATCGGCTCTGGCAGCGGACGGTTCGCTGCGCTTGGCGCCGAGTATGTGGCTGCGGCCAGGTTTCTGGACCGACTGTCTAGATCGCGACCCTGTAGTGCTGGCCGACTACGCGGACGGCAAGGCTGCCGCCTTAGCTGACGCAGCGACACCGTGAACGGGGACACGGCTCGGATCGTTAGCCCCTGAAGCCCTCCGTACACCCGTCGGCCACCTCGGGGAGCGGGCCGGCGGCGGGCGGCGGAACAGTCGAAGGTTCGTGTGGTCAGTGTCCTAACGGTCATCCCGGGACTGCCCTCATCGCGGTTGCCCGAATTCCCGAGTCCGAAGTTGCCGGAGTCGAGGGTGGCTGGGACTTCCCGGAGCAGCGGCCCGCATCGCAACATCCCGGCGATGCCGTCACCGCAATCTTCAATCTCCCTCCCGACCGCTCATTGGCACGTCAGTGCACCGGCTCCGCCACAGGGCACCAGACTGCCGACTGGACGGGTACGGTGACCGCCGTCAACGGCGCGTTCGCGCGCTGGCTGGTAGTGCTGCTGCTCTAGCGGTACAACGGCTGAGCGAGCCGTCCATGGACAAAGTGGTAACCGATCGCCCGGCGCCTCGGCGTGACAGCGCACAGAGTGAATTTCCACCTCCGTCAGATCTTCGCCAAACTCAAGATCGATTCGCGGATACACCTGGCTCGGCTCGTAAAATTCGATCCTCGACAACGACGCCGTGCTTGGTCAGCGACCCCTGCGGAACGCGGCCAGCAGCCGGGCCACCAGCTCAGCCGCTGCGTCGGGTCCGGCATATCCTGCGGGGATTGACTCCTCCGCGTCAACGCGGAGGGGACCTTGTGAGACTCTCGGGGTGGCGCTCCGGCGCGGGAGGTCACGCACACGTCCTAGTGCCACCATAGTGGCTGGATCGACGGCCACCGCCGGCGCGTACCGGTCGGCGGTGGGCAGCCGCAACGCCATCAGGGCGTCCAGCATCGCGGTCATTCGATCGATCAGGTCCTTTTCGTCGAGAATTCCCCCGAGAGTGTCGTGCGGCAGCGGCCACCATCCCGACCGCTGCCCGTAGCGATCGACGAGGAGGCCAGCCGGCCCGAACTGAAAACCTGTCGCGATAGCCCAGGCGAACAGGCCGTCCGTGTCGACGTCGAGCGCCTGGCCAGCGGTGAACAGCCCCATGGAGCGGCCTACTGTGGCTAGCTCACCGGCGACTTCGGCGAGCCGTCGCACTGGGACCCGGCCGATCTCGCCGATCGGCACAAGGTGAAGCTCGACAGCGTTGCGCTCCAATGTGTTCGGGTGGCGGCTGCGGTCGGCCCGCCAGATCACTGTCGCAGGCTGAGCCAAACTCTGCCACAGGTTGGCGTGTAGAGGTTCGCGGTGGAGGTGGACGTTGCCATCGAGTGCGCCGACGGCCAGACCGCCGTATGCGGTGATGTTCTGCTGTTTCACCGGCACGGCCGGGTCTGCGGGGGACTCCCCGGCGGGTACAAGTGCCGCCAGGGCGATGGCCAGCGCGGCGGCGCCGATCATGGCGTGTTCCTGATGGCCGCCGGCATCGGTGTCGTACTTCCGGCCGTCCGCGCGATCGCTGATACCGCGAATGGCCAGCGTGGGCAGTGCTCCGTTCAGCTGGCCCGCCCGGGCGGCGCCTGCGCTCTCCATCTCCACCGCCGCCGCGTCCGCGTAATGCCGGCTGAGCTGTTCGCGCAGCGGGTGCGCGGCCGAGTTGAGGACCACCTCGCCGGCGGCAACTGGGCGAAGGTACAGGTGGCGGACGTCACCGTCGGGCAGCGTGGTGCGCCACGCGTCGGTGCGGGCGAGCCGGTGCGCGAGCTGCTCCAGCGAATGCGCCGGGTACCACGTCTCGGGTGCGGCGTGGAAGCCCTGGTCGTCCGCGCGGCCTCCCTGGTACGCGTACACCTTCGTGGCGAAGATGACGTCACCCAGGGCAAGATCGGAGTGCAGCGCGCCTGCGATACCGACGAAGAACAGCGCCCGTGGCTGAAATGTCGCGATAGCCCGCTCTGCCACGACGGCGGCGTTGGTGTTTCCCGAGCCGGTGAGCCCGACTGCGATCCGGCACGAGCCATCACGCAGGTCGCCGACCTCGAACAGCGTGCCGGTCGAGTGCGGCGCGTCGACGATGCCGGTCAGGTGCGCCCGCACCGCGCGGTACTCGACGTCCAAGGCGGTCAGGATGACGACTCGGGCCTGCGGGGCCGTCTGCTGCATGCGCACACTCCGCTCGTTCAGAGAACCTCACGTAGCGTACGACGACTACGGTGGGCTGGTGATGATCTTGAGTCGGTCATCATGCCCGGAGCTGGACGTCGTCGCCGTGGTCGGTGGTCAGCCCCCACTGCGGTCGTGGACCGTCAACTTCTACGAGGGCCTGGCCAGCAACGCCGCCTACCAGACCCGCGAGTACCTCGTCCGCTGCGTCCGCACTTGCGTTGATCGTTCAGGCGCGCGAACAGATGGCAACGGCTGCCGCAGCAGAGGATGCTCGCGACGACGCTGTTCTGCGGCGCGGGTCTCGACGCGATCATGGCGTTCTTTCGCCTTGATCACGCGCAGCTGGTCAGTTCCCGAGTTCCCGGGGCACCACACTGCTCGATCAACGTGAGGCATGGCTGCGTGGGCTGCACACGCCCGCTTGGCGTCGGCGCCAGACGAGAAGCTGAGCGGGCGTGGGCCAGGTTCGTGCCCATCCTCGACACCGCAGCGGAGCACCTGGCTGCTTCAGCTGGCTGGACGCATGGGAGGCACTTGCAGCCATCCTGCAAGCCTACGAGCTGGACCGAGGAATCAACCCTGCACCGGGTCTGGCAGCGTTGTCAGGGCTCGAAGCCGTCGTCCGCCCCCACCATCGAGACGGCGATCATCGAGGAGTGGCCGTTGCTTGCCGCCTTGCGCCGTGCGGCGGATGCGGCGGCCTCGATGCCGAGTTCGTCTATCGATGCGAAGCATCCCGCATCATCGAGGTCCGTGACGAGGTTGCGGGCGGTCTCGGTCATCACACGGCGGTCGTGTGCGCGGTCGCGCCGAGGCCACGGACGCGGCGGCTGGCGTGCTCGATGACGGCGACGATGTACGACCTGGTGCCAGTCAGCGTGATGATCTCGATGAAGTCCGCCACCAGCGCGTCGGCCCGCGAGCGCAGGAACTGCGCCCAGGTGGTGGCGACCCGGTCCGGGGCGGGTCGATCCCGGCGGTGCGCAGGATCTTCCAGACCGTTGTTACTGCTGCTGGCCTGAGCGACGTCGACGGCTTGAGTGCATCCGGCTGATCGACGTCAGCGTCGGCTGGGCTGGCACTGCCCCCGAACAGGCCAGGGCCGCGGCGTCGGCGGCCGGTCGCCAGCGGCACAAATGGGAAAGATCGTGAGCGGAATCGTGCGATCCGCGCGTGCACGCAGCGACACGGGATCGAAGTGTCCGGACGTGGCTGGCTCGCCCTGGATGGATGGATCCGCCGCCATGAGGCTTCCGTCGGCCGATGACGTCCGCCGCGTCGGCGGCGCTCGTCCGGTCAGCCGACCAGCCGTGCCGCGCTTCGTAACCTGCGTATCGTTTAGCTGTGCGCATGCCGCCGGGCCCAGCCAGCCTGGGAGGATGGGCGTCGTCCACCACAACCGCGCCGAGCGTGTGCGCCGACGGACGCAACGCGGCCAGCTCGGACGGAGGGACAGACGGCGGTTTGCTGCCGCTCCTCTGCGGGCGTGACGAAGAAGCTGCTCAAATAGCCGAGACGATCCAATGTCGCCGCAATCGGACATCATCGACTACGATGCTGTCTTCAGACCGGGAGACTGTGATGATGGACAGGCTCGACAGTGGAGTCCCGCACCCGGCCAGGCGATACAACTACTGGCTTGGCGGCAAGGACAACTTCGCCGCCGACCGGGAGTCAGGTGACCTACTGGCGAAGTCCTATCCGGCTGCCCGGATCGCCGCTCGGGCCAACCGCGCGTTCCTGCAGCGGACCGTGCGGTATCTGGCCGGCGAAGTCGGCATCCGTCAGTTCCTGGACGTTGGCACTGGACTGCCGACCGCCGATAACACCCACGAGGTGGCGCAGCGCGTCGCGCCGGACGCTCGAATTGTGTACGTCGACAACGACCCGATGGTGATGGCCCACGCCAGGGCGTTGTTGAGCAGCACGCCGGAAGGGCGCACCCGCTACATCGAGGAAGACCTGCGCAACCCAGAGCGGATCCTCTCCGACCCCGCGGTGATGGAGACGCTCGATCTGGGCCAGCCAGTGGCGCTGATGCTCATCGCGATCGCGCACTTCCTGCCCGACCAGGCAGCCGCGCGCAGCGTCGTACGGACGCTGCTGGATGCGCTGCCGTCGGGCAGCTACCTGACCATGTCATGCGCCACGGAAGAGTTCCTCACCCCGGAACTGGCCGCCAACTGGGACGAGACGTTACGCATCGGTAAGTCCGACGTCTATCCGCGGGACAGAGCCGAGTTCTGCGAGTTCTTTGCCGGGCTCGACTTCGTGGAGCCTGGCGTTGTCGCGGTCGGCGACTGGCGGGCCGATCCGGATGCCGAGGAGCATCCGCTGCCGGTGGACGCGTCGATCTTCGGCGCGGTGGGCAGGAAGCCCTGACGGTCCGTCCCTCACCGAACCGCCGCGGCGCTGGTTCGTGTCGTCCCTCGACCTGACGAGAACGTGCTCTGACGACCGGGGCAATCTCTAGTCGTGGGCTGCGGGCTTACCCGGCGACGCGTGCAGCATTCGAGCCGATCGATGTATTTAGGCCCCGCTGGTTCTCGGTCCGTCTTCGCACCGTCCAGTCACCGATGCGAGTGCTGCGACCGCGGAAGCCTCCTGGGTGGCCCGATGCACGCGGGGCGGTCTTCGTTTGGGCGGATCGGTAATCACGCGTGCATCAGGACTACCGTCCCGAGCGTTGCGAGGACCATGAAGGGTCCGTGAGGAATGGAGTCCCCTCGTCCTGCGCGTCCGAGAAGGAGCAGCGCGACCGCTGCGAGGCCAGTGAGGAGCAGGCCTAGCATTCCGGCGACGAGCGTGGACCGCCATCCCAGCCAGCCAGCGGCGATCCCCAGACCGAGAGCCAGCTTGGCGTCGCCGAGCCCGATCCCGCCGCCAGTGAGCGAGGACATCAGTACGTAGCTCAACGCCATGCCAGCGCCGGAGGCCACTGATTCCAAGAGCTGTCTGCTGTCATCCGCGGCGGCGGCGTGGATTGCGAACAGCGTTGTGGTGCCGATGGCCAGCAGGACAGTCAGCCGGTTCGGCAGGCGGTGGACCGCAACATCGACGGCGGCGAGCGTGATTCCGACGGCGGCCACGAAGCAATAGGCCAGTAGTGGCAGCAGTGCATCGACGGACATTGTCAGTGCCGCGAACGCTGCTCCCATCGCGATGGCGATGGGAGCGAGCGGTGGACGCGTGTGCAACCCGCACGAACGGCAATCGCCCCGGAGGGCAACGGTCCAGCTGCGCCAATTGAGGCCGGCTCCGAACAGCGCGCGACCGCAACGGGGGCAAGCTGATCGCGGCGGTAGGCCGGCGGGCACGGAGCTTCGAAACGCCTCGAAGCGCGCGACAGGCCCGATCGCGACTCCGACACCGGCCATTGCCACGGCGGTCCCGGCGTTCACCGGCTCCGCCGAGCTGCGGTTGATCGGATGCTTCCTGCCGGCGGTTCAGCGGCATCAGCGGTGCGGCTCGCCCGCCAGCCGTCAACGTTGGTCATCAGCCCGTACCGACGAACTGGCGGCCCCGATTTCCGGTTGGCGCAGGGCGCCCCCCAGGGCGCGGATCGTGTCGAGCCGCTGCATGCCCGCTGCCGTGAGGACGAGCAGGCGGTGCCCTTGCACGTAAGCCTCGTCGGCGAGCCCGCTCTCGACCAGCCGGTGGACGGTCCGGGTCACCTCGCCGTCGCCGATGCGGCAGCCGGTCCACTCCGTGATCGCACTGCCGAGCTCGCCGTAGCGCATCGGGCGCTCGCCGAGACAGACCACGGCACCGATCACGTGTTGGTACTGCAGCAGTTCCCGGATCTCCAGGAGATCGCCAAACTCCACGTCACCGTCCCCCATTGAACAGCCGGCACTCGACAGATACATCGACGTTCGGCACTTCGAAGGACAGTCTGCGTGTGGTTGTGCCTGGGGCGTCAAGGAAGTATCAGCATTCTTGGCAGAAGACCGAAATTTCTGAGCGCCGCTCCGACGAAATGGCGTACCTCGGGCGTCGGGGCACGACCGATTAGCAAGCCTCGTCGAGGTCGAAGTCGACAACTTGGTCCATCAGCGAGCAGAGCAGGTGGCCCTTGTCTGTCAACGTGAGCGTCGGTTCAACCCCGCAGCGGTCGCAGACCGCCCCCGCAGCGGTCAGCGCATCAATGGCAGCTTCGACGGCGTCACCGTACCGGCAGAACTCTGGACTCTGTCGCGGCCGGCCGCCTTCGCGAATCGCTCGGAGAATGTCGACGACCAGGGGTGTTCCCAGGAAATCGATCACGGTTTGCAGATCTCGGCGGTCTCCTGGCGATTCCATCCGAAGGTCCCCCATCGGTCAGACGTGCGCGGCGGCATCGGCGTTCCGCGCAGTAAGCCACAGTGTGAAGGTGTCCTACTCACCTGGACAAGACCGCACCAATCCCACGTCTATGGTCTGTCCATCCGGTTGATCTGCGCACCCTTCGGTGTACGCACTCCCAAGTGCGTCTACCGAAGCGCGAGCAACGAATGCGTACCGCGCCGTGCGTAGCGGACGTCCATCGATGTGCGCTAAACCCTGAATGACTGGACTACGGGGGAGAGTGACATGAACACACAGTCAATCAGGATCGCGCTCAGCCTCATGCTGGGACTGGCCTTGGCAGCGCCCGCCGGATGCAGCGCTGACGTGCCGACCGGGCCCACGATGCCGGTGACGCCCGCAGCGACAGGAACGCCTACCGGTAACCCGGCCGAGGACGAAGCGCGAAGCCGGATTCTGGCCGTCTACAACGGCTATCTGGAGGCGTTCATCAAGGCGTCGGCGACTTCCGACTACCGCACCATTGAGCTCGCCGCGTACGTCGGTGAGCCGCTGCTCGGACAGCTCTTGAACGGCCTCTACATCTTTTCGCTCAACGGGATACACAGCGAAGGCCGGCCGACCTGGAGTCCGACGGTCGCTGAGCTGAGCCTGTCTACCGGCGAGGCAGTGATCCAGGACTGTTTCGACGGGACGAACTGGAACTCGGTCGGTGGCAAGACGCCACCCCCGCCCCAGGCGAAGCGGTACCCGGTCGTGGTGAAGGCCAAGCAGGTGAACGGCAGGTGGTACGTGTACGAGTCCGTGGCCGAGCGAGGCTCCCCGTGCTGACGGCAGGACGCCGAACGACCGTCGTCATAGCCGTCATCGTCGCGGCGGTCGGGCTCGGCTCAGTCCCGGCCCGAGCTGACTACCTGGTTTGCCCGTCCGTCGGCGACTGCCAAGTGGTTGTGGAGAAGCCAAGCGTCGGGGGCGGTGAGACCCCTGCTGGTGGAGTTGGCGGTCAGGAATGCACGGCGGGCGGCGTTGTCGTCCCGTGCTGGCAGTCCGGATGGGGACATCTCAACCCAGCTGACGGCTGCTACTACATCCTCGAGTTGCCTCAACCGGCCGCCGGAGACCCCGCATGGTCGGGACACGAACCGGGAGACGGTGCTGTGTATCGGCAGCGCTGCTTCGGTGACGTCGTCGGCGGCCTGGTCTGGCGGGATGACCCGCCACCGGGATCTCCGGGCGCTCCGACGCCGGCGCAACTGGCGGCTCGAGCGGTCCGCGACCTGCCGATGCGCGCCGCGCAGATCGGCATCAGCCCCGGCCAGGACGGCGCCGGCCTCGTCGGCTTGCCGGTGTGGATGTGGACGGCTGTCACGCCCCAGACCTGGGGACCGATCACAGCAACCGCCTCGGTGCCGGGCTTGTCGGTCACCGCTCGGGGCAATGCGACGAAGATTCGCTGGGAGATGGGCGACGGCCACGCGGTCGTATGCGCGAATCCCGGCACGGCGTACGACAAGGCGGCACAAAGCGGCTCCAGGTCGCCGACGTGCGGCTACGACGGCTACTCAGCGCCGAGCCGCACCAAGCCGGGCGGGAGCTACACGGTGACGGTGACGACGACGTGGCACGTCGACTGGTGGGTGGAAGGCGGCGGCGCGAGCGGTACCGAGACGCTGACCCGCGCGACCACGACCTCGATCAGGATCGACGAGCTCCAGGTGGTGACCGGATGACCAGGACGCCCACGGCAGCGATCCAAGAGCCGCGAGTGGTACGCGGGCGCACCGTGCGTCGGGGCCGCCTCGGCCTGGCGGTGGCCCTCATGGCGGTGTTCGCGCTGGCGGCGGTGGCGCTGTTCGGCTACGTCAGCCGCACCCAGCCGTACCTGGCCCTCGCCAGGGACGTGCCGGCCGGTGCCCGGCTCGCGGCGAGCGACCTCGTCACCGTTCACCTCAACCCCGATCCTGGATTAGCGCCGGTACCGCAGAACCGGGCAAAGGCGGTCATCGGCAAGTACAGCTCGATCCCACTGCTGGCCGGAACGCTGCTGACCGACGGTGCGCTTGTGGACAAACCGTTCCCGGCACCAGGCGAGCAGGTGGTCGGACTGGCATTGAAGGCCGGCCAGATGCCGTCGACACCGCTTCGCCCGGGCGCGGCGGTGCTGCTGGTCTCGACGCAGGACCCGCTCGCGCAGGACAAGCCGACCGGCCCCGCACCGACCGTCCTGGCAACCGTCGTCCACGTCATCGCCGGTGCTCGCGACGGGTCGGCAACGGTGTCCGTCGCCGTACGGGACAACGACGGACCGCTGGTCGCGCGGCTCGCCGCGCAGGGACGGCTCGTGCTGACGCTGACCTCCGGGAGCTGACCGTGGTCGTCGTATGTCTGGCCAGCGCCAAGGGCTCTCCCGGGGTAACGACGTCAGGGCTGGCGCTCGCGCTGACCTGGCCGGGCCCGGTCGTCCTCGCCGAGTGCGATCCGTCCGGCGGGTCCGTCGCCGCCGGCTACCTCCAGCACCTCGAGCTCGACGGCGGACGTGGGCTGATGCAGCTCGTTGTGGCGGAGCTGCGTGGTCAGGCTCGCGAGCAGTTCTGGTCGCAGCTGGTCGACCTCGACCCGCCGGCCCGGCGACGGCTGCTGCTGCCCGGCATCGCGAACCCGAACCAGGCGGTCAGCCTGGACCCGAATTGGTACCGGCTCGCCTCGTTCTTCGCCTCGCTCCGGCACGACATGGGCCTCGACGTCATCGTCGACTGCGGTCGGCTCGTCGCGCCGCATGCGCCGTGGCCGCTGGTACATCAGGCCGACCTCACGCTGATCGTCGTCCGGCCGGTGCTGGCTTCGCTGCTGCCGGCGCGGGCGCTGGTCAAAGCGCTCCTCGGTGACACCATCCGTGGCGGCCCGGTGGGTCTGCTCGTGGTCGGCGACGGCGACTACGACGACCGGATCGTTTCGTGGCACATGGAGGTGCCGGTCATGGCACGACTGCCGGACGACGAGCGCTCCGCCCGGGCCCTCAGTCACGGCGGCACAGTCAAGACCCGCCAGCCGCTGCTGCGATCCGCCGCGGCGGCTGGAGCGACCGTTACCGGCCGACAGGAGGTCAAACGTGCAGACGTCTGAACGGCCGAAGTGGCGGAGTTCCGGCACCGGTTCACCGATCGCGCGGAACGACGAGCAGTTCGAGGCTCCGGACTACACGGTCGTCCGGGAGCTTCAGGTTGCGGTGAGCGACGAGCTTTCCCGAGCGCTCGCCGGGCGCGCCTACCTCTCGCCGCGCGACCTGGACACGGAAAGCCGGCACATCGCGGCACAACGCGTCCGGGACTACGTCGATCGGCGGACCATGACCGGATCGCCGCTCGGCCCCGACTACGAGCGCCGGCTGCTCGACGCCGTGCTCGCCGCGCTGCTCGGGCTGGGCCGGCTGGAGCGGCTGCTGCGCGAGCCGTTCGACACGATCACGGTTCTCGGCTGCGACGGCGTCCGGATCGAGCGCCCCGACGGCCGGATCGACCTGGCCGACCCGATCGCCGACAGCGACGAAGACCTCGTGCTCATGCTCCAAGCGCTGGCAAGACGAGCCGGCGGTACCGAGCGCGCGCTGACCAAGGACAAGCCGACCCTGAGCATGGAGCTGCCCACCGGCCAGCGCCTGGCGGCGACCTACCTGGTGACCCCTCGACCGGTGGCGGTGATCCGCAACCACCAGATCCTCAGCGTCGACCTGGACGAGCTCATCGACCTCGACCGGACCGACCCGAACAAGACCGCGATGATCGACCCGCTGCTGCGAGACTTCCTGCGCGCGGCGATGCGCGCCGGGTTCAACATCATGGTCGCCGGCGTGCCCGGCAGCGGGAAGACGTCGCTGTTGCGTGCCCTGGCCAGCGAGATCCCGGCGGACGAGTGGTTCGTCGTCCTGGAGGAGGCCCGCGAGCTGGGTCTTCACAAGACCGGCCGGCATCCGTGGGCGGTCTCGATGGAGGCGCGCGAAGGCCACGGCGAGCGCGGGCCGGACGGCCGGCCCGCCGGCGAGATCACCCTCGACGACCTGATCCCGCTCAGCCTCCAACTCAACGCCCGCCACATCATCGTCGGCGAGGTCAAGTCGCGCGAGATCGTCGCCATGCTCCAGGCGATGGGCACCACGAACGGCTCCCTGTGCACGATCCACGCCCGCGAGCCGGGACTGGTCTTCGACCGGGTCGTGGAACTCGCCCTGAGCCACCGGCAGGAACACTCCGACCGCCGCGCCCACCTCCAGGTCGCCAACGCCCTCGACCTCGTGGTGTACGTGACGATGGTCGACGAGAGCGCGATCGGCGGACGCCGCCACCGCTTCGTCTCGCACGTCGTGGAGGTCGGTGGCCTGACCGAGACAGGTCGCCCGCGCACCACGCACATCTTCGGTCCGGGTCCGGACGGGCGCGCCGTGCCCCTGCACCAGCCGGATCGGCTCAAGCAACAACTCCTCCTCGCCGGCTATGACCCCATCGTGCTCATCACGCCGCGTGGCCGAGGCGCCTGGCCTCGGCCGCTCCCGAGGTTGAGGAGCCATATATGAGTCCGGCATTCGCAGCCGCTGTGATCTGTTCGGGCCTCGTCGGCAGCGTGGCGCTGGCGATCAGCGCCGTCGTCGGTCCCGAGCGGACCGAGCGACCGCCGTCGCGGGCACGCTGGCTGTGGTCCGGTGCGGGCTCGAACACACGGGATCGGCGCCGGCACCGGATGTGGCTGGTCGCTTCGGTCGCTGCGGGAGCGCTCGCGTGGATCGTCAGCGGTGTTCCGATCGTCGCGCCGCTGGTCGCCATCGCTGTCCCGGGTATCCCATGGCTGCTGTCCGCCGGCAAGGAGGAACAGCGCGGCGCCGTCCGCGTCGAAGCGGTCGAGGCGTGGACCCGGCGCCTGCGTGACATCGAGGAGTCCGGCGTCGGGCTGCAGGAGGCGATCGTCGAGACCGCGCAAGCCCCACCCGCGGCGATCACCGCCGAGGTGCAGCTCCTCGCAGCTCGGATCCAGGCCGGATGGGACGCCGAAGCCGCGCTCTACGAGTTCGCCGACGCACTGCAGGACCCGGTCAGCGACCAGGTGGTCGTCGCGCTGGCGCTGCACCTCAGCGACCGCGGCACGAGGCTCTCCGACGCGCTGACCGGCATCGCGGAGGCCGCAGCCGACGAGGTCGCCATGCGCCGCGAGGTCACCTCGAAACGGGCCCGGGCCCGATTCCAGATCCAGTTCCTCACCGTCGGCTCGGTCGTCCTGGTGGGCGTCGGCATCGCGAGCCGCCAGTACACCGCGCCCTACGCCGAACCCCGCGGCCAGCTCGTCCTGGCCCTGCTGGCGTGCGCGTTCGTCGGATGTCTCTGGTGGGCACGATCGCTGAGCCTGCCACCGGCCGACGCGCGTTTCCTCTCCACCACGCGGAATCCGTCATGACCGTCACGTGGGTCGGCGTCGCCGCCGTCATCGGCGCCGGATTCGGTCTGGCGCTCTTCCTCGTCGCCCACGAGCTGCGGCCCGCCGGCCCGCCGCTCGGGCCGGCGTTCGTCCGGCTTCAAGCGGCGAGTGACGGCCCGGCGCGTGGCCGCCGCTCCAAGGTCATCGGCCGGCTCACCGCCAGACTGTTCCGCGTCGTCCCGGTCAGGGACCTGCAGCTGCTCGGCCGCAGGCCTGAGGAGTTCGTCACCGGCCTGGTCGTGAGCGGGCTGATCGGCCTCGCGGTGCCGTCGGTCCTGCTCGGACTGCTCGGGTTGATGGGACGTACCTTCGGCCCCGGGATGCCCGTCGTTGCCGCGTTGGGCTGCGCCGCCCTGTTCGTCCTGGTCGTCTACCGCGACGTCGCCCGCAAGGCCGCCGCCGCTCGGCGCGCGTGCCGCCGCGCGGTGTGCACGTTCATCGACCTGGTCGCGCTGCAGCGAGCGGCCGGCCGCGGTACCGAAGAATCCCTCACGAGAGCGGCGAGCAAAGGCACCGGGTGGGTCTTCGCCCGCATCCGCCAGACCCTCCTGCGCGCCGAGCTCGAAGTCACCGCGCCCTGGGACGGACTCCGGCGGCTCGGCGCCGACGTCGGCGTGCCCGAGTTGGGCGACCTCGGCGACATCATGCAGGCCGCCGGCGTGACCGGTGCCCAGGTGTACCGGACGCTGCGAGCACGCGCGACCTCCCTGCGCGCCCAGATCCGCACCGACGAACTCAACCGCGCCGAACTACGCACCTCCCAGCTGGAGATCCCCGGCGCGCTGCTGCTGATCGTGCTCATGCTGCTTGCCCTGTACCCCTTCGCGGCGCGACTGCTGGACGCACCCGCCGTGAACTGACCGCTGAACAAGGAGGTCCCGATGGACGTGATCAACTCGATCGCAACGCACGTGCGGCGGCTGATGGTCGCGCTTCGCGAGGACGACCGCGGCGAAGTAGTCCCCACCGCGATCATCTACGCGGTCGGCGCGATCCTTGCGCTCGCATTGCTCGCCGCCGTGAGCGACTACGTGTACGGATGGATCGGGATGTGGCCGGACGCGGCCGCCCCTGCCGTTCCGGCGCCATGACCCGCCGACTCGGCCGGCTGGGCAGACGCCTGCGAGACGATCGAGGCTCGACCAACGTCGAGATGGCGATCTTGTTCCCGGTCTTCGTCGTGCTCATCCTGGTCGGCGTGCAGGTCGCGAACGTCTTCCACGCGCGAACCGTCGCCCTCGCGGCCGCGCAGAAGGGCGCCGCCGCCGAGTCCGCGTTCGCGGCTCTATCAGGGGCCGGCGAGGCGCAGGCCTCCGCGTACCTGGCGCGCATGGGCGACGTCCTGACCGACTGGGACGTCGTCGTGGTCCCGGTCGTCGAGGGCGGCGGCGAGGTGATCGGAGTGCGCGTCACCGTGACGGGTACGGCGCTCGGGTGGCTCGGTATGCGGTTCCGCGTCAGCCAAACCGCCTACAGCCCGATCGAGCGGTTCACCACGGAAAGCAGTCCATGATGTCCCGCGTCATGCGGCGTCGAGACGGACAGCGCGGCTCCGTGACGGTCGAGCTGGCGATCCTGGCGCCCAGCATGCTGCTGCTCGCGTCCTTCGCGATGCTCGTCGGCCGCATCTCGCTCGCCAACGCCGCCGTCGACGCCGCCGCCTACTCCGCCGCGCGGGCTGCGTCGCTGTCCCGGGACCCGGCCACCGCCCAGCGCCGCGCCGAAGCCGCGGTGGTGAGCACGCTCGACGTCCAGGACCTGCGCTGCCTGACCCTCCTGGTCACCGTCGACACCTCGCAGTTCGCGCGCGACGTCGGCGAGCCCGCCAGTGTCATCGTGACCGTCGAATGCCGGGTCGACCTCTCTGCTGGGGCGCTGCCGGGAACGCCGACCGACCGGTGGGTCAGCGCGCACTACACCTCACCATTGGATCTGTTCAGGAGCCGAGCCGGATGATCCGCAAGCTGCTCGCCGCCGCCAGAGCCGAACCGGACGCCGGCCGGATCGGACTGTTCTACGCGATCGTCCTGCCCGGGCTCTTCGCCATGATCGGCCTGGCCGGCGACGCCGCCGGATACGTCCGGACCGCCCAACGGGCCGACAACATCGCCGCCGAGGCGGCCCGGGCCGGGGGACAGGCGATCCGGCTCCCGGAGGCGATCAACGGAGAGAAGAAGGCGGTCGACACTGCGAAGGCGATCGAGGCGGTCCGCGACTACCTCGAAACGGCCGGCATCACGCAGTGGCAGGCCCTCGTCTCCGCGGACGGGCAGCACATCGTCGTAACCGTCACGGTGTACTACGACCCGCTGCTCGTCGACGTCCTGCCCGGAGTAACGACGATCGCCGCGACCGCCACCGTCACCGCGTCTCTGCTAGTGGGCTGACCATGGGCATCCACTCGAGGCGGTTCGCCGCCCAGGCCGGCATCCTGCTCATCCTCGGCGGCATTCCTTACGCGCTTTATGCCCTGGCCGGAAACCCACTGCCGGACCGCGTTCCGTCCTGGTCGCAGGTTGCCGAGCGGCTCACCGCACACGACGACGGCACCCTGTTCCTCGCCGCGCTGACGTGGGCCGGGTGGATCGGCTGGGCGTCCTTCGCGGTACCACTGCTGATCGAGTTGATGTCCTTCGCGTTGCGCCGACGCGCGCCCCACATCGCCGGCCTCAGCTGGCAGCAACGCCGTGCGGCTGCGCTCGTCGCAGCTGCCCTCGCGATCGGCGCCACACCCGCGGTCGCGAGCGCCGACGCACAGCCCATCTCCGCAGCGCCTGCCGTCGCCGCGCCCGCCGTCGCGGCTAGTGCGACCGCACCGACGTACGTCGTCGAGCGCGCTGACTGGCTGTACCACGTCGCCAGCCGGTTCCTCGGTGACGGCGATCGCTACCCGGAGATCGCCGCGCTCAACCCTGACCTCGAACGCGCGGACCCGCGATTCCCCGACCACATCGAGGCAAACCAGCGCGTCCAGCTGCCACCCGACGCCCACGACCGCGGTGCCCGGGCCCACGCCAGAGGAACCCTCGCCGCCGTCGCCCAACCGCCACCAGCAGCGCCCAGCGAACCGCCGCCTGTTCCGTCGCCGGTACCGAGTGAGCCGGCGCCGTCCCCGTCGGCCGAGCTCAGTCACGAACAAGAAGGCGACACCAGCTTGGACGCTGTTCTACCCGTCACCGCGGCGCTCGCAACCGCCGGTCTGCTCGCGGCGCTCGTGATCTTCCACCTCACCCGGCGTCGTCAGCGCCAACGCCAGCACCGCCGCCCCGGCCGCCGCATTCCGCAACCGTCCGATCCCGTTGTCGAACGGCGAGTTCGCTCCGCCGCTCAACCCGTCGACGTCAACCGGCTCGACCACGTCCTACGGGCGCTCGCGGTCGCGCTCCGCGACCGAACCCAGGACAAGTTGCCCGACCTCGCCGCCGTGTGGCTATCCGGTGGAGACGTCCACCTTATGCTCGCCGAGGCCGACCCAGTCGCCCCGCCACCCTTCCAAACCAGCGAAGCGTCGATGACCTGGACGCTGTCGGCGACCGCCGACGTCCCCGAAGTCGACGATGCGCTCGCCCCCTTACCAACTCTCGTCGCCGTCGCCTCGCGACCCGGTGGCGACCATCTCCTCATCGACCTCGAACGAGCCGGCCTGCTCGGTATCGGCGGTGACCCCACCCGAGCGGCTGACCTGCTGCGCTACATCGTCGCCGAACTGGCGACCAACCAGTGGAGCGATGACGCCGAGGTCGTGATCGCCGGGTTCCATCCCGAAGATGCAGAGAGCCTCGTAGAGCTCGGCGGCGGCCGTGTCACGACCGCTACGTCCGTTAGCGAGGCCGTCCACCGAGCCGGGCGCAGGGCGGACACCAACGCTGCCGCGATGAGCGACGCCGGCGTCCCCTCGGCGTTCGCTGGCCGCGTCGGCGACTTCGTCGCGGACGCCTGGATGCCACATGTGCTGCTCATCGCCGACGCCGAAGGCGCCGACAACGAACTGCGTGAGCTGGAGGTCCAGCTGGAGCGCGCAGGTCGGTGCGCGGTCGCAGCGGCAGTCATCTCGGCCGCCACGAGATGGCGCATCGACGTCACCACTGCTGGCACTCTTGCCGTCGACTGGCTGAGCGTCACAAACGCGACCGCCAGCCGACTGCCCCGCGAGCAGCTCACGCGCCTGGCCTCGGTCATGCGCGCCGCTCGCGCCACCTTGCCAGTCGATGAGCCCGTGCCGGCTGCAACCGAGCAGGAGCCCTGGGCTGAGGGAACGGACGCGCAGGGCCACCTTATCGACATGGGCGAAGTTCTCCTCGCCCGTGAGGAAGAAAGGCCTGAGGTTGTGCTACTTGACCAGCCCGCGTCGGCGCACACCGACGCACTCACGTCAACGCGACCGGTCATCGCCAGCACGTTCACCCAGGTCAAACGTCGGCCTGCCGCTCGCTCCGGCGGACCGAACGATACGGAGCTCGACGCCGACATCGAGGCCTGGTACAGGCCGGATCGACACCGGCCCCGCGTCGCTGTCCTTGGCCCGGTCGTCGTGGAGGCGCCGGGCGAGCCACCCGAGGAGCGCATCCGGTTCTACTCCGAACTCGTGGTTTACCTGGCCCAGCGCGGGGGTGTCGGGGCGACCGGCGAGCAGATCGATGACGCCTTGTGGCCGGACCGGCGGGTCAACGCCCGTAGCCGACGCGTCGCCATCAGCAAGGCCCGCCGGTGGCTCGGCGAGACCGCCGATGGCACGCAATGGCTGCCGCCCAACGTCGGCTCCGACCGCCTCTACCGACTGCTGCCTGGCGCCCTGCTCGACTGGCAACTCTTCCGCCGCCTCCGCGCCCGCGGCGAGGCCAGGGGAGCAGACGGCGCCGAAGACCTCCGCCGAGCCCTCGACCTCGTCCGCGGCGAACCACTCGCCGGCGCCGAGCTGCCCTACTCATCCGGCTACCGCAACCCGTACACCTGGCTACCCGGCAGCGACATCCAGCCCCACAACCTCGCCTCCGCCGTCGTCGACACCGCCCACCAACTGGTCCGCCTGTGCCTGGAGGCTGGGGATACGGCCGGTGCCCGCCGGGCCGTCGACCAGGCATGGCTCGCCGACCCGGCCCGCCTCGACGATCACCCCTGGATAGACGCCATGCGCGTCGCGCGAGCGGATGGCCGCTCGGCCGAGCTTCGAGCGCTGTTCGACGACCTCGTCCGTACCCGCGAGGTCGAGGTCCCCGAAGACCTCTCGCCGGACACCTATGCGGCTATCAACGACCTCATCGGCGAGCTCCTGCGGAGCCGCTGACACTTCGTTCGCCGAGCCATCCAATTTCTAGCGGTCGCGCCAAGCCAGCGGAGACAGAGTGACCGCTGCCTCGGCGACTCGTCTGGCAGTTGCGGTCTTGAGGTCGTTGCGCGCCGAGTCGATCCAGCCGTCAACCCGATGGACGCCGACGTCGCGGTACTCCACGGCTTGCAGCAGCATTTCAAGCTTGTCCGCGTCCTTGGCGCACACGGCTTCGAGCGACTGCCGTGACTCGTACTCGTCGACAGCACCGCGGATCGCGTCGCGGCTGCGCTCGGGGAGACGGTCGGTCTGATCGGCTGTGATACGACGCGGGTCCGGCTTGCTCAGGTACGTGATGGCGGTGTGCGGCAGGTCGCCGGTACGGGTCTCCTGGGTGTCGTGCCACAAGGCGAGAAACGCGGCACGGGCGGGATCACCGCCTTCCTCGGCCGCGATGATCGCGGCGAGCTGAGCCGTCCTCGTCGTGTGCTCGGCGACTGACTCCGGGTCTCGCACGCCCGCGTGCCACCAACCGGAGCGTCGAATGCGTTTCAACAAACCAAGTTCGTACCCGAACGCGGCCAGCGCCTCAGCGTCATCTGGCACGTTGATGTCCTCTCTGCCGGTCTATCGGTCCGCGATGCGGACCGCGTACTGCAGGCCGGCGAGCTGGTCACGTCCGGTACGGCCCAATGGCCTGGTGGCAGCCAGCTTAGCGAGTGCGTCGCCGAGTGAGGCACGAACAGCGGGGCGGCCGGTGAGCAACGAGGGCCGAGAGGCGATCAGCGCATGCAGCGTGCAGACGTTCAGCGGGAGGAGCGGAGAGTCGTCGTCGAGGCGATGCACCAGATGCTGGAGCAGTCGAGCGCCGGTCCAGGATCGCGTGTCGGCGTTGAACATGAACGCGTCGTCAGTCTGCTCGTCGCTGAGCTCGCCGATCCAGTAAGCCCAGTAGTTCAGGTTTGCCACTTCACCGGGTCCGTCGGTCATGTGGTCGACGAAGTCGTAGAGGTGGGTGCTGTCGCCCGCTGCAGCGAGCGCCACCGATGCCGAGCGGGCCTCCAGCAGGCCGGCAATGTCTCCCAGCGCGAGTCGCCGGCGTCCAGCCCGATGCCATTCACCGCGGAGCCAGTCGACGATCTCCGATCGGCCGTCAAAGCCCAGCAGGTAGACCGCTTGTCGCCGCAGGAGCGCTTCGTCGGCGCCTCCAGCCCGCTGCGCAACGGTCAACAGATGATTGAAGAACCTGATCCGCTGCTCGGCACTGAGCGATGGTTGTGCGGGGACAGGTCCACGGCGTTTTGCGGTGATCGTGAACGCATGCAGGTGCTGGGGCAGCTTCCCGATGATCGGCCAGGTGATCAGGTTGGTGATGGTCCAGCGGTGCACGCTCGCGGCAAGTGGATGAGTGTCCGGGGCTACCCAAGCGGTCCCGGCCGCGATGCCAGTCGATAGCACCTGGTCGGCCTCGATCGCTTCGCGAAGATGGCGCCCTGTCGATGCTGGGGCGCCCAAACGGGATAGCCGGCCGCATAGCCGCAGGAAGTCGCCGGCGGTGACGGCCGAGAGCGGGCGGCGGCCGGACTCCCAACCCTGCACAGTGCTGACGTCGACGCCGATCTCCTCGGCCAGACGTTCTTGAGTCAGCGCGGTCGACTGCCGGGCGAGCTTCAAGACAAAGCCCGACACCACGCCGACCACCCGCGAACCCGGACTCCCAGTCAGTGTTGTTTGCCCGCGCGCCATAATTCACTCCCGGACCGTCCGCTTGCCGCGCAATGTACCCGTACCGGCGGTCGGTTCCGCGCTCCGCCGCCCAATCGTAGCCTCTTGCTATCGGGCGGACAGCGACGTGGACAACGAATGCCAGACCGCCTGTTCGCCTTTCCGGTGCTCGATTCCAGGAGCGTTTCGATGAATGTCCGGCGCGATCCGATCGGTGACCATCCGCCCACTTGTACCGTTCGATTCGACGAAGGTGCCGGATGTGGCGTGAACCTGGAGCTCGTAGGCCGCCGCGGTACCTCATTCGTAGGCGTCACATTCGTGACGCGCCGTGGCGCCGAAGACCCGCATGATCTGACCTTTGCGCAGGTGGAGCAGCTGCAGGCGGCGCTCGCCGCGCTCACCAACAGAAGGGCCCCATCGATGGACTGAAGCGACCGAGATCCATAGACGATGACCGGCCATCAGAGGTGATGAGAGTCGCGTACATGGCCACCGGAAGTAGGACGAGCCAGTGCTGGAGCACCCCAGGGCGATCCCGCGGGCTGTGCACCGCTCGGCGGCGAGGGCGCAGACCCGGCGGTTGGCGGGTCTTCGGTGCGGACTACCCGATCGATCGCGGGCCGCCCTGGTAGGGCAGGCCGAGCAGCCGGACGACCTTGTCGAACGCCTCGCCGGCAGCGTTGTCGGCGGTGCGCCCGGCCACATGGTGCATGCCGTGGAGCGGCACACCGAGCGCTGGGGCCGACGCGACGTGACCAGCCACCAAAGCGATCCCGCGTACCGTTCCGGCCCGGGTCTACGAACTGGCACCGTGCCGGTTTCAGCGACAGTCTGCTCCACCCCGGTATTGCGTACCTCACATCGGCCGCGGCACTCCGCGCATTTGTTCATGTAAGCGTTCCGTGTTGATCACTACCTTCGCCTGTGCGTGTTCGCAACGCTCGGCAGACTCAGCGCCGTTCGCTGCATCGGCACCCGCCAGGAGCGTGTTCCTTGGCCTTCCACAGGCATCGACGATGGCGGAGGCTGGTCGCCGTCCGCGCGCTGGCCGTTTGTGCCGCAACTGGGCTGGCGAGCGCGTCCGTGGCGGCGGTGGCGACCCCGGCGGCGGCGCACCCCTTCGGCGATCCGCAGACCGTGGCCGTCACCTTCGACGATCAGCGGCCCGAGGTCGTCCATGTGCGTTGGCGGGTCGGCGGCCCGGACGACCTCACCTTGCTCGGGGTGTCCCTCGGCTTGCTGCCGTCCGACCGCGTCAAGCCCGACGGCAGCGTCGACTACCGGTACACCGATCCAGCCGTGATCGCCTCGTCCGAGCAGTTCGCCGCGTACCTGCTCCGGCAGATCACGGTCACTGACGACGGACGGCCGTGCACCGGCGAGCTCGAACCCCCACGCGCCCTTGACCTGAAGGGCGCGATCGCCGACTACGCCTGCCCCGGCCCGATCGCCGCGGCCACCGTCACCGTGCGCATGCTCACCGACCTCAATCCCGCGTATCGCACCCTCGCCACCGGCCCTGGCGGCCAGCGCACGGTGTACGAAGCCGGCAAAGACACCCACGACTGGACCGTGGCCGGCGCACCCACGGGCGGTGACCCGAGCCTCGGCCGCAGCGCGGCCGTGCAGATCGCCACCGTCGTCGCTGCGGTGGCGATCGCCGTGATCGCCGCGGTCCTGGTGGCCCGCCGGCTGCACCGGCGGCGGGCGACGGCATGAACGCTCTCACCGCCTACGCCACGTCCATCTCGGACCGGCTGCAGGGCCTCATCCACACACCCGGCATATCACTGCTGGCCTTCGTGCTCGCCTTCCTGGCCGGCGCCGGGCACGCGGTGACCCCCGGACACGGCAAAACCCTCGCAGCCGCGTACCTCGCCGGCTCCCGCGGCCGCATCCGTGACGCCGCTTGGCTCGGCGGCTCCGTCGCCGCCATGCACACCGTCTCCGTGCTCGTGATCGGCGTCGCCTGGACGTTCCTGTCCCTGTCCAACGTCGTCCGGATGGAGCAACTGACCACGTGGCTCCAGATCGCCGCCGGCGTGATCGTCCTCGCCACCGGCCTGTGGCTGCTACGCCGACACCTGCGCGCCGCGGGCCACGGCCATGACCACGGCCACAGCCATGACCACGGCCACGGCCACAGCCACAGCCACAGCCACGATCGCAGCCACGGCCACAATCACGGCCATGAACACGACCACCAGCACGCCAAACGTCCAGGTCTGTTCCTGCTCGGCATCTCCGGCGGGCTCACCCCGTCGCCGGCCGCCTTCCTCATCCTCACCACGGGACTGTTCCTCGGCCGCGCCGGCTTCGCCCTGCTGCTCGTCCTCACCTTCGGCATCGGCATGGCGGTCGTACTCTTCACCGTCGGCGCGCTCGCCGTCGCCGGCAGTTCCCTCATCACCCGCAGCGCCCGATCGCACACCGCACTGCGCCGGGCCACCCGAGTCACCCCGGTCCTCGCGGCGGGCGGCGTCACCCTCGTCGGCGCCTCCCTGGTCACGGTCGCCGCAGTACACCTCGTCTCACTGAGCTGAGCACAAACGGCCGAGCAGCCGAGCATCGGTTCTGCGAGTCTCCCGGATCTCGTCGGTGCCCGGCTGCAGGTGTCGCCCTGTTCGCGATTGCTGGGACCGTCCCGTCCGTACTCGCCGGGATCGGTATCGGCATCGTCGTGACCGCCCGGCACTCCGCCGTCGCCTCCCTGGCCCCGGTCGATCTGCGCGGTTCCGTACTCGTTGAGTTCGCCGCCGTCCAGGCACTGGGCGACTTCGCCGCCTCCACGAGAGCTGGCATCCTCTGGATCGCAGTCTCCGCCACCGCAGTGCTCATCGACCTCGCCTGCATGGTGCTCATCGCGTTACTCCACGTGTCTGTCTGGCGGACCCGAGGCTCCGCCGGTAGCGGGGAGCCGGCGGCTGCTCGGCGCATCGTGCGGCCTCGGACGAGTCACTGTTGCAACTTCCTGGCAAATACAGGAGAGTTGCACTGATGGGGCGAGACGATCGTGGGCCGGCGCCGGTCCGGGTTGAGGTGCTGATCGTGGCGGCTCGCGACGCGGCGGTGTACTACCGCCGCGTCGACGGGGATCTGCCGCGTGACGCTCAACCGGACCTGGTCGCGGCCGGGCTGGTCAGCTCGCCGGTGAGCGCTCGGCCGGTGGCTGTGTCGGCCGGGCAGGGCGGCGTCCAGCGCGATGGTCCTCAGCCAGACTGGGCGCCGCCTCCACTCACGATTCTGCACTCCACGTCGTGGCGCTTCGACGCGGGTCGCGTCGTGCTGACCTACGTCGCGGTGCTGGACGGTGTGCCGGATGCGGACGCGGTACCGCTGGTGTCGCGCGAACTCGCCCACTCGGGTGACCCGGCAGCGCCGAGCCCACCGCACGTCGCCGCCGATGCGGTGGTCGCCCACGCGCTGCGGCACCTGGCCTGGCTGCGCGACACCGACGAGGTCGTGGCCACGGCCCTGGCGAGCGTGCCGAACGTGTGGGTGGTCCTGGACGGTTTCGAGCCAGGCCTGGCCGGCGGGATCCCCGCGCTGTACGAGGCGGCGGTCCGCGGCTGACACCGGTCGGCCGGGCTTTCTGGGCCTTCTGGGCCTACGGCGGCGGTGCGCCGAGGGCCTGTTCGACGAGCAGGTTGAGTTCTCGGACGACTTCGTCCATGGTCTGGCCGGTCTGCGAGCGGAGGATGCCGAGGGCGAGTTCGGCGAGCAGGCAGAACGCGCGGGCCTGTTCGGCCGCGGTGGGGAACGCGGTGAGGAGGGCCTCGGCGCCGTCGAGGTCACCGCGTTGGCGTGCGGCGATGACCCCGGCGGCGCGCTGGACCGCCTCGGCGGTGCGGGCCGGGGACGGTCCGGTCATGTCAGGCCGCCGGTGCGGTGGCGGCGGTGTAGCGGGCCTGGACGTCGGCCCAGCTGACGAGGTTCCAGAGCCGGTCGACGTAGTCGGGGCGGACGTTCTTGTACTGCAGGTAGTAGGCGTGCTCCCAGGCGTCGAAGACCAGCAGCGGCGTGGAGCCCTGCCCGACGTTTCCGTGGTGGTCGTACACCTGCTCGACCAGCAGTCGCTTGCCGAGGGGCTCCCAGGCGAGCACGCCCCAGCCCGAGCCCTGCACCGACTTCGTCGCCGCGGACAGCTGGCCCGCGAACGCCTCGAACGAGCCGAAGTGCTCGTCGATCGCGGCGGCGAGGTCACCTTCGGGGCGGTCGCCGCCGTCGGGGGAGAGGTTGCCCCAGAAGATCGAGTGCAGTACGTGCCCGGACAGGTTGAACGCCAGCGTCTTCTCCAGTCCGACGAGCGCGCCGAAGTCGCCCTTCTCGCGCAGCTCGGCGAGCTGGTCGAGGGCGTCGTTGCTGCCCTTGACGTAGGCGGCGTGGTGCTTGGAGTGGTGCAGCTCCAGGATCTGCCCGGACATCGCCGGCTCGAGCGCGCCGTAGTCGTAGGGCAGGTCGGGGAGCGTGTAGACGGACATCCGCGGTCCTCTCGATATACTGCAATGAACTTGTTTCTGCCACCATATTGCAATAACGAACTCATGGGGCACCGAGGGAGGGTGATGGACGCCGCTCACGAACGGGTGTCGGCCGCGATGGCCCGGGTGCGCGCGGCCGGTGGTCGTTGCACCCACGCCCGCCGCGCGGTCCTGCGCGTCCTGGTCGGCGCGACCCACCTCAGCGCGGCCGAGGTGCACGAACGGCTCACCGCGGACGGCGTCGAACTCGACCACTCCACCGTTCACCGGGTGCTGACCGGCCTGGCCCGCATCGACGTCGTGCACGTCGTGCCGGTCGGCGGTGCGCTGACCTACGGGCTGGCCGACCACGCCCACCACCACACCGTCTTCCGGCGGTGCGGTGCGGTGCGGCAGCTGCCCGCCGATGCCGTGGCGGCGCTGGTCGCCGACGTCACCCAGGACGGGACCTTCGTCACCGATCCCGACGGCCGGGACGGCGGTGTGGTCGTCTACGGCCGGTGCGGCACCTGCCCGGCGGGGGCGGCGTGATCGAGCTGCAGCCGGCCGCCCCGGAGACCCTGCTGCGCCACACCGGCCGCCTGCACCGCATCTACCGCGAGTGCTTCGCCGGCCCGCCGTGGTCGGAGCCTGAGACCTGGCTCGCCCGCTACCCGCAGCACGTGCGGCGGCAGCTGGCCAATCCCGGCGCCGGCGGCTGGCTGGCCCGCGACGACGGCCGGATCGTCGGCGCCGTGTACGGCTGGTCGGCCCCGCCTGCCCTGCCGCGCGACACGCCGTTCGACAAGGCGGTCGCCGAAGCCGCGCCGGCGACGGCGCTGCCCCGGATGCTCGCCCCGGCGCTCGTCGTCGGCGAGCTCATGGTCGCCGAGTCGTACCGCCGGCGGGGCATCGCCGCCCGCCTGCTGCGCGCGTACGTCATGGCCGCCCCCACGGCCTGGCTGGTGACCCACCGCGACGGCGCCGCACCGCACTTCTACCGCCGGCAGGGCTGGCGCGAGGAGGCCGAGTTCGCCTCGGAGGGCGTGCCGATGCGGCTGTTCACGTGGGCGGCAGCTCCTCGAACCTGAACCGGGCCGCGCGGCCGGCTGGCCGTCATCGCCAGCAAAACGCCAGTCTGTAGTAATTGCCAGTAGGTTGCAATAAGGTCCTCGTCACGTCGTTCATCTATTGCCACTCATATGCAAGTGCGGCAGGTTTGCGTCACCTGTGGCGGTGAGAGACCGCCGGACACGACCTCGGAGTGCCACGGATGCGCAGGACCCTTCGCTCGCTCGCCGGTGTTCTCGGCAGTGCCGCCGTCCTGGCTGCGGCCGCCTGCTCAGCCACCCCCGAAGCGCAGCCCGGTGCCACCGGCACGATCGTGGTCGCGACCGCGGGGGAGCCGGACACGCTCAACCCGGTGCTGAACTACGGCGTCGACGGCGCGTCGCTCATCTTCGACGGCCTCGTCGCCCGCGACGCGAGCAACCAGCTCGTCCCCGCTCTCGCGAAGGAGCTGCCGGCCGTCTCCGCCGACGGCAGGACGGTGACGGCGAAGCTGCGCGACGGTGTGGTCTTCCACGACGGGTCGCCGTTCACGTCGGCCGACGTGGTGTTCACCTACCAGGCCGTGCTCGACCCGAAGGTCGACTCGACGCTGCGCTCCGACCTCGACATGCTCGCCTCCGTCGCCGCGCCGGACCCGTCCACCGTGGTCTTCACGCTGAAGTACGCCTACGCGCCGTTCGTGCAGCGCCTCGCGCTCGGCATCGTGCCGGCCAAGGCGTTGCAGGGCCAGGACATCAACAAGGCCGCGTTCAACCAGCAGCCGATCGGCACCGGACCGTACAGGGTGGACTCGTGGACTGCCGGTGACCGCCTCGTCCTGACCGCCAACGACCGTTACTACGGCGGCAAGCCGGCCAACCAGCGGGTCGTGGTGGCGTTCGTCGCCGACGACAACGTGCGCGCCCAGCGGGCCCGGGCCGGCGAGTTCGACGCGGTCGAGCTGGCGCCGAAGCTCGCCGCCGGGTTCGGCGCCGTCGCCGGGTTCCGGGTCGAGCGGGTGTCCAGCGCCGACTACCGCGGCGTGATGCTGCCGATGGGCAACCCCGTGACCGGGGACGTCGCCGTGCGCAAGGCGCTCAACGTCCTCGTCGACCGCAGGGCGATGGTCGACGGCATCCTCGGCGGCGCCGGCGAGCCCGCGTTCGGGCCCGTCCCGCAGAGTTCCCCGTTCGCCGATGCCGTGGTCGTGGGCAAGGACACCGCCGACGCCGCGGCGGCGGCCGCGTTGCTCGACGCCGCCGGCTGGACCGGTGGGGCCGACGGCATCCGGGCCAAGGGCGGCCAGAAGGCCGCGTTCACGCTCATGTACCCGGCCACCGACAGCCTGCGCAAAGAACTCGCGCTCGCCGTGACCGCCGACGCGAAGAAGCTCGGCATCCAGGTCACCCCTGAGGGTCTGACGTGGGACGCGATCACGCCGCGGATGAAGACCGACGCGCTCATCATGGGCTGGGGCACGCCGTACGACCCGGACTTCATCTCCTACAAGCTGTTCGGCTCGAAGTTCGCCGGCGAGGCGTACTTCAACCCCGGCTTCTACAACTCCCCGGCGGCCGACCAGGCGCTGCAGGACGGCCGCGACCACGCCGACCTCGCCGCCCGCAAGGACGCCTACAGCCGGTTCCAGCGCCAGCTCGCCGCCGACGTGCCGTGGGTGTTCCTCACGTACCTCAAGCACACCTACGTGGTCCGTGACACCGTCCGCGGGGTGCAGCCACGTGTCGAGGCCCACGAGCACGACGTCGCCAACAGCCTGTGGTGGAACCTGCACACCTGGACCAAGGCGTGAGGACCGCCGTCGCCCGGGTGGTCGGGCGGCGGCTGCTCGTCGCCGTCCCGGTGCTCGCCGCGACCAGCATGGGCATGTTCGTCCTCGGCGCGGCATCTCCGTACGACCCGGCGCAGCAGTACGCCGGGGCGGCCGCCTTCACCGCGACCGAGGAGAACCTTGCCCAGCTGCGCGCGAACTGGGGCGTCGACGACCCGCTGCCGGTGCAGTACTGGCGATGGATCACCAACCTCGTCCAGGGCGACCTCGGCTGGTCGACCAGCCGCCACGAGCCGGTCGCGGCGGTCCTCGCCGAGCGGGCCGGGTGGACGCTGCTCCTGGTCGGCCTCGCCCTTGCACTCGTCCTCGCCGTCAGCCTGGTGCTGGGCACGGTCGCTGCGTACCGCCGCGGCGGATGGCTCGACCGTGGGCTGCGGGCCGGCGCATACGCGGTCGAGGCGATGCCGGTCTTCTGGCTCGGCCTCGCGGCGATCACCGCCTTCGCCCTCGCGCTGGGCTGGTTCCCGGCCGGCGGACTGACCGACGTCGCCGCTGACGGCGTCCACCCCGGCGACGTCGCCCACCACCTGGTCCTGCCGGTGACCGTGCTCGCCGTGTCGCAGGTGCCGTGGTTCCTGCTGTTCGTCCGGGACGCCGTCGCCGACAGCCTCCGCGACGACTACGTCCTGGCCGCCCGGGCACGGGGCCTGCCCGGCCGGGTCGTGCTGTTCGGCCATGCCATGCGCACCGCGCTGTTGCCGTTCCTCACCCTCGTCGGCACCCACCTGCCCGAGCTCGTCGGCGGCGCGGTCCTCGTCGAGACCGTCTTCTCGCTGCCCGGACTCGGCGCGGTGACCGTCCAGGCGGCGCTCGGCAGCGACTTCCCGCTCCTCGCGGCGACCACCCTCGTCACCACCGCCGTCGTGCTCACCGCGAACCTGCTGGCCGACCTGGCCTACACCGCCGCCGACCCGAGGGTCCGCCTCGATGGCTGACCTCGCCACACCCCGACCGGCCCGCCGCCGCCTGCGCCCGCTGTCCTGGCTGCGGCCCGGCACCCGCGGCGCCGCCGTCGCCGGCGTCATCCTCGCCGCCGCCGTCCTCGCCTGCCTGCTCGTACCCCTCGTGTGGCCGCTGGACCAGAGCGCGGTCGCGCTCGACCGCATCAACCGGCCGCCCACGTGGACCCACCCGGCCGGCACCGACGACCTCGGCCGCGACGTCGCCCACCGCACCCTCTACGGCCTGCGCGTGTCGCTGCTCGTCGGTGCCGTCGCCGCGCTCGTCGCGGCGGTCCTCGGCGGTGCCGTCGGCGCGGTCGCCGGTACCGTCGGCGGGTGGACCGACCGCATCCTGATGCGCGTCGTCGACACCGTCGCCGCCCTGCCCCACCTGCTGCTCGGCATCTTCATCGTCGCCATGCTGCGCCCCAGTCTCGGCGCCGTCGTCCTCTCGATCGGCCTGACCCACTGGCTGTCGACCGCCCGCATCGTCCGCGCCGAACTGCTGTCGCTGCGCACCCGCCCGTTCATCGACGCGGCCATCGCCGGCGGTGCGAGCCGGGCCCGCGTCCTCACCCGGCACCTGCTGCCCCACGTGCTGCCACGCATGGCCCTCGCGACCACCCTCATGGTGCCGCACGCCGTCTGGCACGAGACCGCGCTGTCGTTCCTCGGCCTCGGCCTCCCGCCACACCTCGCCTCGCTCGGCAACATGATCAACGACGGGCAGCGGTCGCTGCTCACCGGCGCATGGTGGGCCAGCCTCACCCCCGGCGCCGCCATCGTCGTCGTCACCCTCGCCGTCGCCGCGCTCGCCGCCCACTGGCGCGACCGGCTCGACCCCCGCGTCCGGGCGGAGCTGCAGCTGTGACCACCACGACCGGCGCGCCCGCGCTCACCGTCGACGGGCTCCACGTGGCGTTCCGGCTGCCCGGAGCCACCGTCCAGGCGGTCACCGACCTCAGCCTCACCCTGCACCGCGGGGAACTGCTCGCCGTCGTCGGCGAGTCCGGGTGCGGCAAGTCCGTCCTCGCCCACGCCGTCCTCGGACTGCTCCCGGCGAACGCCACCGTCACCGGCGCCGCCACCCTGCACCCGGACGTCGCGCTCATCGGCGCCGGCGAGCGGCGCCTCCGTGCGGTGCGCGGCCGGCGGATCGGCCTCATCCCGCAGAGCCCAGCCACCGCGCTCACCCCGGTCCGCACCGGCCGGTCCCTGCTCGCCGAGACCCTCCGCGCCCACGGCCGGCCCACGAGCGACGCCGACCGGATCGCCGCCGAGGCCGGACTCGACCCCGGCGACCTCGACCGGTACCCGTTCCAGCTCTCCGGCGGCATGGCCCAGCGCCTCGCCACCGCGCTGGCCCTCGCCCCCGACCCGGCCGTGCTGCTCGCCGACGAGCCCACCGCCGGCCTCGACCGTCCCCTCGTCGACCACACCCTCGACCTGCTCCGGCGCCGCTGCGACGCCGGCGCCGCCGTCCTGCTCATCACCCACGACCTCACCGCGGCACAACGGGTCGCCGACTCCGTCGCCGTCATGTACGCCAGCCGCATCGTCGAACACCGCCCCGCCGCCGACCTCTACACCACGCCCACCCACCCCTACGCGGCCGCGCTGCTCAACGCCCTGCCCGACCACGCCTTCCGGCCCATCCCGGGCCATCCGCCGATGCTCACCGCCCTGCCGACCGGCTGCGCGTTCGCGCCACGCTGCCCCCGGGCCGACACCGCCTGCACCGAACAGCCCGCGCTCGACGCCGGCGCCGCCTGCCACCACCCGCTCAGCCCGGCCGGTGCCACATGACCGGCCCGACCGGCCGGGCCGGACTTGCCGCGCGCGGCGTCACCGTCGCCTACGGCCGCCGGACCGTCCTCGACCGCGTCAGCCTGAGCATCGCACCGGGAGAGACCGTCGGGCTGCGCGGCCCGTCCGGCTGCGGCAAGTCCACGCTCGTCCGGGTGCTGGCCCTGCTGCACCGACCCGACGGCGGCCACGTCAGCCTCGACGGCACGCCGATCACCGGCGCGCGCTACCGGGTCCCACCGGCCGTACGGACCCGCATCGGCATACTGTTCCAAAGCCCCCGCGCCGCCGCCGACCCACGGCTCAGCCTCGCCGACCTCATCGCCGAACCGCTGCGCGCGCTGCGCAGCCCGCCCGACACGATCCGCGACCGGGTCACCGAACTCGCCGACACGGTCGGCCTGACCCCGGACCTGCTACGCCGTCAACCGCACGCGGTCAGCGACGGACAGCTGCAACGCGCCTGCCTCGCCCGTGCCCTCGTCCACCGCCCCGACCATCTGCTGTGCGACGAGGCCACGACCATGCTCGACGCCTCCACCCAGGCGCACGTCGCGACCGTCATCGCCGACTACCAGCGCCGGCGCGGGACCGGCGTACTCGTCGTCTCCCACGACCCGGCACTGCTGCGCCGCTGGGCCGACCGCGTCATCGACTGGCCGCCAGGCAAACGCAACGATGCCATTGGCGGCCATCCGGACCGTGCGGCGACCGCCGCTGAAACCTCGAACTGAGCCGCCCCCAGCGGCGTCCGCGGTGCTCGGCACAGGCGTTGCAGCGGCCGAAGAGGGCCAGACCGGCAGGTCCGAGCTCGAACTCGCTGCCGCGCTGCGCCTCCGCCACGGCGTTGGCGAGCGCGTCGGCGTGGATCTCGGTGCGGCGATCAGCAGCGACCCGCGGCGGCAGTCAGGATGAAGAGCGTGCATTGCATGGCAATTTTCTACCCGAATGGCGTAGGCGAGCCTTCACGGTAAGCAACCGTGGAGGTCGTCTGGAACGCCCGGAGGCCTGAATGAACGCTATGAACGTCGGAGCGGGTTTAAGGCGGTCCTGCCGTGGTAGGTGCGTGCGGCCGCCGTACCTGACGTCAGGAGGATCGCCATGTCGCAAACCCGGGAGCTGCTCGACACGTTTGCCGTGAGTTTTCGTCCACAGGTGAGCAGCCAGCAGTTGGCGGCCGTGATCGACGCAATGGCGGCGTGCGAGGAGGCCGTCACCGCCTGCGCAGCCGCTATGGTCGCGGAGGACGACGTCCAGGCGCTACAGGACGCGATCGTCCGGGATCTCAACTGCGCGGACGTGGTGACCGCCGTCCGCCGGATGATCAGCCGCGGAGGCGACATCACATTGATGGGCACGCTGCTGGAGGCGTGTGTGATGGCCTGCGAGCACAGTGCCGAGCTGTGCGCCAAGCACGCCCACCATCACGACCATTGCAGGATCTGCTCGGAGGCGACGCTGCGGTGCGCGCAGGCGTGCCGGGAGGTCCTGCGCGGGCTGCATGGCTGACCCTTGCTCAAGGCCCCGCGCCGGCGGCCTCGTGTGTGAGGTAGCCGGCGCCGTGGATGTGCGCGCCGCCGCGTCCGGCTGGCTCGTCGTGCACGTGCCCCGGCCGCGCCGTCACCGGCCCACAGTGTGCGCCGGGCCCGGCGGGCGGCGCCATTGGGTCTCATCGTCGTGCTCGGCTCCGAGGCGATCGCCTTTGCGTCCCGGCCCGGGGAGCCGCTGAAACTACGCTGCACGCATGGCGATCCACCGTCAGGGGCGGCGCCGGAGCCCCGACGGCGGCCGTCCATGTGATGCTGCCGATGCCCCGGCCAGCGCAACCCCGCGCCGGTACCGTCGGGCCCGTCCTCGTCCTCGCGGTGCTCGCCCCGGTGGCGCTGCCGCTCGGCGCGGCGGTGGCGCTCGGGGTGGCCAGGCAGCAGCGGTACCGTGCCTGCCCACCCGGTGCGTCGGTCACACTGCACGACGCGGGATACGAACTGGGGCCCGCATCGACCAGCCGAGACCCGGTCATGTCCTGGTCCATCTGTGCGCGGCGGCCGTCGTGGGGACGTGGTCGGCGACCGCGACACCGGTTCCCGGCGCGTCGCCGCCTGCAGCCGGCCCCGACGGTGGGATCAGGTTCGCGGTGCTCGCCGTCGGCGACCGGACCGCCGTCGCGGCCGGCAACCTGACCCGGGCTCCGCGTGGACCGTCACGTTCTGGCTCACCGTCCACGGCGCCCCGGTGATGACGACCGACGTGCACACCTGACGTGGGGGACCGGGGGAGACCTACGCCAGCAGGCCCGCGCCGATCCAGCCGCCCGGTTCGCAGCCCGGTGGAATTGCGAAGACAGCGGAGCCGATGGGGGTGATCCATTCGTTGAGCAGGTCGGCCTCGGCGAGGTTGCGCTGGATCGGCAGGAACTGGGCGCCGATGTCGCGTTGGTAGGCGGCGAAGATGAGGCCGCTGTCGGCGGTGCCGTCCGGGCCGGGCGGCTCGTCGTAGTTGTAGGGGCGGCGGAAGATGCGTTGCCGGTCGGAGGCCACGTGCGCGCGGGCGACGTGGGAGAACTCGGAGATGACCGGGAAGCCGATGGCGTTCTTCGCGGCGAAGTCGGGTGGGTCGGTCTCGCGCCGGCCGGTGAGCGGGGCGCCGTCGGACAGGCGGCGGCCGACGGCGAACTCCTTGCCGACGGTGTCGGCGGCGTCCCAGGCCTCCAGTTCGGCCCGGATGCGGCGCACCACGACCGTGGTGCCGCCGTGCATCCATTGTGGACCGTCGTCGGTCCAGACGGCGCCGGCGAAGGTCTCGCTGCCGAGGGGTGGGTTGCCGGTGCCGTCGAGCTGGCCGAGGACGTTGCGCTGGGTCACGCCGTCGTCCTGCATGCCCCGGCCGCGGCGGAAGCCGCGCTGCACCCAGCGGACCGAGGCGAAGGCGCGGCTGTCCTTGACGAGCATCCGCTGGGCGTGGGAGACCGTGACGGGGTCGTCGGCGCAGATCTGGATGAGCAGGTCGCCGCCGCTCCACCGGTCCTGCAGCTGGTCGATGGCGAAGGCCGGCAACGGCTGGAGCGTCGCCGGGCGCCGCGCGGTGCGGCCGGCGGCGTCGAACAGTGCCGGGCCGAAGCCGAACGTGACGGTGAGCCGGGCCGGGACGAGCGCCAGCTCCGGCTGGCCGTCGGCGAGCGGTGGCGTGCCCTGGGTGAGCCGGGCCGCGTCGTCGGTGAGCAGCCGCATCAGCCGCCCGAGGGCGGCGCGGTCGACGCCGGCCTTCAGGTCGAGGGCCAGGAACACGGCGTGGGCCTGGGCGGGGGTCTCGATGCCGGCCTGGTGCGGGCCGTGGAACGGCACCACCTGCGCGCCGAAGTCCACTTCGGACGGTGCCGGGTCCGGGCGGGGCCGCGCCGTGCGGCGGGAGCCGCCGACGGCGATGGCTCCGGCGATCGCGCCGGTGGCGGTGAGGGCGCCGCCGGCCAGCAGTGTCCGGCGGCGCATCGGCGCGGCGTCGCGCTCGGTCACGTCAGCCCATCACCATCGGGCTCGCGGACTGCCCGGGGTGGTACGACTCGTTGCCGCCGGCGAAGTCCTTGCCCAGCGCGGTGAACTGGACCGTGCTGCCGTCCTTGAGGGTGAGCGTCACGGTGATCTGGTCGCCGGGCCGCACCGGGGTGGTGACGTCCATGAGCATGAAGTGGTCGCCGCCGGGCTTGAACTCGTGGCTGCTGTCGGCGGGGATGACGAACCCGCCCTCCTTGGGCCGCATCGCCATCTTGCCGTCCACTGTGGTCGTTTCGTGCAGCTCCACCTTCGGTGACGCGGTGGAGGTGGCCGAGACGACGACGATGTCCGTGCCGGTGGTGTTCAGCAGCGTGCCGTAGGCGGCGGACATGCCGGACTGGGCCGTCTTGACCCAGGGGTCCTTCACCACGAGGGCGGGCTGGGCGCTGGCGCTGGCCGGACTCGTCGGCGCGGTCTGGCCGGACGGCGCGGTGCTCGGCGACTCCTCTGACCCGCAGGCGGCCAGGGCGAGGGCGAGGATCGCGCCGGCGGTGGCCAGCAGGCTGCGGTGGCGCAACGACATCGGACATCCTTCACGGTGGGTGGGGTACGTCGGCAAGGTAGTCGCCGCACACCCGCATCGAGTTCCCAGCTGTTTTCCGGCGTACCCCGATGTGGCCGGGGACGCGGGGGCGGGTCAGGATGGAGTCCATGCGACTGCCTGTGACCCTCCGCGCGACGCTGGCCGCTGCAGCCGCCGGTCTGCTGGTGCTGCTCGTGCCGGCGCAACCGGCGTGGGCGCACGCCAAACTGGTCAAGACCGACCCGGCCGACGGCGCGACGGTCGGCGCGCCGCTGGCGGCGGTGACGTTCACCTTCAACGAGATGGTGAAGCAGCAGTTCAGTACCGTGGTCGTGACCGGCGCCGACGGCGTGTCGTACAGCGACGGTGCGCCGAAGTCGGTCGACAAGACGCTGACGCAGCCGGTGAAGCCGTTGCCCAACGGGGCGGTGCGGGTGGCGTGGCGCACGGTCTCCGTCGACGGGCATCCGATCGAGGGCCAGTTCACGTTCACCAACGCCGCGGCCGCCCCCACGAGCGCCGCACCGAGCAGCCCGCCACCGTCGGCCACCACAGCACCAGCCGGGACCGTGTCCAGCGCGGCGCCGACGCTCGCCGCCGATCCGGCGTCCGACGACAGCGGCTCGGGCGGGGTGGTGTGGCTGGTGCTCGGCGGTGTGGCCGTGGTGCTGGTGCTGGTCGGTGGCGTGGTGTGGTGGCGTCGCCGGAGCGTCGCGGGGTGAAACCCGGGCCGCCGGTTGGCGGCCCGGGTTTCTTTTCTCAGGCCCCGGCGGGAGCGGGTGAGGTGGGCACGGGCGGCTTGCGCCGCCGCCGCTGCACCAGGCCGACCACACCGTCCAAGACGAGGAAGGCCAGGAGGGGGACGCCGAAGGCGGGCAGGACCCAGCCGATCGCCGCGGCGACGATGACGCCGACGATCAGCAGGGTCACACGCAGCCGGCGCCAGGCACCGCGGGCCGGTGGCGGTCCGGCGAGCGCGCGGCGCTCGGCGCGGGTGGGGCGGCGCTGCCACCACATGCGATAGCCCCAGACGATGACGCACAGCAGGCCGAGGGCGAGGGCAGCCAGCAGCAGCTGGTTGATGAGCCCGAACAGGTAGCCCATGTGGGCGTGGATGCCCCAGCTGCTCAGCTTGGCCAGGAACGGCCAGTCGGCGAAGTTCGACCGGGCGGTGACGGTGCCGGCGACGGGGTCGACGGCGATGCTGTCGAAATGCACCGGCCAGACGTTGTCGGTCTGGGTCACGGACCAGGCGGCGCCGTCGGCGGCCGGCGGGGTGATCTCGATCGGTCCGGTGATGCCGTTGGTGCGGGCGACGTGCAGCACGGCGTCGACCTGTGCCGGATCCCCCGCGGCCGGTGCGGCGCCGTCGCCGTGGTGGCCGCCGCCTCCAGCCGGGGCCGGGGCCTCGCCGAGCGATGTGTCCAGCACGGGCCGGCTGGCGTCGAGATTGTCCAGGGCGACGCTGAAGTTGGCGCCGGCCCAGGTGGACCAGGTCAGGCCGGTCGCGGACAGGAACAGCAGGCCGATGACGAGCCAGACGCCGGTGGCGGCGTGGAAGCTGCGGGTGCGGCGCACGCCCTTGGCGGCGCTCAGGTCGTAGGTCAGGGTGGCCTCGGCACGGCTGCGCGCCTTGCGGGTCTCGGCGCGGCGGCGCCACTGCCGGTTGCACCACAGGATCAGCCCGCCGAGTGCGAGGACCCACAGCCAGCTCGCGGCGGTCTCGGAGTACGCCGTGCCGATCTCGCCCAGGAGCAGGTCGCGGTGCAGCTGGTCCAGCGTCGTCTGCAGCGGGGTCGATCCGAACCAGGTGGTCAGCTGCCCGCGGACCTCGCCGGTGTAGGGGTCGACGTAGACGGTGTGCTGGTTCTCGCCGAGCTCCGCAACGGTGAACACGACCTTGGTGTTCGCGTGCGGCTTTGCGGCCGGCACGACGCTGGCCAGGGCGCCGTCGGGGTGGGCGGCGATCGCGGCGGCGACCTGCTCCGACAGCGGCTTCGGCAGGCCGGGCCCGACCTGGGCGACGTGCAGCTCCTTGTCGTAGACGAGCCTGTCGAGCTGCGGGCTGAAGACGAACAGCAGACCGGTGACAGCTGCGACGACCAGCAGCGGCGCGACGAGAACGCCGGCGTAGAAGTGCAGCCGGGTCAGCAGCGGCACGATCGACCATGACCGCGCCGCGGCGACGGGTTTCTCGGGCAGCTCCTCCGCGGGCGGCGAGATGTCGGTGGCGATGGACACGGTTACCTCCGGGTGGGGCGGGTAAACATTCGCAGGCGCCGATGACTGCGGCGGGGGGTCGAGTTGTAGTCGTCGGCGTATCCCCGGAAGTTCCGTCAGACTTTTTCAGCGACGCTCCGTTGCCTCCGCGGCCTGGCGCAGGAACGCGTTGTACCGCGCGAGGTCGTCCTCCTCGCCGGTCGCATCGGCGCGGTCGGCGGCCCGGTCGAGGCGGCGCTGCTCGCGTTCGTCGGCCCGGATCCACCGCACGACGAGCAGCAGCAGGATCGGCGGCGCGACCGCCCGGCGGCCCGGATCGATCCCGATGAGCACCCAGAAGAACAGGAACCCGACCAGCACGAAGTGGGTCAGCATCGCGAGGTGTCCCAGGTGGTACCGCATGAGCGTGCCCAGCAGGTCACTGAAGTACAGCCCGTACAGGCTCACCACGTGCAGCGCGAGCACGCGGCCGTGACACACCAGCCTGCGGTCAGCACCCCGGTGATGTCGACGGCTGCCCGGACCAGCGGCAGCCCCCACCGCGTCGAGGCGCCCGGGTCGGGCAGGCCGGGGATGGCCGATCCGGCGACGCCGCCACCCCACCGCAACGCCACCACCAGGGTCACCGCGAGCAGCACGACGCCACAGAGGACAATCAGCCCACAGCGTACGAGACTATGAAAAATCATGTTTTGCGTGCACTACCTTGTACATCGAGCAGTTGGTCGCTGGAACTGCCGCCGAAGTTCCCGGACCCCTCAGACGAACCCAGACGAAAGGACCCCGATCACATGCGACTCACCCACCTGACCCGCGCCGGCGTCGCCGTCGCGGCCGCCGCAGCCGCCGCCCTGGCGTTCCCCACCGCCGCGTCCGCGCACGTCACGGTGAACCCGAGCACCGCCACCCAGGGCGGCTACACCAAGGTCACCTTCCGGGTACCGAACGAGAAGGACACCGCCGGCACCGTCAAGCTGGAGATCGCCATCCCCACCGACAAGCCGATCGCCTCGGTGTCGCTCAGGACCGTCCCCGGCTGGACCGCTGTGACGGAGAAAGGCAAGCTGGCCACCCCGGTCAAGACCGACGACGGCGAGATCACCGAGGCCGTCTCGAAGATCACCTGGACGGCCGACGCCGAGTCCGCGATCAAGCCCGGTACGTTCCAGGAGTTCGACGTCTCCCTCGGCCCGCTGCCCGAGACCGACCAGATCGTCTTCAAGGCCCTGCAGACCTACTCCGACGGCGAGGTCGTCCGCTGGATCGACGAACCCGCCGCCGGCGGCGAGGCCGAACACCCGGCCCCGGTGCTGAAGCTGACCAAGGCCGGCGCCCCGACCGCGACCAGCACCGGCGGCAGCGCCGCCCAGGACGCTGCCGACACCATGAACGACGGTGGCAACGACGGCACCACCATCACCCTCGCCGTCCTCGGCCTGATCCTCGGCCTCGCCGGACTCGTCACCGGTCTGCTCGCCTACCGCCGGGCCGGCCGCGCCGCCTGAACGGACTTCCCGGGAACTCGGCCCGCCGGTTCGGCGACTACCCCTGCATGGCACGGCACCTGCATCTGGTTCCGCTTCAGCCGGACGCCGGGGTGACCGAGCCGGACCGGCGGCCGAGCACGCTCGTGCAGGTGCTGCGCCTTGCGCTCGGCGCGCTCGGCGCCGGACAGTTCCTACTCGGCATGGTGCAGGTGAGTGGTGCCTTCGACGCACCCGTGCACGGCGGCGGCCATCTGCTGCACGAGTCCGCCGCCTGGAACATCGCGATCGGCGCCGGCTTCGTCTACATCGCCGCCCGCCGCGCCGCGGCCGCGGACGCACTGCCGATCCTGACGACCTTCGTCGTCATGCTCGTGCTGCTCAGTGCCCAAGACCTCACCGAGCAGCGCGTCGACCGTGACCGGCTGCTCAGCCACGCCCTGCTCATCGCCGGCTACGTGCTCGTCGTCCTGCTGTCCCGTCCGTCGCTCCGCGACAGCACCACGTCGGCCGCCCGTGGGCTGCGCCGGTCGCGCTGGTCCCGGCCACCAGAGCTCGACGCGGTGGCCGCCCCGGTGCCCGCTGCGGCGGGACGGCTCCGGCTCGTGGCCGACGAACCGCGCACGCCGTCCGAAACGGGCGACACCGGGAAACCGTGAATCTGTCGGCGTTCACACCGCGACTGGCTGAGCGGCAGCGTCATGCCGCTCCTGCCGCCGCCGGGCCCAGCGCACGGCGGCGGGCATCACCAGGCCGGTGGCGAGGAACAGGGCTCCGACGACGTACCAGCCCGGTGTGCCCCACGTGATGCACAGCCAGATCAGCAGGCCCGGCCCGACGGCCTCGGCGAGTCCCGCGCCGAGCCCGAACACGCCGAGGTACTGGCCCGTGGCCCACTCAGGGGCGAGGCCGAACGACAGCTCGAACCCGGCGGCGGCGTGCCACAGCTCGCCGACGGTGTGCACCACAGCCGCCGCGACGAGGACCGCCGCAGCAACCCAGCCCGGGATGCCGGCCGTCAGCGAGATCAGCACGCACGCGGCGAGGAACGCGACCCCGGCGCGGCGGTAGGCGGCCGCGGCCGCGGTGGGGGAGTCGATGCGCCGGCTCGCCCGGACCTGGAACACGATGACGATGACCGTGCCGGTGAGCATCGTGGCGGAGATGATCCAGTGCGGGGCCCGGGTGGCGCCGACCACCCACAGTGGAATCATCACGGTGGGCACCTTGAACTGGATCGCCATCAGACCGTCGAGCCCGGTCAGCAGCAGGTAGGGCCGGTCGCGCAGGGCGATCCAGCGCGGCCCGCCGACCGATCGGGTCGGCGCGACGGGCGGGACGAGGATCAGCAGTACCGCCGCCGCGACCGTGGCCACGGACATGCCCACCGCCATGAGGTCGTACGCGAAATGGGTGCCGGTCTGCACCGCCCACCCGGCCAGCAGCGCACCGAACGAGACGCCGACGTTGGTCACCGCCCGCAGGTACGCCCGGAACTGCTGCGGCCGGTCACCGCCGAACTGCCGGATCAGCGGGCTGCGCGCGGCGACCCCGGCCGCCTTCGCCCCGGTCGCGGCACTCACGGCGGCGACGAACGGCCAGAAGCTCTCCACGAGCAGGAACCCGGCCGTCGCGAGCGCCTGCACGAGCAGCGTGGCCGCGTACACCCGCCGGGCGCCGCACCGGTCGGCGAGATGACCGACCCCGACGCCCAAGCTGAGCGCGACCGCCCCGGCGATCCCGAGCCCGAGTCCGACCTGGGCCGGCGGAAGGTCGACGGCCTCGGTGAAGTACAGCACTCCCGCGGTCAGGTAAAGGCCGCTGCCGACGGTGTAGACGAAGTTGGAGGCGGCGAGCACCCGCTGCGGCCCGGCGTCCGGGACGAGGTGCGCCAGCACAAGCTCCTCCACTTCCCGTGCTCAGCAGCACCCTAGCCCTTATTGCACATTACTTGCAATAACGAGCGATCTCCTGGCCGACGCGAACTAGGGCGCTCTGTCCCGTGGCTCGTGGTGGCGCGAAGCGGGCCAGTGCCGCGATGCGCCTCCGAGGGGCGCGAGGCAAGTACGCGTTTGCCAGCGCATCGAACAAGCGTTCGATAGCATGCTCCTTCGTGGGCAAGGTGCGGACGGTTGAGCACTGGTGGAACGGCGTGTGGGGCCGTCTCGCCAGGCTCGACGTGTGGTTGCGGACCGACGGCGAGCGCTGGGACGTGTGGGTCCGGGAAGGTGGCGTGGACTCTGGCCGTAACCGGCACACCGAGTATGACGACGAGACGTCTGCCCGCGTGGCCCTCGCAGATCTACTCGACGCCCATCACGCCTGGCGACGTATGGACCGTTCGTCGTCCTGAGTAATTGGGGCTCCGGACCGGTGGTGGCAGTTGTTCGCGGCCCCCACCACCGGTCCGGCGACGCACCATGGTCAGGTTGCAAGAGGGTGGGGTTCGCCCGTCATCGCCGCGACAGCAGCCGCGAGCTCATGGATGGTCGCCCGCACGTACGTTGTCGTCGAACCGGCATCGTTACCGCCCTCGGCGTGTCCCGCGAACTCTCGGGCAACCGCGAACCCGAAATTGCGTTCGACCCAGGTCAGGGTCGTGTGCCGAAGCCAGTGCGTGCTCACCTTCTGCTTTGCCACCCATGGCAGGTGGCGGGCGAGGCGCACCCAGATGTGGTCGTACCGGCGCCGGGTTACCGGGCGCCCGTCCCGATACCGCAACAGTTGCACGGAACCTTCTGGGCAGCGTTCGTCGGCGTGCTGGCGTAGGTGCCGCATCAAGGTCGGCGACACCGGCTGCCACCGGGAGGTGCCGCCCTTTTCCCGCAGCAGGATCAGGCACTGCTCCTCGTCGAGGTCGTCGACGGTGAGCGCGAGCGCGCCGCCTCGGCGGCAGGCCGTCTCCGTGTGGAGCCGGATGAGGAGGGCGTCCAGGGCCGGGTCGTCGCCGGTTGTGCCCGCGATGGCGTTGACCTCGGCGAGTCGTGCGTCGGCCAACGCTCGGCGGGTGCTCTGCAGCCGCTTCGGCTTCGCCACCTTGAGTGCCGGGTTCTGCGCCTCGGTCACGTACCCGTCCGCGACGGCCCGCCGGTACAGGCAACGCAACGCGGCGATCATGTTCTCGGCGCTGCCGTGCCCGCCCCGCCCGTTGCTGCGGAGTACGCGGGTGGCCTTCACCTCCTCGACCAGGGACTCGATCTCAGAAGCCTTGATGTCGTCGAGCGGGCGACCAGCCCACTTCGTAAGCGCGCGCTTCCAGTAGCTGCCGTATGCTCGCCGGCTGCTGTCGCTTACCGCGGCCGACACGACCTCGACGTACTGCTCGAAGGTTGGAACGGGCTTTGGCGTGGGTTGCTCGCACTGCAGGTCGGCGATCGAGATACCCATCCGGTTCAAGAGCAGCCGCGCGGCTTCGACGTCGGCCCGGTTGGCGGGAATGGCCGTGGAGGTCACCGGTCATCCCTCCCAATACCGCCGTCGTGGATACCGGCGATCATTGACTCGATGAATGCCGGTGGATGCACTGCCACCATGCTGGTGTGAAGATCGGCGACCAAGAGGACCCGATCACCGATGAGGAGCCGGCATGAATGGCGTGCCGTGGCCGGAAGCACAAGGTGCCCCTGGCTGCTGGTCTCGAAGATGCCGTTAGCGTCGGCGGCGATGAGCAGGAGTCCGGATTGCTCGCGGATATGCAGCCGGGTGCCGGCCGCCCAGCCGAGCTGCCGCATCAGCGCCCGATCGGCAACCCGGCCGTGGCTGTCGATGGTCGCGAAGCCGTAACCGAACCTGCGCGAGCCAACATCCCGCAGATCGGCCAGCGGCGGGGGAGGTCGGCGAAGTCCGGTGACAGGGCCTTCCATCGGCGCCCGTCTGGCGTCGCCGAGGGACGGAATCACGGCGGGAATGACCTGATGCGTCACCGCGACCACCCGCAGCCTCGAGGGTGTCGTGTGTGACAGGGGCCAGATGCAACAATCCCGTGTTCAAAGGCACTTGAACACGGGACACCTGAATGGCGCACGTATACCACAAATTGGTGTCGAAGGGGGGACTTGAACCCCCACGCCCTTGCGGGCACTAGCACCTCAAGCTAGCGCGTCTGCCATTCCGCCACTTCGACCTGCTTGCGTTCCAACACAGTACACGTCCCCCTCCGATCTTGAGAAATCGGGGGGTCGGTGGTGCGGAGCGGGCCCCGGCGCAAAGGTGCGCCGGGGCCCGTCTTCCTCGGGCGGGTGGCCGGAGGGGGTGCCGGCCGCCCTCGCCTAAGCGTTGAAGATGCTGACGCCACCCGGGCCGACGAGCAGCGCGACGATGATGAGGATGATTCCCCACAGGATCTGGCGGCGCAGGAGGGCCACCACGCCGGCGATGCCGATAAGGATCGCGATGATCGTCAGAATCAGTGTCATGGGGTTGTGGTACCTCCCGTGCGAGATCGATAAACGTTCTTGCTAGTACAGGTCTTCGGCCCAGGTGGTGCGGCCGGTCAGGGCGTCGCGGAGCTTGTCGACGACCGCCACCGCGGGGTCGACGATCTTGTTCAGCGGTGGCGTGGCCGGCGTGCCGGGGTGGGGGCGGGTCGGTGCGGCGCTCCGCGCGATCTCGACGCGGTTGCCGAGGCGGACCAGGTCGTTGCCGCTGCAGCCCGAGCGCAGGCGGGGGAACACCGAGGCGGTACGGCGGGCGTGCTCGCGGGCCTGCTCGGTCACCGTGCGCAGCGCCTCTTCGTGCGCGGCGTCACCGGCGGGCGTGGTGTGCAGGCGGCGCAGCGCCACCAGGAGGGCCTCGTCGGCGGCCACCTCGTCCGTGACGATCGGGGCGCCGTCGGGCAGCACCTGGCGTACCGCCGGATAGAGATACTGTTCCTCGGCGGAGATGTGCCTGGAGACGGTGGCCACCAGGACGTCCTCCAGGTCGCGGGAGGCCGGGTCGGCTTCGAGCCGGGTGCACAGCTGGCCGATGAGGTGGTGGTCCTCGTCGAGCAGCTCGAGCATGCTGCGGCCGGCGAACTCGAGCTCGTCGGCGACGGGGGGCAGTGGGGGGAGCACGTCGACCCTCCTCGATCACGTGTGGTGACCGCGGGGTACCCGGGCGGGAGTTTCTCGAAACCGCAGCCGACCGGGCCAGGTTTTTGTCACAGCCGCCTGATATGACTTCACCATGAACGCCACCGACGAGGTCATCGAGCTCTGCCGCGACCTGCTGCGCATCGACACCACCAATACCGGCGATCTGGACACCAGCGCGGGCGAGCGGGCGGCCGCGGAGTATGTGGCGGAGAAGCTGGCCGAGGTGGGACTGCAGCCGGAGATCCAGGAGAGCGCGCCGGGGCGGGCCAGCGTGGTGGCGCGGTTCGAGGGGGAGGACCCGTCGCGGGACGCGCTGCTGATCCACGGGCACCTCGACGTGGTGCCCGCCGACGCGTCGGAGTGGTCGGTCCACCCGTTCAGCGGCGAGGTCAAGGACGGCTACCTCTGGGGCCGCGGTGCCGTCGACATGAAGGACTTCGACGCGATGGTCCTGGCGCTGGTCAGGCAGATGCGGCGCGAGGGCCGCAAGCCCCCGCGCGACGTCGTGCTCGCGTTCGTCGCCGACGAGGAGGCCGGCAGCACCTACGGCGCGCAGTTCCTGGTCGACCGGTTCCCGCAGTACTTCGAGGGCGTGACCGAGGCGGTCGGCGAGGTCGGCGGGTTCTCGGTGAGTGTGAGCAGCCAGCAGCGGCTCTACCTGATCGAGACGGCGCAGAAGGGCATCGACTGGCTGCGCATCCACGCCAAGGGGCGGCCCGGCCACGGCTCGATGATCAACGACGACAACGCGGTGACCGCCCTCGCCGAGGCCGTCGCGCGGATCGGGCGGCACCGGTTCCCGATCGTGATGACGCCGACCGTGCGGGCGTTCCTGGAGCAGGTGTCGCAGATCCTCGACATCGAGCTCGACCTCGACGACCCCGAGGCGGCCGTCGGCAAGATCGGGCCGATCGCGATGATCATCGGCGCGACGCTGCGCAACACGGCCAACCCGACCCGGCTCGCGGCGGGATACAAGGACAACGTCATCCCGGGGCGCGCCTCCGCGACGATCGACTGCCGCACGCTGCCGGGCCAGAGCGAGCTCTTCGAGCAGCAGCTGCGGGACCTGGTCGGGCCGGACATCGACCTGGAGTACATCCACCGCCAGCCCGGCCTGGAGACCACCTTCGACGGCGCGCTGGTCGAGGCCATGTCGGCGGCGCTGCGGGCCGAGGACCCGGGCGCCCTCCCGGTGCCGTACATGCTCAGCGGCGGCACCGACGCCAAGCAGTTCGACAAGCTGGGCATCCGCTGCTTCGGGTTCTCGCCGCTGCGGCTGCCCGACGACCTGAACTTCGGCGCGTTGTTCCACGGCATTGACGAGCGCGTTCCCGTCGAGGGACTACAGTTCGGCGTGCGAGTGCTCGACCGGTTCCTACAGCAGTCCTGATCGATTCCTGATCAATTCCGTCCATCAGCCGCAGCACAGACGATTCCAGGGGGAGTCCCATCATGACCGACCGGCACGCGGAGCTCGACACCGCGCTCGAGCGCGTGATCGCAGCGGCCCGCGACCATCTTGCCGCGGTCAAGGCCGCCGACGGGCGAGCCGACGACGACGAGGTGTGGCGCGCCTACGTGGAGCTCAACAACGCCTCCAACAGCTACGACGAGCTGCTCCTCGACGCCTACGGCGAGGTCACCCCGTGGGACGTCGAGGCGATCGACCCGGACGAGGCCGACCGGCAGTTCGGCGTCGGGATCGGCGGGGTCGACGGCACCGAGACCGAGGACCCCCACCCGCGGATCGTCTCGGTCCGCCAGCGCCGCGACTACCGGGTGCCGAGCGTCGCCGCGCTGCTGCGCCTGGCCGAGGCGGCCCGCCGGGCCAACCCGGGCGACGGCGACTCGGCGCCGGTCGAGACGGTCGGCGAGGCGGTCCTGGAGCTGATGCAGGCCGGCGACGGCTCGCTCGGCGCGCTGGACATCCCGGAGCTGGAGTCGCTCGACGGAGTGGTCGTCGTGGCGGAGGTCGACTCGCCGCTCGACCCGGAGTCGTACGAGGACAGCGACGGCGCCGGCCCCTTCTCCCTCAACGAGGGCGAGCGGGTCGTCGACCGGCTCGACGAGCACGCGTTCGTCGACCTCGACGAGGAGCTGGACGAGGACGAGGAGGGCGAGGGCATCTCGGCCGGCCTGTCCGAGGCCCGCGACGACAGCGAGTCCGCCGACCGCCGCTGACCTGACCCGCCGCCGCGCCGCCCTGGAGGCCGCCGTCCCGCGGGGCGCGCCGAGCAGTGGCGGCTGCACTGAACGGCCCGCTTCCCACCGCACTGGGGAGCGGGCCGTCGCCGTGTCCGGAGTGGGCCGCGGGAGTGGCCCGGAGCCGGGCTCCGGGAGTGTCCGAACGGGCTGTGGGAGCGTCCGGAGCGCGCTGCGGGGGTCCGGAGCCGGGCTGTGTGGGGGCGTCCGAGCGGGCCGGGGAGGGTCCGGAGCGCGCCGCGGGAGGGTCCGGAGCCGGGTTGCGGGGGTGTCGCGAGCGGGCCGCAGGAGGTGTCCCGAGTGGGCCGGGCGAGTGTTCTGAGCGGGCCACGAGAGGGGCCGGAGCCGGCCGAGGCAGCGCGTAGATCGGCTTCATGATCGAGGGAAACATCTGGTTGTCAGGACAGCCAGAACCTTCCCTTGATCATGAATCTTGATCAAGAACGCGTCAGAGGTCTATCCGGCGTCGAGACAGTGCGCCGGACCAGAGGTGGATCAGGGGGCTGGGCTACGTGCTCAGGCCCGGCAGGGACTCGTTGGTCACCCGGCGGCGCAGCATCACCTGGCGGCTGCCGTCGGGGTACAGGCGGACGCGGGCGAGCTCCCAGCCGCCGTACTCGGCCTGGATCGTCAGCTGTGCGTTAGCGGTCATCCGGTCGACATTCGACGGTAACCGCAACGGCACGTACTCGTAGTCCATGTCCCGATACTGCTACGGCACTATCCGCTGCACCAGCCCCTCCGCGAAGCCCGCCACCGCCAGCGCGCCGGAGGACGGGTCGACACTCACGGCGACCGGGAGCTGCACGGCGGGGTGGCGGGCGACCTCGCGCGGCGTGCCGCCCGAGATGTCGAAGCCGGCCACCTCGTTGCGCTGCGTGACGGTGACCCACAGGGTGCGGCGCTGGGCGTCGTACGAGACGCCGTACGGGGTGCCGGCCACCGGGTGGCGCTGGCGCAGGATCAGCGGGCCCGAGTCGAACACCAGCAGCTCGCCGTCGCGGGCGTCCACGACGACGAACCGGCCACCGCCGCCGGAGGTGACCGTCACGGCGCCGTCGCCGGCGCGGAGGCCCTCCTGCCGTGCGCCGGTCGCCGCGTCGAACACCGTCAGTGACGACTCGGAGGCGTCGACCACGGCGATGCGGGAGTCGTCGGCGGCGAGGGCGGTGGGGCGGACGCCGGTGGCGATGGTGCGCGAGACGGTGCCGGTGGGGGAGAGGATGATCACTTCGCCGGTCGCCGGCAGCGCGACCGCCGTCCAGTCACCCGTGGGAGGCACGGCGATGGCGGAGCCCGTGCCCGGCAGTGACCAGCGCTGCACCCCGGACTCGGTGAGCTGCAGCACCGTCCGCCCGGCCAGCGCCCGGAACCCGCCGCGCGGCAACGCCACGACCGCGGTCGCCGGCTCGTCGACCGGCACCTTCTCGACCAGGTTCCCGGAGGCCGACAGCACGGTCACGGTCGACGGCGACGCGACCGCGGTCCGGGCGCCGCCGGCCTCGACCGCCACCGCGGCCGGCGCGGCGCCCGCCGAGGCCGTCGTCCCGGCGGGGGACACCGACGGCGCGGGAGCCCAGGTCGGCGTGGGGACCGTCACGTCCTGATGACCGGTAGGAGCGGGCGCATCACACGCAGTGAGGCACGCCACAGCAGCAAGCAACAGACCTATACGAAGCCGGATCATGATCCGCCAATTATGTCTGGCGCTCCGGATACCCCGACGGCGGCGCCGACACGTCGTCGAGCGCGGCCCGGATCTCCCGCGGCAGCGCGATGTCCTCCGTCTGCAGCGCGCCGAGCAGCTGCCCGACGGTCCGCGCGCCGAGGATGGGCGCCACGACACCCGGCCGGTCCCGGACCCAGGCCAGGGCGACCTCCAGGGGCGACACCCCGAGCCCGCCGGCGGCGGTCGCCACGGCCTCGACGATGCCGGCGCAGCGGTCGTCCAGGTACGGCGCGACGAACCGCTCGAAGTGCGGCGACGCGGCCCGCGAGTCGGCGGGCACGCCGCCGCGGTACTTCCCGGTGAGCACGCCCCGGCCGAGCGGCGACCACGGCAGCAGGCCGACGCCCAGGGCCACGCACGCGGGCACGACCTCACGCTCGATCCCGCGCTCCAGCAGCGAGTACTCCACCTGCGTCGAGACGAGCGGCGCGCGGCCGGGCCAGGCCGCCTGCCAGGTGGCGGCGCGGGCGGTCTGCCAGCCGGAGTAGTTCGACACCCCCGCGTAGCGGGCCTTGCCGCTGCTCACGGCCGTGTCGATGGCCGAGAGCGTCTCCTCCAGGGGCGTGTCGGGGTCGTAGCCGTGGACCTGCCACAGGTCCACGTAGTCGGTGTCGAGCCGCTGCAGGGAGGTGTCGAGCGCGCGCAGCAGGTGCCCGCGGGAGCCGTCGCGGCGGCGGGTCATGCCCGGGCGCAGGCCGGCCTTCGTGGCGATGACCAGCTCGTCGCGGGGCACCAGCCGGCCCACCAGGGCGCCGATCACCGACTCCGCCTCGCCGTCGGCGTACACGTCGGCCGTGTCCAGCAGCGTGCCGCCCGCGTCGCGGAACGTCTTGAGCTGGGCGGCCGCATCGTCGGCGTCGGTGTCGCGCCCCCACGTCATGGTGCCGAGGGCCAGCCGGGATACCGCCAGCCCGCTACGGCCGAGCGGTCGTTGTTGCATGCAAGGAACGATACGGCCGGATCCCGGCGAAGGCGGGTAGGCGGGCCCCGGGCTACCCTGGTGCCGCTCGTGCAGGGCGGCACGACGAACCCCTGGGAGGCACCAGTGCGACTCGGATTGAACCTCGGCTACCTGTCGTCGTGGAACGACCCACAGGGCCATCTGGCCATCGCCCAGGAGGCCGAGCGGCTCGGTTTCTCCTGCGTGTGGGTCGCCGAGGCGTACGGGTCGGACGCGCCGTCGATGCTCGCGTGGATCGCCGGGCAGACCGAGCGCATCGAGCTGGGCTCCGCCGTCTTCCAGATCCCGGCCCGCACCCCCGCCATGGCGGCGATGACCGCGGCGACGATCGACAAGCTGTCGGGCGGCCGCTTCCGCCTCGGCCTCGGCGTGTCGGGACCCCAGGTGTCCGAGGGCTGGCACGGCGTGCGCTTCGGCAAGCCGCTCGCGCGGACCCGGGAGTACATCGACATCATCAACCTCGCGCTCACCCGCAAGGTCGTGCAGTACGACGGCGAGCACTACCGGCTGCCGCTGCCCGACGGCCCGGGCAAGCCGCTCAAGCTGACCCTGCACCCGGTCCGCGACCACGTGCCGGTGTACCTCGCCGCGGTCGGCCCCAAGAACCTCGAGCTCGCGGGCGAGGTGGCCGACGGCTGGCTGGCGATCTTCTTCGCCCCGGAGTTCGCGCACGAGCCCACCGCGTCGATCGCGGCCGGCCGGGCCAAGGCCGGCAAGACGCTCGACGGTTTCGAGATCGCCGCAGGTGTACCGGTGGTGTTCGGCGACGACCCGCAGATGTGCGCCGAGCTGGTCCGTCAGTACGCCGCGCTGTACGTCGGCGGCATGGGCAGCCGCGAGCAGAACTTCTACAACGCCCTCGCCACGCGCATGGGCTACGGCGACGCGGCCCGTGAGGTACAGGATCTGTATCTGGCCAAGCGGCACCGGGACGCGGCCGCGGCCGTGCCGTTCGAGTTCATCGACCGCACCTCGCTGCTCGGTCCGGTCGAGCGGGTCGCGGAGCGCCTGCACGCCTACAAGGAGGCCGGCGTGACCGAGATCTCCACGATCATCTTCGGTGACGCCGACTACGGCACGCAGACGCTGCGCCAGCTCGCCACCGCGTGGGAGAAGGCGGGCCTGTAGGGGTGACCACGCTGCTGCTGCTCCGCCACGGCCGGACCACGACGAACGCGACCGGGATCCTCGCCGGCCACCAGCCCGTCGGCCTCGACGAGGTCGGCCGCGCCCAGGCGGTCGCCGTCGGCGAGCGGCTCGCCGCGGCGAAGCTGCCGCTCAAGGCGGTCGTGTCCAGCCCGCTGCCACGCTGTGTGGAGACCCTGTCGCTGGCCCTGCCGACGTGGGAGGGCGTGCAGATCGACGACGGCATCGTCGAGTGCCGCTACGGCGACTGGACCGGCCGACCGCTCAAGGAGCTCGCCAAGGAGCCGCTGTGGGCGACCGTCCAGGCCCATCCGTCGGCCGCCGTGTTCCCCGGCGCCGAGGGTGAGTCGATGGCCGCGATGTCGGCCCGGGCGATCGCCACGGTCCGCGGCTGGGACGCGCGCGTCGCCGCCGAGCACGGCCCCGAGGCGGTCTGGCTGGCGTGCAGCCACGGCGACATCATCAAGGCGGTCGTCGCCGACGCCCTCGGCATGCACCTCGACCTGTTCCAGCGCATCGCGGTCGAGCCGGCGTCGGTCACCGTCATCCGGTACACGCCGCTGCGCTCGTTCGTCCTGCGGCTCAACGACACCGGGGGTGATCTGTCCGGGTTTCAGCCGCCCCCGCCGTCGGAGGAGCCGCCGTCGTCAGATGCCGCGGTTGGTGGCGGTTCGGGCGGTTCCGTGTGATCTTGGTGCCCACGCGGGACGCGGGCGCGCATCTGCGGATAGAGTTTCGGACATGAGCCACCAGGTGTACGCGTTCGAACCGCCGGAGCGGTTCGTGGCGGGGACCGTGGGTGCGCCGGGGGAGCGGACCTTCTTTCTGCAGGCGCGCGGCGGCGGCCGCCTGATCAGTGTCGCCCTGGAGAAGGTCCAGGTGTCCCTGCTCGCCGAGAAGCTCGAGGAGCTCCTCCAGGAGGCGCAGCGCCGCTTCGGCGTCGAGATGCCCGGGGAGCCGGCCGTCGAGACGGCCGACAACGAACCGCTCGACACTCCGCTCGACGAGGAGTTCCGGGTCGGCACGCTGGGCCTGCAGTTCGACGTCGACACCGCCACCGTGGTCATCGAGGCCATCGCCGTCGGCGAGGAGGAGGTCGAGGAGGCCGAGGACGAGGACGAGGACGAGCTGGCCACCGCCGACCGTGACCGCCTGCGCGTCCGGCTCACCCCGGCCGCCACCCGGGCGTTCATCGAGCGGGCCAAGCGCGTCGTCGCGTCCGGCCGCCCGCCGTGCCCGCTGTGCGGGCAGCCCCTCGACGCCCGCGGGCACCTCTGCCCGCGCCACAACGGCTACCGCAGGTAGCGCGCCAGTGCCGGCCCTGCCCGACGACGAGGCACTGGAGCTGCTGCACCACGGCGAGCTGGAGCTCGAGGGCCGCCTCATGGACGCCTCGAACGCCACGCTGCGGGCCGTCATCACCCACGGCGACCGCGTCGCCCGCTGCGTCTACAAGCCCGTCGCGGGTGAGCGCCCGCTGTGGGACTTCCCCGACGGCACGCTCGCCGGCCGCGAGTACAGCGCCTGGCTGCTCTCCGAGGCGACCGGCTGGGGGATCGTGCCGCCGACCGTCCTGCGCGACGGCCCGCTCGGGCCGGGCATGTGCCAGCTCTGGATCGACGAGGACCTCCAGAGCGACGAGCTGCTCCTGGGTTTCGTTCCGGCGGCCAAGGTACCGAAGGGCTGGCGGCGCATCATGTCCGCGCGCGACGAGCACGGCCGCGCCTTCGTGCTCGCCCACGCCGACGACCCGCGCCTGGCCTGGCTGGCCGTCTTCGACGCGATCGCCAACAACGCCGACCGCAAGGGCGGCCACGTCATCGAGACCGTCGACGGCCGGGTCCACGGCGTCGACCACGGCATCTGCTTCCACACCGAGGACAAGCTGCGCACGGTCCTGTGGGGCTGGGCCGGCCGCCCGCTGCCCGACGAGGCGGTCGAGGTCCTCGAGAAGCTCCGCGCGCAGTACCAGTCCGGCCTGGCCGAGTCCCTCTCGGACCATCTCACCCCGGCCGAGGTGGCCATGGTGTCGGTCCGGGTGAACGCCCTGCTGCAGTCCCGCCGCAGTGTGATCCACGGATAGGCTGTGGGTCATGGAGTCCTGGACGGCACCGGCGGTGCCCACGCTGCCCCGCACCGGCACCGGTGCTGCCCCGCTCGCACTGTTCGACTCGGCGCGGCGGGAGACCGCGCCGGTCGAGGTCGACGGGCGTCCGGCCACCATGTACGTCTGCGGCATCACACCCTACGACGCGACCCACCTCGGCCACGCCGCCACCATGATCGCGTTCGACCTGGCCAACCGGGTCTGGCGGGACGCCGGGCACGAGGTCGACTACGTCCAGAATGTCACCGACGTCGACGACCCGCTGCTGGAGCGGGCCGCCCGCGACGGCGAGGACTGGGTCGTGCTCGCCATGCGCGAGACGGCGCTGTTCCGCGAGGACATGGAGGCGCTGCGGATCATCCCGCCGAAGCGCTACGTCGGCGCCGTCGAGTCCATCCCGCAGATCGCGCGCAAGGTCTCGGCGCTGCTCGCCTCCGGCCACGCGTACCCGCTCGAGGACGGCACCGGCGACGTGTACTTCTCGGTCGCCACCGCGCCGGGCTTCGGTACCGAGTCGAACCTCTCCCGCACCGAGATGCTCCGCGTCTCCGCCGAGCGCGGCGGCGACCCGCAGCGCGCGGGCAAGCGCGACCCGCTCGACCCGCTGCTCTGGCGCGGCCTGCGCGAGGGCGAGCCCGCGTGGGACGGCGGCGACCTCGGCCCCGGCCGCCCCGGCTGGCACATCGAGTGCACCGTGATCGCCCAGAGCCTCCTCGGCGACACCATCGACGTGCAGGGCGGCGGCAACGACCTGCTGTTCCCGCACCACGAGTGTTCGGCCGCGCACGCCGAGGCGCTGAGCGGCAAGACGCCGTTCGCGACCCACTACGTGCACGCCGGCATGATCGGCCTGGACGGCGACAAGATGTCCAAGAGCCAGGGCAACCTGGTCTTCGTCTCCCGCCTGCGCGCCGACGGCGTGGACCCGATGGCGGTACGGCTGGGGCTGCTCGCCGACCACTACCGCACCGACCGCCAGTGGACCGACGACGTGCTCAAGACCGGCCAGCAGCGCCTGTCCCGCTGGCGTGAGGCGGCCCGCGCGGGCATCGGCCCGTCGGGCGTCGAGCTCCTCGCGCAGCTGCGCGAGCGCCTCTCCGACGACCTCGACTCGCCCGGCGCCCTGGCCGCGGTCGACGCCTGGGTCGACGCCACTCTCGCCGACGCCGGCGACGACCGCGAGGCCCCGGCCCTCATGACGGCGGCCGTGGACGCACTGCTGGGCATCAAGCTGTAACCCCCATCCGGCGCCGGCATTTCCGGCCGGTGCCGCATCCCCCCGGAAACATCGACGCTGGCCTCTCGTCGGACGGTGGCCAGCGTCGATGGCGGGGCGGCTACCGGGGGCCGCGGCCCACGGGAGCCAGCCGCAGCGCCTCCAGCAGGCGGGCGGTGCCCGGCGGGTCGGGCGGGGCGCCGTACACCGCCGCGCTCACGTGGCGCTCGCCGCCCGTCAGCGCGACGGTGCGCACGGCCGGGGAGCGGTGCGCGCGCAGGGCCAGGTCGGGCAGGATCGTGACGCCCAGGCCGGCCGCGACCAGGGCCTGCACGGCGACGTAATCGTCCGTGGTGAAGGATATGTCCGGTTCGAAGCCGGCCGCGGCGCAGCGCTGGAGCAGGCTGCTGCGGCAGCGGTCGCAGCCGGCGATCCACCGCGCCTGCGCCAGCGACGGCAGGTCGGCGTCCACGGCGGCCGGCGTCACGAGGTGCAGCGGCTCGGCGAACAGCGGCATGAACCGGACCCCGGAGGCGGCCGTTGCGGTCGCGGCGGCACCGGTCGTCGCGGTGGCCGGACCCGTGGCCGCCGCGCCCGTGGCTGTGGCGCCGTCCGTAGCCGCCGGGACGGGAACGGCCGCCGCGCCCGTGGCCGTCGCGGTCGGGTAGTCGAAGACGACCGCCACGTCCACCTCGCCAGAGCGCAGCAGCGACAGGGCCTCCGGCGGCTCGGCCTCGACCAGGGTCAGCGTCACCGCCGGGAAGTCCGCGGCGAACCGGGCCGCGGCGAGCGGCACGAACGAGCCGAGCGCCGACGGGAACGCGGCCAGCCGGACCCGGCCCGCGCGCAGGCCCGCGTGCTCGGCCAGCTCCGCCTCGGCCGCGTCGAGGCGGCCCAGGATCTCCTCGGCCCGCTCGGCGAGGAGCCGCCCCGCCGCGGTCAGCCGCACGCCCCGGCCCGCCCGCTGCAGCAGCTGCGTGCCGGTCTCCGCCTCCAGGCGGGCCAGATGGTGGCTGACCGACGGCTGGGCGTAGTGCAGGGCGGCCGCGGCGGCCGTCACCGAGCCGTGGCGGGCGAGCGCCACGAGCACCCGCAGGCGGGTCACGTCGAGCATGCATCGACGGTACCGATGGAAAACCCAGACAACCGGCATTGGATTGATGGGAGCGGGACCGGCAGCGTGGACGGCATGCTGACGATGACCGACGTCCTGCGCGCGCGGCGGCTGCTCGCGCCGCACCTGCCGCCGACGCCCGCCTGGTCGTACCCGCTGCTCGACGAGGCCGCCGGGCGCACCCTGGTGCTCAAGCACGAGAACACCCAGCCGACCGGCGCGTTCAAGGTCCGCGGCGCGCTCAACCTCCTGCTGACCGAACGCGGCGAACGCGGCGAACACGGCGAACACGGCGAACACGGCGAACACGGCGAACACGGCGAACACGACGGCGGCCCAGCGCCGATCGTCACCTACTCGACCGGCAACCACGCCCGGGGCATCGCGTACGCCGCCCGTGCCGCCCGCCGCGAGGCCACGATCGTCATGCCCATCAAGACGGCCGAGTTCAAGGTCCGCGCGGTGCAGGCCCTCGGCGCGCGGGTCGAGCTGTGCGGCGACGACATGGGCGACGCCGAGGCCCGCGCGCACGAGCTCGCCGCCGAGCACGGCCTGCGGTTGGTCAGCCCCGGCGACGAGCCGGCCCTCATCGCCGGGGTCGCCACCGCCTACCTGGAGCTGTTCGAGCAGCACCCCGGCCTCGACACGGTGGTCGTGCCGGTCGGCTCCGGCACCGGCGCGGCCGCGGCGTGCATCGTCGCGAACGCGGTCTCGCCATCGACGAAGGTCATCGCCGTCCAGTCGGAGCAGGCGCCCGCCGCGCACGACTCGTGGCACGCGGGCCGGTGCCTGCGACGCCCGAACACGACCCGCGTCGACGGCCTCGCCACGGGCCGCGGGTTCGAGGGGCCGCAGGCGATCCTCCGCGCGCACCTGCACGACTTCGTCCTGGTGAGCGACGACGACATCGACGGCGCCCGGAGGCTGCTCGCCCGGCGCGCCCACACGCAGGCCGAGGGCGCCGGTGCCGCCGCGCTCGCCGCGGTACAGCGGTATCCGGGGCTTGCCGGAACCCACGTGGGAGTGATCGTGACCGGCGGCAACGCGACCGAGGACGAGCTGGCCCGCTAGGTCAAGAGCCAGCCGCCGGGCGCTGGATACCTACCGTTCACCGATTGGTGGCCGGACGGGTCTGCGCGGCGGTCAGGGATCGGGTTACGTCGATCAAGCCGGAGCCGCCAACTCCGGCAACCCCGCCCCCAGCTCCACTGCAAGGAGGTCCCCGTGACCGTCCCGGAAGAGCCAGACACCCCCAAGGTGGGCGACAAGAGCCCCTGGAACTGGCTGCTGTTCATCCCGATCGTGCTGCCGCTGATCACCGTCTGGTACAACGCCGACAGCCCGCGCATCCTGGGCTTCCCGCGCTTCTACTGGATGCAGCTCGCGATCATCGCCGTCGGCGTGGGCACCACCACGCTCGTCTACCAGATGACGAAGCGGCGGTGAGCGGCCGTGTGGCGTGACCATCAGCTCGAGATCGTGGTCTTCGTCATCCTGTTCGTCGGCGTGAGCGCCCTCGGTTTCGTCGCCGCCCGCTGGCGCCGGCCCGACAACCTGCTGCACCTCGACGAGTGGGGACTCGGCGGGCGCAACTTCGGCGCCTGGATCACCTGGTTCCTCGTCGGCGGCGACCTGTACACCGCGTACACGTTCGTCGCGGTACCGGCGCTGCTGTTCGCCTCCGGCGCGGCCGGCTTCTTCGCCGTGCCGTACACCGTCATCATCTATCCGCTCGTGTTCCTGGTCCTGGTGCGGATGTGGTCGGTCTCGCACCGGCACGGGTTCGTCACGCCGGCCGACTTCGTGCGGTCGCGGTTCCAGTCGCCGACCCTCGCGCTGCTCATCGCGATCACCGGGATCGTCGCCACGATGCCGTACATCGCGCTGCAGCTCGTCGGCATCGAGGCCGTGCTCAAGACGATGGGCGTCACCGGCGAGGGCACGATCGCGCGGCACCTGCCGATCATCATCGCGTTCGCGATCCTGGCCGCCTACACCTACAGCAGCGGCCTGCGCGCCCCGGCGCTCATCGCGTTCGTCAAGGACACGCTCATCTACGTCGTCATCCTGGTCGCGATCTTCTACCTGCCGTACAAGCTCGGCGGGTGGGGCGCGATCTTCGACGCCGCCGACGCCAAGTTCGACAAGACCCCGGCCCCCGGCGACGGCATCCTGCTCAACGCGAACAACCAGCTGCAGTACATCACCCTCGCGCTCGGCTCGGCGCCGGCGCTGTTCCTCTACCCGCACAGCATCACCGGCGTGCTGGCCAGCCGCAACCGCGACGTCATCAAGCGCAACATGTCGGCCCTGCCGGCCTACTCGCTGCTGCTCGGGCTCATCGCGCTGCTCGGCTACGCGGCGATCGCGGCGGGCATCACGCCGCTGAAGAACCCCAACGGTACGAACGACAACAACACGGTCGTGCCGCTGCTGTTCGACAAGCTCTTCCCGGACTGGTTCGCGGGGGTCGCCTACGCCGCCATCGGCATCGGCGCGCTGGTGCCGGCGGCCATCATGTCCATCGCCGCCGCGAACCTGTTCACCCGCAACATCTACAAGGAGTACCTCAAGCGCGACGCGACACCGGCCCAGGAGGCCAACGCGTCGAAGCTGATGTCGCTGCTGGTCAAGTTCGGCGCGCTGGTCTTCGTGGTCTTCGTCGACCCGCAGTTCTCGATCGACCTGCAGCTCATCGGCGGGGTCATCATCCTGCAGACCCTGCCGGCCGTGGCGCTGGGCCTGTTCACCCGCTGGTTCCACCGCGGCGCGCTCATCGCCGGATGGGTCGCCGGGATGGGCCTGGGGATGTGGATGCTGTACCAGATCCCGAACGCGGCGACGAAGCGCGCGCACTTCGGCGGCTCGGCGTTCCCGCTGAGCGAGTTCGGCTTCGACAGCACGAAGACCATCTACGCCGGGTTCGTCGCGGTCGCGGTGAACCTGGCCGTCGCGGCCCTGCTGACGGTGATCCTTCGCGCGGCCCGCGTGCAGGACGGCGGCGACGACACCACCTACGCCGACTACTTCGCCGACGAGGGCGACCCGCGCGCCGACGCCACCCCGCAGCGCCCCGTGCCGGCCCCGGACCCGATCACCTGACGGTTCAGCCGAGCGCCATCCCCGGCTCGTCGTCCGGCAGGCCCGGGCGCGGGCCGGGGATGCGGTACTCCTCGGTCAGCGACGTCATCGGCCCGGGCCAGGCGGCCTGGGCGACCTCGATGGGCCGGTGCTCCTCGTCGTAGGCGACGTGCAGCAGCACGAGCACGGGCGTGTCCGGCCGGATCTGCAGCAGCTCCGCCTCCTCACGGCTCGGCAGCCGCGCGCTGACCTGGTCCTTGGCGCTCGCGTACCGCCGGCGCAGCTCGTCCTCGACCTCCTGGTACAGCGGCCGCCCGAAGACGTCGGGGCGCTCGATCGAGGTGCCGCGCACGTCGTTCGGCTTGAACCAGGACGCCCCGACCTCGACCGGCGACTCGCCGGTGCTGACCAGGTGCCGCCGCACCAGCAGCGGGGTCCCGGGGTCGACGCCGAACGCCTCGGCCACGTCCGCGGGTGCGGGCAGCTGGGCGACGAGCATGAGATGCTGGCGGTACCGCGCCGCGAGCTCCGCGTGGTAGCCGCGCTCGGACCCGTAGCGGCCGCGGGAGAGCCGGTTCATCCGCCGCTTGGTCCCGCGCACGAACGTGCCCGACCCGGGCCGGGTGATGAGCAGCCCTTCGATGCGCAGCTGGTCGATGGTCCGCTGCACGGTCTGCTTGGCCACCCCGAACTGCGTGGCGAGCATCGGGATGGACGGCAGCCGCTCACCGGGCGCCCAGTCACCCCGGTGGATGCGGGCCCGCAGCTGCGCGGCGATCTGCCGGTGCGGAAACTCCGCGGCCCCCGGATTCACGGTCATGGGCACCAAACTAGCCTCCTAGGAAGCTCAATGCAACGTGTTCGGTGCTGCTCGGTCCGGTACTCACCTCAGGCGGGACGGAACCGGATGAAATCCACCTCGTCCGCGTTGGTGGCGAACGCGACCTGCCAGCGTCCGGCCCCGAGCGTGATGACGCCCACCCCGTCACTCGCCGGAATCCGCGCTGGATCCGCGGCCCCTTCGGCAGCGGAATCGAACATGTACAGGCGACCGTCGGTCAGCGAGATGACGTCCACGCCGACAGCGCGCCAACTGTCTTCGGGGACCTGCTCGGGATCGTCGTCGGCCTCACTGATGGACGAGCGCACGAGTGTCCCGCCGTCGCTGTCCGCCTCGAACCACGTGAGGATCTCACCGTCGAGGATCAGGACCGGCCGGCCCTGGACGTCGACCCACCCGAAGCCGCCGTACGGCGTTCCCTCGAAGACGGGCGGATCGCATGCCCGGTCATAGTCACACTCCGGGCCGTTCGGATCACCCCAGGTCCACCCTGCGGCAACCGCGGCGCCTGCGGGAGGCGACGTCCCCCGCCAGTGCTCGGCAAGCTCTGCCGGAACCACGACGATCGGTCCGCCACCCGAAATGGTCCACGGCCGGCCGCGCTCATCGATGTTGGCCCCCACGACACCCCCACCTGATCTCCCCGCGTCACGCACCCTGCGCGACCGTGACGAGCTTTCCATGCCGCGACGCCGGGGCGTGACGGCCACGCGGATCGCGTCGGCGCCGACCGGCAGGTGGCCGTCCCGGTCGGGCCGGCCGTCGACAAGTGCGCCACATTCTGGGAAGTGGCTACGGAGGTATGGGACACCGGCTCGTAATGTGGGCGCCATGCAGGTGACTCAGTCCGCGAAGCTGGCCAACGTCTGTTACGACATCCGCGGACCGGTCATGGCCGCCGCCAAGCAGATGGAGGCCGAAGGCCACCACATCCTGAAGCTCAACATCGGCAACCCGGCCCCGTTCGGGTTCGAGGCGCCCGAGGAGATTCTCCAGGACGTCATCCTCAACCTGCCGTCCGCCCACGGGTACGGCGACTCGAAGGGCCTGCTGTCGGCCCGCCGCGCGGTCGTGCAGTACTACCAGCAGAAGCAGGTCTACGGCGTCGACATCGAGGACGTGTACCTCGGCAACGGCGTCTCCGAGCTGATCGTGATGGCCCTGCAGGCCCTGCTCGACAACGGCGACGAGGTGCTGATCCCGTCCCCGGACTACCCGCTGTGGACCGCGTCGGTGAGCCTGTGCGGCGGCAAGGCCGTGCACTACGTGTGCGACGAGACCAACGAGTGGCTGCCCGACCCCGACGACATCGAGGCCAAGGTGACGGCCCGCACGCGGGCGATCGTCATCATCAACCCGAACAACCCGACGGGTGCGGTCTACTCACGCGAGATGATCGAGCGGATCACCGAGGTCGCCCGGCGGCACAACCTGCTGATCTTCTCCGACGAGATCTACGACAAGATCCTCTACGACGACACGGTGCACGTCTCGACCGCGACCGTCGCCCCCGACCTGCTGACGATCACCTTCAACGGCCTGTCGAAGGCCTACCGGGTGGCCGGCTTCCGCACCGGCTGGATGGTGCTCGCCGGGCCGAAGCAGCACGCGAGCAGCTACATCGAGGGCCTGGACATCCTGGCCAACATGCGGCTGTGCCCGAACGTGCCGACCCAGCACGCCGTGCAGACGGCCCTCGGGGGCTACCAGAGCATCAACGACCTCGTGCTGCCCGGTGGCCGCCTGGTCGCCCAGCGTGACGTCGCGTGGCGGATGCTCAACGAGATCCCGGGCGTGAGCTGCGTGAAGCCCAAGGGCGCGCTGTACATGTTCCCCCGCATCGACCCCGAGGTGCACCCGATCAAGGACGACCTGCAGTTCGCGCTGGACCTGCTGCGGCAGGAGAAGCTCATGGTCGTGCAGGGCACCGGGTTCAACTGGCACAATCCCGACCATTTCCGCATCGTGACCCTGCCGCGGGTCGCCGACCTCACGGACGCGGTCGGCCGGATCGGTCGCTTCCTGTCCACCTACCGGCAGGTCTGACCGCGCCCCGCCAGCCCCGCGATCTTGGAGTTGTGGTCCCGGCTTTATCGGCTTAAGTCGGACAAATGCGGGACCACAACTCCAAGATCGCGAGCGTGGTGCCGGAGCGGCGGGGCGGGCGGCGCCGCTACCAGGCGCCCGTCGCCGACGGGCCGGCCTGGCCGCCGCGGCGGCGCAGGTACTTCTCGAACTCCTGGGCGATCTCGTCGCCGGAGAGCGGCTGCAGTCCGGCGTCGCCGGAGCGCTCCTCCAGCTCACGGACATACTCGGCGAGCTCCGCGTCCTGCTCGGCGGCCTGCTTGAGCCGCTCCTCCCACTCCGCGGACTGCTTGGCCAGGTCGCCGGTCGGCACCGGCAGGTCCAGGACCTCCTCGACCCGGTGCAGCAGGGCCAGGGTCGCCTTCGGGCAGGGCGGGTTGTTCGCGTAGTGCGGCACGTGCACCCAGAACGAGATCGCCTCCAGGTCGGCGCGTGCGCAGGCGTCGTGCAGCACGCCGACGATGCCGGTCGGCCCCTCGTAGCGGGTCGGGGTGAGGCCCAGCCGCTCGGCCGCCTCGCTCGACGTGCGTGACGGGGCGGAGCCGCTCACCGGCAGCGCCCGGGTGTAGGGCACGTCGGCCAGCAGCGCGCCGAGCAGCACGATCCGGCTCACCTCGAGGCTGTGGCAGACCTCGAGGATCTCCTCGCAGAACGTGCGCCAGCGCATGCTGGGCTCGATGCCGCGGATGAGCACGATGTCACGCTCCGCGTTCGGCGGGGTCGCCACCGAGAACCGGGTCGTCGGCCACTCGATGCGCCGGGTCTCGCCCTCCGACATCAGCACCGTCGGCCGGTTGACCTGGAAGTCGTAGAAGTCCTCGGGGTCGAGCGCGGCGATCGGATCGGCGCCCCACTCCTGCTCGAGATGCTCGACGACGGCGGTCGACGCGTCGGCAGCGTCGTTCCACCCTTCGAACGCGGCGATCGCGACAGGGGAGCGCAACACGGGCAGGCCGTCGAACTCGGTCACGGTCCCAGCCTACGTGGGCCGCCGCCGGATGGCTTGCCGGCCGCGCGGGTCTGCACGAGTCGACTGCGCCCACATATGATCCTTATGTACCATCCGGAAGTGCGCAGTGGACTCCGTGGCGGACCTCGTGGTGGACCCCGGGACTGGCTGTGCGCCTTCGTCGCCTTCTTCCTGACGTTCGGGGCGTGGGCCTTCGCCATGCCCTACGACGCGCCGCCCGACGAGGTGCAGCACAGCATCCGCGCGGCTGGCGTGGCGTCCTTCGACCCGGGCCAGATCTTCGCCCGCCCGCGGGTGGTCCCCGACGCCTTCGGCCACCCCGGCATGGGCGCCTACCAGCGCGTTCCCGTCGGCCTGAACGAGCACGCCACCTGCTTCGGCAACAACCAGAAGGCCTCGGCCCACTGCTCGCCGGGCATCCGGGGCGGCCCGATCGGCGAGGTGTCCACCAGCGCCGGGCGCTACAACCCGATGTACTACTTCATCGTCGGGCCGCCGCTGCGGTGGATGCCGAACTGGGGCGGCCTGGTCGTGGCCCGGCTGATCAGCGCGGCCGTGTGCGCGGCGCTGCTGGCCTCGGCGTTCGTGTGCCTGGTGCGCTGGTCGCGGTTCGGCCTGCCGGCCGCCACCCTGCTCACCGTGACCACGCCGATGCTCGCCCACCTGGCCGGCGGCATCAACCCGAACTCGGTGGAGATCTCGGCCGGCATCGCCTTCTTCGCGGCCGGCATCCCGCTGCTGCTCGACCCGCCCGACCTGCGCAAGCGCGGGCACATCACCCTGATGGGGATCTCGGCGGTACTGCTGCTGAGCCTGCGCTCGGCCGGACCGGCCTGGCTGGCGTTCGGCCTGTTCGCGCTGCTGGTGCCGCTGCGCTGGAGGTGGCTGAGGGAGTGGTTCGCGCTCACCCGCACCAGGTGGTGGATCGTGGGCGTGTCCGTCGCCGGCCTGGCGTCCGTCGCGTGGATCATCGGCATGAAGACCGGCGAGCTGGTGGTCCCGCCGCCCGGCGCGTACCACGTCAGGGTCGGCGAGGCGATCGCGATGTACGCCGACAACTGGTGGGAGTACGTGATCGGCATGATCGGCGTCGCCGGCTGGTTCGACACGTTCCTGTGGACGCCGTTCTACCTGGTGTGGATCGCGGTGGTCGGCGGCCTCGTCGCCTTCGGCGCGATCTTCACCGACTGGGCGACCCGCTGGCGCTACGTGGTGTTCTTCCTCGGTGGCGTGGTGCTGCCCGGCTATCTGCAGGTCAGCCAGGTCAACCTGGTCGGCTTCATCACCCTCGGGCGGTACATGATGCCGCTGCTGGCCGGGCTGCCGCTGCTGGCCGCGTGGATGCTGGAGCGGGAGCACCGCGGCCGGCAGGAGCTGTTCGACGCGCGGCGCACCCGCAGCCTCACCCGCGCCTACGTGGTGCTGCTGGTGCCGCTGCACCTGGTGATGCTGGTCTTCGCGATGGTGCGCTGGCAGCGGGGCCTGTCGCCGAAGGCGGGCCTGGGCCGGTTCAACCCGTTCATCGGCGACTGGCACCCGCCGACCGGGTCGCTGCTGCCGCTGCTGCTCATGGTGGCCGGTCTGGTCTGGACCGGGTGGGTGTTCCTGAGGGTCCCGCACGACGAGTGGCTGTCCCGGGAGTTCGCGCCGACCGGCGGCAGCGACGTCGCCGGACCGGCGCACGTCCCGCAGCGTTGGTCGGACCGGAAGGATTCCCCCATTCCTGGACAGAGCTGGGTAAACGTCGAGCGGGTCGGGTCGCCCCTGCCCGAGGCCGATGGAACAACGCCGTCCCGATAGCCTTTGGGTATGGCGGACACGTTTCTGACGACGCTGCGTGAGCGGGTGCTGCTCGCGGACGGCGCGATGGGCACCATGTTGCAGGCCGCGGACCTGACCCTCGACGACTTCGAGGGACACGAAGGCTGCAACGAGGTGCTCAACGTGACCCGCCCCGACGTGGTGCGCGGGGTGCACGAGGAGTACTTCGCGGCCGGCTCGGACGCGGTGGAGACCAACACGTTCGGCGCCAACCTCGCCAACCTCGGTGAGTACGGCATCGAGTCGCGGATCCGTGAGCTGTCCGAGGCCGGCGCGCGGCTGGCCCGGCTGGCCGCCGACGCGCACAGCACCCCCGACCGGCCGCGGTTCGTGCTCGGGTCGATCGGCCCCGGCACCAAGCTGCCGACGCTCGGCCACGCGCCGTTCCGGTCGCTGCGCGACGCGTACTTCGACAACGCGGCCGGCCTCATCGAGGGCGGCGCCGACGCGCTGATCATCGAGACGTGCCAGGACCTGCTGCAGACCAAGTCGGCGATCGTCGGCGCGCAGCGGGCCATGGCCTCGACCGGCAGGACCGTGCCGATCATCTGCCACGTGACGGTCGAGACGACCGGGACGATGCTGCTCGGCTCGGAGATCGGCGCGGCGCTCACCGCGCTCGAGCCGCTCGGGGTCGACCTCATCGGGCTCAACTGCGCGACCGGGCCCGCCGAGATGAGCGAGCATCTGCGGTACCTCGCCCAGCACGCGAAGGTGCCCGTCTCCGTCATGCCGAACGCGGGCCTGCCGCAGCTCACGGCGCAGGGCGCGTACTACCCGCTGACCCCGGACGAGCTGGCCGAGGCCCTGGAGCGCTTCGTCGTGGAGTACGGGGCGGGGCTCGTCGGCGGCTGCTGCGGTACGACGCCGGAGCACATCGCGGCGGTCGCCCGCCGCCTCGGCGCGCAGGCCCCGCACACGCGGGTCCCGCAGGCCGAGCCGGGCGTGGCGAGCATCTACCACCACGTGCCGTTCCGGCAGGACGCCAGCATCCTCATGGTCGGCGAGCGCACCAACGCCAACGGCTCGAAGGCGTTCCGCGAGGCGATGCTCGCCGCCGACTACCAGACCTGCCTGGAGATCGCCCGCCAGCAGGCCCGCGACGGCTCCCACATGCTGGACCTCAACGTCGACTACGTGGGCCGCGACGGCGCCGCCGACATGCGCGAGCTGGCCGGCCGGTTCGCCACCGCCTCGACCCTGCCGATCATGCTCGACTCGACCGAGCCCGAGGTCATCGAGGCCGGCCTGGAGATGCTCGGCGGCCGGTGCATCGTCAACTCGGTCAACTACGAGGACGGCGACGGCCCCGGCTCCCGCTTCGCGCGGATGATGCCGCTGGTCAAGGAGCACGGCGCCGCGGTCGTCGCGCTCACCATCGACGAGGAGGGCCAGGCCCGCACCGCCGACTGGAAGGTCCGGGTGGCGAGCCGCCTCATCGACGACCTCACCGGCCGGTGGGGGATGGCCGTCGAGGACATCCTGGTCGACTGCCTGACGTTCCCGATCACGACGGGGCAGGAGGAGGTCCGCCGCGACGGCATCGAGACGATCGAGGCGATCCGCGAGATCTCCCGGCTGTACCCCGGGATCAACTTCACCCTGGGCATCTCCAACGTCTCGTTCGGCATCAACCCGGCGGCCCGCCAGGTGCTCAACTCGGTCTTCCTGCACGAGTGCCAGCAGGCCGGCCTCACCAGCGCGATCGTGCACGCCTCGAAGATCCTGCCGATGAACAAGATCCCCGAGGAGCAGCGCACGGTCGCGCTGGACCTGGTCTACGACCGCCGCGCCGAGGGCTACGACCCGCTGCAGCGCTTCATCACGCTGTTCGAGGGCGTCGACGTCGCCTCGGCCAGGGCGTCGCGCGCCGAGGAGCTCGCCGCGCTGCCGCTGGACGAGCGGCTCAAGCGGCGCATCATCGACGGCGAGCGCAACGGCCTGGAGGCCGACCTCGACGCGGCCCTGGCCGCCCGGCCGGCCCTCGAGATCATCAACGACGTGCTGCTCGACGGCATGAAGACGGTCGGCGAGCTGTTCGGCTCCGGCCAGATGCAGCTGCCGTTCGTGCTGCAGTCGGCCGAGGTGATGAAGGCCGCCGTCGCCTACCTCGAACCGCACATGGAGAAGGCCGAGGACGACGCCGGCAAGGGCCGCATCGTGCTCGCCACGGTCAAGGGCGACGTCCACGACATCGGCAAGAACCTCGTCGACATCATCCTGTCCAACAACGGCTACGAGGTCATCAACATCGGCATCAAGCAGCCGATCTCGGCGATCCTGGAGCAGGCCGAGGCCAAGGATGCCGACGCGATCGGCATGTCGGGCCTCCTCGTCAAGTCCACGGTGATCATGAAGGAGAACCTGGAGGAGATGAACGCCCGCGGCGTCGCCGGCCGCTGGCCGGTGCTGCTGGGCGGGGCGGCGCTGACCCGGGCCTACGTCGAGGACGACCTGTCGGCCGTGTACCAGGGCCAGGTCCACTACGCGCGGGACGCGTTCGAGGGCCTGTCACTCATGGACCGGGTGATGACGGCGAAGCGGGGCGGCGCGCCGGTGATCGACGCGGACCGGGAGGCCGCCCTGGCCGCGCGCCGCGAGCGCCGCGCCCGGACGGTCGCGGACCGCGACGACCTGCCGGGGCTGGATGACGCCTCGGTGCGCTCGGACGTCGCCGAGGACTTCGCCGTCCCGGCGGCACCGTTCTTCGGCACCCGGGTCGTCAAGGGCATCCCGCTGAGCGACTACGCGGCGCTGCTCGACGAGCGGGCCACGTTCCTCGGCCAGTGGGGCCTGCGCGGCGCCCGCGGCGGCACCGGCCCCTCCTACGAGGAGCTGGTGGAGACCGAGGGCCGGCCGAGGCTGCGGTACTGGCTGGACCGCCTGGCCTCGGACCGGGTCCTGGAGGCGGCGGTCGTCTACGGCTACTTCCCCTGCTACTCCGAGGGCAACGACCTCGTCGTGCTGGACGAGAACGGCCACAGCGAACGCGCCCGCTTCTCCTTCCCCCGCCAGCGCCGCGACCGCCGCCTGTGCATCGCCGACTTCTTCAAGCCCCGCTCGTCGGGCGAGCTGGACGTCATCGGCATGCAGCTGGTCACGGTCGGCCAGCCGGTCTCGGACTACACCGCGAAGCTGTTCGCCGAGAACGCGTACCGCGACTACCTCGAGGTGCACGGCCTGTCGGTCCAGCTGACCGAGGCCCTGGCCGAGTACTGGCACAAGCGGGTCCGCGAGGAGCTGGTCCTGCCCGACGGCCGCCCCCTCGCGTCGGAGGACCCGGCCGACCTGGACGGCCTGCTGCGCACGGAGTTCCGCGGCTGCCGGTACAGCTTCGGCTACCCGGCCTGCCCGGACCTGGAGGACCGCGCCAAGACGGTGGCCCTGCTGCGCCCGGACCGCATCGGCGTCTCGCTGTCGGAGGAGTTCCAGCTGGTCCCGGAGCAGGCCACGGACGCGATCATCATCCACCACCCGGACGCGTCCTACTTCAACGCCAAGTAGCCGCCTTGGTGTTCGTTCCTGCGTCTACCCCCGCCAAATGGCGGGGGTAGAGGCGGCAGTTCCCGCCATGGACCGGTTTCCGGCAGGTTCCACGTTGGCCGACAGTGAGTGAGCCAGCTCACAGGGAAGGGGCCAACCATGCCGGACCAACACGCCACGACCGTCGCCACCGACACGCCGATCCGACCCGCCTTCGACGCCGAACTCGCGCCCGCCCTGGAGGTGGCGCGGGAAGCGCTGCTGCCGTTCAGCGCGGAGAACCTGCCGCTGCTGCGGCAGGCGATGATCGACGGCATCCCGGGGATGGAGCAGTCCGACCTCACCGCGGGGGGTCTGGTCACGGTCGAGGAGCGCGAGGTTCCCGGACCGGCCGGCGAGCCGGACATCACCGTGCTCATCCTGCGGCCGGCGAACCCGGCGGGATCTGTCGCCGGGATCTACCACACCCACGGCGGCGGCATGGTCGTCGGCGACCGCCGGTCAGGGGCGGACATGTTCGTGCCCCTCGTCGCCGAAGGCAAGGCGGTCGTCGTGTCGGTGGAGTACCGCCTCGCGCCCGAGCATCCCGACCCGGCACCGGTCGAGGACTGCTACGCCGGGCTGGTGTGGACCGCGAACAACGCCGCCGAACTGGGCATCGACCCGCGGCGGTTGCTCATCGTCGGCGCGAGCGCCGGTGGCGGGCTGGCGGCGGGAACCGCACTGCTCGCCCGCGACCGCCAGTTCCCCACGCTCAGCCATCAGGTGCTGATCTGCCCGATGCTCGACGACCGGCTGGAGACCCACAGCAGCCGCATGCTCGACGGCGAGGGGGTCTGGGACCGCAACGACAACCTGTACGGCTGGACCGCGCTGCTGGGTGAGCGACGAGGAGGACCGGCCGTCTCGCCGTACGCGGCGCCCGCCCGTGCCGAGGACCTGACCGGCCTGCCCCGCACGTACATCGACACCGGGTCGGCCGAGTCGTTCCGCGACGAGGCCGTCACCTACGCCACCCGGCTGTCGCAGGCGGGCGTCGTCGTCGACCTGCACATGTGGGGCGGCGGCTTCCACGGCTTCGACCTGATGGCAGCCCACGCCGCGGTCTCCCAGGCCTCGCGGGCCACCCGCGACGAGTACCTCCGGCGGGCAGTCGAGGGCTGACGCGAGGGCTGACTCGAGGGCTGACCAGCCGGAACTGGTGGCCGGCCGGCCGGTACGGCATAGTCGGGGTGGAGGTGCACGTGCGGGACCTGATCGGCCGGCTCGAAGTCGAGAACGACGACGCAGCCACAGCGCTGCGGGTCATCGACCACTTCGACCACCTCGTCGACGAACGGGCCCCGGTCGGTGCGTTCATCCGGGCCGCCGCCGCACTCGCCGGCTGCCCCGCCGGCGCACACCTCGCGGACCGCGGGCTGACCCGCCGGTTCCTGCAGGACGGCCGGACCCTGCCCGAGGACGACGACCACACCTGGCCGCGCGTCGCGGTGCCCGGCGGCACCGGCTCATGGGTCTGGCTGGAACGCGCCGGACCTCCCGGCCCGTTGGACGCGCTCATCCTCGAACGGCTGTCCCGCGGCATCCAGGCCCTGACCGCCACCCTCACGCACAGCTCCGCCGCGGCGGCGGTCAGGATCGCCTGCGACCCCGACGCCACCGCGGCGGACCGCCGCGACGCCACCACACGACTGGGGCTGGCCGGAGCGGTCACCGTCGTCGTGCGGGCGTCCGGCACAGCGCCGTCGCCCCGCAGCGCGGAGATCGCGCACCACCTGGTGACCCTGCTGCCCGGGACACCTGTGCTGCCCCACGACGTCCGGGCCGGCGCGGCGGTCGCCGAGCATCCTGACCAGCTGCCGGCCGCGCTTGCCCGGGCCCGCGTGGCGCTCCGCCTGGCCGGCCACCCGACCGGGATCGGACCCTCGCTGGTGTTCCACGACCAGCTGGGCGCCATCGCCGCCGTCGCCGAACGCTTCACGCGGCAGGAGGCCGCCGCCGTCGAGGACGTCCAGCTGCTCGACCGTCTCCTCGTCAACCACCCATGGGTCGTCGAGACGCTCCAGGCCGTCATGCACCACACCAGCCTGCGGCAGGCGGCGGCCCAGCTGCACGTGCACCACTCGACCCTGCACGACCGGCTGGCGTGGCTCCCCACCCGGCTCGGATATGTCCCGACCGACCCGGCCGGCCGCCGGCGCGCCGCCGTCGCCCTGATGCTCTGGACGATCGCCCACTCCGACGACGAGGGCAACTGAAGCGACCGCCGCGGACGCTGTCACCCGCTCCGCCGATCCGGCCCCGCGATTGTCTCAACGCCGGCGCCGGCGCGCCGATGAGCTGAGCGGGGAGGACGGCCGGGGTGCCCGTTCGTTTCGGGAGTCGACGTGGTGGATCGGTTGGTCGGTTCGCTCGGCGTGCGTAAGGCGATCGTCCTCACGGTGGCCGTCACCGGCCTGGTGGCGCTGGTCGTCGGTGTGCTCAGCCTGGTCCGCATGGGCTCGGTCGCCGAGCAGGGCGACGCCATGTACCGGCAGGCCGTCGCGCCCGCCGACGACCTCGGCAAGCTGCACGAGCTGGTGTGGAAGTTCCGGTACAGCGCCCTCGCGACGACGACCGCGACGACCGACCAGGCCCGGCAGACCTTCAGCGCGATGCAGGACCAGACGCTCAAGGACATCGGGGCCGCGATCCAGACGTACGGCCGCTTCCCGCTCACCGGCGAGCAGCGCGCCGCCTTCGGCCGCTTCACCGCGGCCTGGCAGGAGTTCCTCGAACTGCGCGAGCAGGCCCTCGTCCTGCGCAACGCCGGCCGGCTCGCCGAGTTCGACAACCTGCGCGTCCAGCGGCTCAACCCCGCGTCCGACAAGGCGATCGCCGCCCTCGACGAGCTCAGCACCATCTCCGTGACCATCGGCCAGCAGCGCCTCAAGCAGGCCCAGGACGTCTACGACCAGGCCCGCCTCGTCGTCGCGGTCGTCCTCGTGGCCGGGCTGCTGCTTGCCCTGGTCCTGGCCGCGCTCGTCGCCGGCACCATCATCCGGCCGCTGCAGCGGCTGCGGCACACGCTGCACGCCGTCGCCGGCGGTGACCTGACCCAGACCGTCGACGTGACCACGGGCAACGAGCTCGGCGAGATGGCCAGGTCGCTGAACTCGGCGACCGCCCAGATGCGCGCCGCGGTCGGCACCCTGGCCGGCAGCAGCACCGGGCTCGCCGGGCGGGCCGCCGAGCTGGAGCAGACCAGCCAGGCCCTGGAGCGCAACGCCCAGCGGACCTCCGAGCGGATCGCCACGATCGGCAACGACCTCAACGACGTGTCCGGCAGCGTCCAGTCGGTTGCCGGCGGCGCCGACGAGATGGGCCAGTCGATCCGGCAGATCTCGGTCAGCGCCAGCGAGGCCGCCACCGTCGCCCGCGAGGGCGTCGAGGTCGCCGCGGCCACCGAGGACATCATGCGGCGCCTCGGCGTCTCCTCGGCCGAGATCGGCAACGTCGTCAAGGTCATCACCGCGATCGCCGAGCAGACGAACCTGCTGGCCCTCAACGCCACGATCGAGGCGGCCCGCGCGGGGGAGAGCGGCAAGGGGTTCGCGGTCGTCGCCGGCGAGGTGAAGGACCTGGCCCAGGAGACCGCCAAGGCCACGGAGGAGATCGACCGCCGCGTCCAGGCCATCCAGGCCGACACGGGCAACGCGGTCGAGTCGATCGCGAGCGTCAGCGAGGTCATCCGGCGCATCAACGAGTACCAGACCACGATCGCGGCGGCGGTCGAGGAGCAGAGCGCCACGGCCGGCAGCATGGCCGCCGACCTGAGCATCGCGGCCGGTGGCACCGGCCGGATCGGCGGCGGCATGACGGAGGTCGTCGAGGCCGCCGACAGCACCAGGGACGGCGCCGCCACGGCCCGGGCCGCGGCCGGCGAGCTCAGCACGATGTCGACCGACCTGCGCAGCGCGGTGGCCGCGTTCAGGTACTGACGCTCAGTCGGCGACGACGAGCACGTCGCAGCCGGCGCGGTGGATGACGACCGACGGGACCGAGCCCAGCCCCGGTCCCGTCGCGGGCCCCAGGCCGCGCTTGGCCAGCACGATCAGGTCGGCCGACTGCGCCTCGGCGACCGACAGCAGCGCCTGGTGGGCCGAGCCCTCGACGAGCTCGGTCTGCGGCTCGGGCGCCCCCGCGGCCACGACCCGCGCGACCGCCGCCCGCACCGCCTCCTGCGCGGCCCGCGGCGTCAGCGTGCCGTCGTACTCCGACCCGGCCGGACAGTACGCACAGACCACGATCAGCTGCGCCTCCGCCGTGTCCGCCAGCTGCGCGACGGCCCGGTCGACCGCCACGAGCGAGGACGTGGAGCCGTCGGTCCCGACGACCACAGTGGTGTATGACATGACGTTTTCCCCCGGCTAAACGCATTCAGCCAACGGTCCGTGGCGGACGGGATCGATGTCAATAGAAATAGTGTGCCGTGCGCTACGGTCGGGGTGTGCGATGGATCATCTACGGGGCCGGGGCGGTCG